>JBKPHT010000275.1:0-5281 GCA_046730015.1 Actinomycetota bacterium
GAGATGTCGGTGGTGGCGGCGAAGTAGCTCTCCCGCTCGAGCTGCGCCCGCAGGTTCTCGAGGGTGGCGGCCTGCGGCGACCGGCGCACGAGCACGCGGGCGTTGCGGAAGCGCATCTTGTCGTCGAGCGGCTCGTTGGCCTGGGCGACGACGTAGTCCTCCTCCTCGTCGGCCGTCAGCCACACGACGTCGTTGGTGACGGTGCCCTCGACGACCTTGCGGTAGGGCGATTCGATGAAGCCGAAGTCGTTGACCCGCGCGTAGGTGGAGAGCGCTCCGATGAGGCCGATGTTGGGGCCTTCGGGCGTCTCGATGGGGCACATGCGGCCGTAGTGGCTGAAGTGGACGTCGCGGACCTCGAAGCCGGCCCGCTCCCGGGACAGGCCGCCCGGGCCGAGCGCCGACAGGCGGCGCCGGTGGGTCAGGCCCGACAGCGGGTTGACCTGGTCCATGAACTGGGAGAGCTGGCTGGTGCCGAAGAACTCCTTGATGGCGGCGACGACCGGCCGGATGTTGATCAACGTCTGGGGCGTGATGGCCTCGACGTCCTGGGTCGTCATCCGCTCGCGCACGACCCGCTCCATGCGGGACAGGCCGATGCGGACCTGGTTCTGGATCAGCTCGCCGACCGACCGGATGCGGCGGTTGGCGAAGTGGTCCTGGTCGTCGAGGCGGTAGCCCGGCTCGGCGTTGACGAGGTGGAGCAGGTAGGTGAGGGTGGCGAGCACCTCGCACCGGCTCAGCACCGACTGGCCGGGCTCGGGCCGGTCGATGAGGCCGCGCTCCTCCAGCATCGGGAACATGCCGGCGAGCTTCTCGACCTCGTTGCCGAGCTTGCGGTCGAGCTTGTAGCGGCCGACCCGGGACAGGTCGTAGCGGCGGGGCTCGAAGAAGGCGTTGCGGAAGTAGACGCGCGCCGACTCGACCGACGGCGGCTCGCCCGGCCGGGCCCGCTTGTAGATCTCGACCAGGGCCTCGTCCTGGGTGGGGGCGAGGTCGCGGTCCTTCTCCCACTGGCCCTCGAGGAAGGGGAACTCGCGCACGAACGCGTCGAGGAAGCCGGGGGCGTTCTCCTCGTCGTAGCCGAGGGCGCGCAGCAGCACGAACAGGCTGAGGCGGCGCTTGCGGGCCACCCGGGTGCCGGCGGTCACGTCCTTGCCGGGCTTCTGCTCGACGTCGAACTCGATCCACTCGCCGCGGTAGGGGTGGATGGTGCCCTTGACCAGCTGGTGCTTGGCCAGGTTCCGGAGGCGGTAGCGCTCGCCGGGCTCGAAGATGACGCCGGGCGACCGGACGAGCTGGGACACGACGACCCGCTCGGTCCCGTTGATCACGAACGTGCCCTTGTCGGTCATCATGGGGAAGTCACCCATGAAGACCGTCTGCTCCTTGATCTCGCCGGTGGTGGCGTTGACGAAGCGGGCGCGGACGAAGATGGGCGCGGAGAAGGTCATGTCCTTCTCCTTGCACTCCTCGACGGAGAACTTCGGCGGCGGCCGCAGGTCCTCGTCGTCGGGGTCGAACTCCAGCTCGAGCTGCAGGGTCTCGGTGAAGTCCTTGATGGGCGAGATGTCGGCGAAGGTCTCCTTCAGTCCCTGCTGGAGGAACCACTGGAAGGACTCTCGCTGGATCGCCACGAGGTCAGGGAGGTCGAGGGCCTCCTCGATGTTCGCGAACGAGTACCGATCCCGGATGCGAGTGGGCAACGAATCACTCCTCAAAGGGTTCGGTCGGCATGGGACCGGGTAACGCGGACGCAACGGGGAGCCATGGCCAAGCCGGGGACGAGCATGCCGTGCCTGGGCGCGCCGGAACCGCTCGACAGGACGGCGAGGCAGGACCACAGACGCACGGCAACCAGCCATGCTAGGCCCCCGCAGGCGCAAACACAACCCGCGGAACGGCAGTGCCACCCGGACGGCTACGCAGGCCGATCCAGGGGGCCCAAAGGCTGGTGGGAGGGTAAGCCCGTTCGCTCCTGCGGTCAACCCCACACCGGGTTCGAGTGGGAAATCGACCACGGAGCGTACCGGATCGGGCCGTGTTGCCACCATCCGGGGCCGAGCGACGGACTAGAACCGCCGCCGGCGGCCAGGCGATAGGGGTCGCTCCACGGTTCTCGAGGCGATAGGGACCGGCCCCCGACCCCTATCGCCTCCGGTACGCCCCGCAGCCGCTCGGTGCTACTTGAGCTCGACGCTGGCGCCGGCGCCTTCGAGGGCGGCCTTGGCCTTCTCGGCGTCGTCCCTGCTGGCCTTCTCGAGGACGGCCTTGGGGGCGGACTCGACCAGGTCCTTGGCCTCCTTGAGGCCGAGGCTGGTGAGGGCGCGCACCTCCTTGATGACGGCGATCTTCTGGCCGCCGGCAGCGGTCAGCACGACGTCGAACTCCGTCTGCTCCTCCTCGACGGCGGCCTCAGCGCCACCGCCGCCGGCGCCGGGGGCAGCGACGGCCACCGGGGCGGCCGCGGTCACGCCGAAGCGCTCCTCGAACTCCTTGAGGAGCTCGCTCAGCTCGAGCACGGTCATGCTCGAGATCGAATCGAGAATCTCTTCCTTGGTTGCCATAATTCAGCTCTCTTCCGTGGTGGGCTCGGCCGCGTCGGCCGGAGCGTCGGTCTGGGGGACGTCGGCGGGCGCGGCGTCGGTCGCCCCGCCCTTTTCGATGAGGGCCGACAGCCCGTAGGCGAAGTTGCGGGGCAGGGCCTGGAGCAGGCCGGCGAACTGCTGCATCGGGGCGGCGAACGCTCCGGCCAGCCGGGCCAGCAGTACCTCGCGGGGCTCCACGTCGGCCAGGGCGCGGACGTCCTCGGCGGACAGCGCCCTGTCGTCCATGACGCCGCCCTTGACGACCAGCGCCGGGTGGGTCCGGGCGAAGTCGCGCAGGGCCTTGGCCACCAGCACGGCGTCGGCGGGGGCACCGTCGGGGCGCTCGCCCACGAACGCGATGGCCGTAGGGCCGGTCAGCAGCTCCTCGATGTCGAGGCCCGCATTCTGGGCCGCGAACCGCACGAGGGTGTTCTTGTAGACCTTGTAGTCGCCGCCCGCCTCGCGCAGGCTCCGCCGCAGCTCGCTGATGGCGGTCACGTCGAGCCCGCGGTACTCGGTGAGCAGGGCTGCCGACGCGGCGTCGAAGCGCTCCTGCACCTCGTCCACCACGGCAACCTTCTCCGGTCTCGGGTTCTCCATCGACACCTCCTCTCGTGTGCTCTGACGCTCGCTGGGAAGCGAACGCCACGGCACACGGCGCTCGGCCCATGGGCCGGCGAGGTGTCGGAGAGTCCGCCTGCTCGGGTGGGCACGCTGGCCCTTTCAGCCCCGGAGGGCGCCGGAGGTCTTCGGCGAGCGAAGTCGGTTGTGACTAGCGGTGTAGCAGGTGGGGAGCCTACCGGCTCCCCGCGGGGACGCCGCCTAGGAGGCGACGACCTCGTCGGCCCCGGCCCGCAGGCGGGCGGGATCGATCTTGACGCCCGGGCCCATCGTCGAGCTGACGGTGACCCGCCTGACGTAGCGGCCCTTGGCCGCGGCCGGCTTGGCCCGGTTCAGCTCGTCGACGACGGCCCGGAAGTTGTCGAGCAGGGCGGACGACGTGAACGACGCCTTGCCGAGGGGGACGGCGACGTTGCCGTAGCGGTCGGTGCGGTACTCGACCTTGCCGCCCTTGAACTCGCCGACGGCCCTGGCCACGTCCGGGGTGACCGTGCCCGACTTGGGGTTGGGCATGAGGCCCCGGGGGCCGAGCACCCGGCCGAGCCGGCCGACGACCGGCATGAGGTCGGGGCTGGCGATCGTCACGTCGAAGTCGAGCATGCCGCCCTGGATCTGGGCGGCCAGGTCGTCGGCGCCCACGAAGTCAGCGCCGGCCTCGCGGGCGGCGGTCGCGGCCTCGCCCTGGGCGAACACGGCGACCCGGACGTCCTTGCCGGTGCCCGACGGGAGGGCGACCGTGCCCCGGACGATCTGGTCGGCCTTGCGGGGGTCGACGCCGAGCCGGACCACCAGCTCGACGGTCTCGTCGAAGTTGGCCTTGGCCAGCGACGTGACGATGTCAACGGCCTCGGGCGGGGTGTGGAGCCGCTCGCGGTCGAACCGCTTGAGCGAGTCTCGGAACTTCTTGCCTTGCGCCATGATGGCTCCCTCGGATGGTCGTGGCGGCCGGGCGAGGTGGTCCCGGTCCTGCCGTGTGGATGGCTCGGGGTCAGCCGACCTCGATGCCCATCGACCGGGCGGTGCCGGCCACCTGGGCCTTGGCCGATTCCAGGTCGTAGGCGTTGAGGTCGGGCATCTTGATCTTGGCGATCTCCTCGACCTGGGCGTCGGTCACCGTGCCGGCGACCTCCTTGCCGGGTGCGGTGGACGCCTTGTCGAGGCCGGCGGCCTCGCGCAGCAGCACCGGGGTGGGCGGCGTCTTGAGGACGAACGTGAAGGTCCGGTCCTCGTACACCGTGATCTCGACCGGCACGATCGTGCCGCGCTGCGACTCGGTGGCGGCGTTGTAGGCCTTGCAGAAATCCATGATGGCGACGCCGTGGGGGCCCAGGGCGGTGCCCACCGGGGGCGCAGGCGTGGCCTGGCCGGCCGGGATCTGGATCTTGACGACGGCCAGCACCTTCTTCTTGGCCATGGGATTCCTCTCGAAAGAACGGGGGCGGACGCCGCGGGGCGTCAGACGCGACCGACAAGTCTGGCGCGCACAGCACGCTCCGTGCCAGTCGGCCACCGGCCGGGTGGCCGGCGCCGGATGATCAGAGCTTGGCGACCTTGCTGAACTCGAGCTCGACCGGAGTCTCCCGGCCGAAGATGTTGACCAGCACCTTGAGCTTGAGCTGGTCCTCGTTGAGCTCGATGACCTCGCCGGAGAAGTCGGCGAACGGCCCTTCCCTGACCCGCACGGTCTCGCCGATCTCGTACTCGAGGCGGGGCTTGGTGCGGGTGCTCACCTGCTCCTCGCCGCCCTTGGGCATGAGGAACGCCTCGACGTCACGCCGCGGCAGCGGAGAGGGCTTGGCGCCCTGGCCGACGAAACCGGTCACGCCCGGCGTGTTGCGGATGACGAACCAGGCGGTGTCGTCGAGCTCGGCCCGAACCAGCAGGTAGCCGGGGAACATCTTGCGCTGGGCCACGACCCGCTTGCCGTTCTTGAAGTCGACGTAGTCCTCCATCGGGATGACGACCTCGTAGACGGCCTCCTCGGCGTTCATCGAGTGGATGCGGGCCTCGAGGTTCTGCTTGACCTTCTTCTCGTAGCCCGACTGGGTGTGGACCACGAACCAGCGGCCGGG
>JBKPHT010000276.1:0-20521 GCA_046730015.1 Actinomycetota bacterium
CTGCACCACGCGGACCCGTTCGTCCGCCGCGGCTGCCTCGGCTTCCTCGACCACTACGCCAACGAGGCGTCAGCCCTGGTGTTCGCGCGCGCCCTGCACGACCCGGTCGAGCCCGTCCGCCACACGGCGCTGCACTCGATCGCCTGCGAGACCTGCCAGGTCGACGACCTGTGCGTCGCGGACGTCGTGCCCCACGTCGCCGAGGTCCTGGCCGCCGACCCCAGCCCGGAGCTCCGGCACAAGTCGATCCCCGTGCTGCTCCGCCTGGCCGACCGCGACCAGCGGGCGCGGGCTGCCGTCGAGCGCGCCGCCGACGAGGACGACGACCCGCTCGTCCGTGAGGTCGCCCGGCTGGCCCTCGACGGACACCATGTCCGCCGGCGCAAGGCCTACCAGCGGCGGCGGGGCGCGGACTCCCGCTAGGCGCTCACGCCGTCGACATATCTCACCCGGTTGGTCCGCACCGCGGGGACGGTGGCGCCGGGGACGATGAGGCCCACCAGGTTGAGCGGGTCGGTGGCGTTGACGATGACCCGCTCGCCGGTGGTGGGCACCTTGCGGACGTGGGCCAGCTGCTCGGCCGCCTCGGGCAGCGCGTACTGCTCGCCCGAGAACCCGGACACGAACCGGCCGCCGCGGATGAGGCCCCGGTCCTCCAGCCGCCGGAGCGCCCACTGCACCTCGCGCCATGGCATCCGCAGCGAGTCGCGGAGCGCCAGGTCGCGGAACACGACCCCCCAGCGGTGCAGCAACTGCTCGGCGACCGTCTCGGCCAGCTCGTCGCGGTCGAGGTCGGGGCCGAGCGCGGCGGCGTCGGGCACGAGCGACCACCGGCCCGCCGACGCCGAGGTCGACCGGCCCGCCCGGGACAGCCTGGTCAGGCGCTGGGTCCGCAGGTGGCGGGGACCCCGCCGGCCGGCGCCGGGACCAGCGCCGCCACCACCCCCGCCGGACGACCCGTTTCCGCCCGCGACCCGGGCCCGGATGGCACCGAAGCCGTCGGACATGATCAGCCCCCGGGCCACGCCGTCCCACAGTCCCCGCTCGACGTCCTCGGGCAGCCGGCGGGTGGCCGCCCCCAGCTCGCCGGCGAAGCAGGCGCCCCGGTCGCGCAGCACCTCCACGATCTCGGCCGCGGCGCCCACCGTCGGCTCGACGACCGCGCCACCGGACCGCGCCGCGGCCAGCAGCCACGCCAGGTCGTCGCGCAGCACGACCGCGATCGGGGTCGCCTTGGTCGGGGCCGCCCTCGGGGCATCGGGGTCGTCGCGGGTCGGGGGCGTCAGCCGCAGCCAGGCCACCTGGCCGTCGTGGCACCACCGGTCGAGCCAGGCGCCGTCGTAGTGACGCATCCGGCGGCCCAGGAGCTCGGGCTCCCAGCCGACCGCCGCCGCCTCGAACCCCTGGAGCTGTTCCAGCAGGGTCAACAGCCCGGCGTCACCGCTCAGCTGGGTGCCGGGGGCGACGTGTTGCCACCGCAGCAGGAACCGCATGAAGTCCTGGGCGGTCGCCGGCTGCACCGACTGGCGGCGCGACCGGCGGGAGTAGGCGTGCATCCGGGCCAGCAGCCGCCTGGCCACCCACTCGACCCCGTCGTCCCCGTCGGCCCCGTCGGCCCCATCGCCGGCCCCGTCGCCGGCGGCATCGCCCTGCCGGGCGACGGCCTCCGGGGTGTAGCGACCCTGCATGGCGAAGCCCTCGGTCTGCAGGCCCAGCAGCGCGGAGGTCACCCGCGGCGCCGGCAAGGTGGTCGCCTCGGCCAGGCGGTCGACGGTGGTGATGCCGGCGATCTCCAGGTGCCCCCGGACCGCCCGGGTCACCGCCTCGTCGTCGCCGGCCAGCGCCCGGTCGGCCAGGTCGGCGGCCTCGGTGGCGGACCAGAGCTCCGCCCCGCCCGCCGCCGTCAGCACCCGGCCCCGGCCGCGGGCGGCCAGCTCGGACCACAGCTCGGCCCAGTCGGGCCGGGGGCGGACCACCACCAGCGAGGCGACGAGGTCGCACAGGTCGTCGGACGAGGTTGGCGAGGGGACGATCTCGTCGTGGACCCGGGCCACCGCGTCGGGGTCGAGCGCCCCGATCGATGCGATGTCGACGGTCAGGCCCCGGCGGAGGGTCACCGCGTTGGTCCGGCGGTTCTGGAACTCCTCGTCGTCGAGGAACGCGTAGGGCCGGGCCGTGATGATCTCGTGGGCCAGCACCGACGCCTCGGTGGTGTCGGCGCAGTGGACCCGGACCTCGCCCGACTCGATGCGCGTGAGCAGGTCGGACAGCCCGTCGACGTCGAGTGCCTCGTGCAGCGTGTCGTCGACGGTCTGCCGCACCAGCACGTGGTCGGGGATCTCGACGGGCCCGGTCACGTTCTCCTGGCACGCCGCGGCCTGGGGGAACACGGCCGCCATCAGGTCGTCGGACTCCATCCGCTGGATGGGCGGCGGGTTGCGCTTGCCGCCCCGGAACCGCAGCACCATGAGCGACCGGTTGAGGTTCCACCGCCACCGCGCCTGGAACATCGGCGAGTCGAGGATGGCGTGCTCGAGCGTGTCGCGCACCGTCCGGCTCGACACGTAGCGCGGCACCTCGTCCAGCGGGAAGCTGTGGTGCGGCCCGAGCGACAGCACGATGGCGTCGTCGGTCGCCGCCGCCTGCAGCTCGAAGTTGAACGTGCGGCAGAACTTCTTCCGCAGCGCCAGCCCCAGGCCCCGGTTGATCCGGCCGCCGTAGGGCGAGTGGATGACGAGCTGCATGCCCCCGGTGTCGTCGAAGAACCGCTCCAGCACCAGGCAGTCGTGGGTGGGCATGGCGCCGAGCGCGGCCCGGCCGACGGCCAGGTAGTCGACGATCATCGTCGCCGCGTCGGCGCCGATGCCCGTCGTCTCGGTCAGCCAGCGGCGGGCGCCGTCGGGGTCGCAGGCGGCCAGGAAGGCGTCGGCCCGGGCCCGGAGAGCCGACACCTCCTCGGAGAGCTCGTCGGTACGAGCCGGCGCCTCGCCCAGCCAGAACGGCACGGTGGGCGGCGTGTCGCCGGCATCGCGCACCCGGACCACGCCCGGCTCGACCCGCCGGATCTGCCACGAATGGGTGCCGAGCAGGAAGATGTCGCCGGCCATCGACTCGACGGCCCAGTCCTCGTTGACCGTGCCGATGAAGGTGTCGTCGGGGTCGGCCACCACCCGGTAGTCGCCGGTCTCGGGGATGGCACCCCCGGACGTCGCCGCCGCCAGCCGGGCGTTGCCCCGGGGTCTCAGCTCGCCGTTGACCTGGTCGTGGTAGAGGTACGAGCCCCGCTTGCCCCGCCCGGTCTCGATGCCGGCGGCCACGAGATCGACGATGGCGTCGTACTGCTGCCGGGTGAGCTCCGTGTACGGCGCGGCCCGGCGGACCAGCGCGAACAGCTCGTCGGTCGTCCACTCCCGGGCGCCGACCTCGGCCACGATCTGCTGGGCCGCGATGTCGAGCGGCAGCCGGGCGAGGTGGACGGCGTCGAGCCGCCCCGCCCGCACCGCGGCGAGCAGGGCGGTGCACTCGATCAGCTCGTCGCGGGTGAGCGGGAACAGGCGGCCCTTCGGCGTGCCGGCCCGGCTGTGGTTGGAGCGGCCGACCCGCTGGAGGAAGGTGGCGATGCTCCGCGGCGAGCCGACCTGGCACACGAGCTCGACCGGGCCGATGTCGATGCCGAGCTCCAGCGAGGCGGTGGCGACCAGCACCCGCAGGTCGCCGGCCCGCAGCCGCGTCTCGACCCGGTGCCGCCGCTCCTTGGACAGGCTGCCGTGATGGGCCGACACGACGTCGGCGCCCAGCCGCTCCTCCAGCTGGTGGGCCAGGCGCTCGGCCAGCCGCCGGGTGTTGACGAACACGAGGGTGGTCCGGTGCTCGGCCACCAGGGCGGCGATGCGGTCGATCACGTCGCCCATCTGCTCGGCCGACACGACGGCCTCCAGCTCGCCCTCCGGCAGCTCGAGGGCGAGGTCGAGGTTGCGCTGGTGTCCGACGTCGACGACGGCGGGGAGGGGCCGGTCGCCCACGAGGAGCCGCCCGACCGTCTCGATGGGCCGCTGGGTGGCCGACAGGCCGATGCGGGCCGGCCGACGCTCGCACAGGGCCTCCAGCCGTTCGAGGGTGAGGGCCAGGTGGGCGCCCCGCTTGTCGCGGGCCACGGCGTGGATCTCGTCGACGATCACCGTCTCGACAGTCCGCAGCGCCTCGCGGCCCTTGCCGCTGGTCACCAGCAGGTACAGCGACTCGGGGGTGGTGACGACGAAGCTCGGCGGCCGCCGCACCATCGACGCCCGCTGGGACGCCGTGGTGTCGCCGGTGCGGACGGCGACCCGGATGGTGGGCGCGTCGAGGCCCAGCTCGGCGGCCACGTCGCCGATCTCGCGCAGTGGGCGGTCGAGGTTCTCGGCGATGTCGACGGCCAGGGCCTTGAGCGGCGAGACGTAGACCACCCGGGCCACGTCGGCCACCGCCTCGCCCCGCTCGTGCGCCTTGTAGAGCGCGTCGATGGCGACGAGGAACCCGGCCAGCGTCTTGCCCGAGCCGGTGGGGGCGGCGATGAGCGTGTCGTGCCCGGCGGCGATGAGCGGCCAGCCCCGCAGCTGCGGCGGGGTGGCGCCCTCGGGGAAGCGGCGGGCGAACCAGGTTGCGACCGCCGGGTGGAAGTCCTCCATGCCGTCGGGCCACACCGGCCGGGCGGTCGGGCCGGCCCGCGCGGCCGGATCGCCCGGCTCGTCGGCGGGGAGGCCGACGTCCAGGCGGAGCTGGAGGCTGCGGTCGATCGACACGGTCACGCCCCGATTCTGCCGCGGAGGTGTGACAGTTTCCGTCAGCGAATCGGAGCGGACGGGAGCCGGCACCCCCCGTGGCCCGTGACGCCGAGGCGATTCCTGTCGCTCCCCCGTTCCCGAGGCGATAGCTGTCGGCCCCCGGCCTCTATGACCTCGGGATCCCGGGAGCGACCAGCCACAACCGGACCAGGTCGCGCAGGCGGTCGATCCCGACCCCCGTCGTGGCGCTGACCCACACGATGTCGGACCGCTCCAGGTCGCACGCCGCGGCCACCTCCCGCTTGCGCTTCTCCCGGTGGGCCGACCGGATCTTGTCGTGCTTGGTCGCCACCACCGTGTGGGGCAGCGCGTGGTCCCGCAGCCAGCCCAGCATCTGCAGGTCGAGCTTGGTCGGCCCGACCTCGCCGTCGACCAGGGCGATCACCATGGCGAGGGGCTCGCGGTCGAGCAGGTAGCCCTCGATCATCCCCTGCCACGACGCCCGCGTCGCCTTGGACACCGAGGCGTAGCCGTACCCCGGGCAGTCGACCATCGTGGCCGTGCCGTCCACCGCGTAGCAGTTGAGCAGCCGGGTGCGGCCCGGGGTCTTGGACACGTGCGCCAGCCCCTTGCGCCGCCCGAGCGCGTTGAGCAGCGACGACTTGCCCACGTTCGACCGTCCGACCACGGCCACCTCGACGGGCGAGTCGGGCAGGTCGTCGACCGTGGCGGCCGAGGTCACGAAGGAGAGGTCAAGGGGCGGGCTCATCGCCCCCCATCATCGGCCACCGCAGACACAGCGAGCCGGGCGGCCGAGTGTCAGACGGCGAGCGCGGCCCGCAGCGCCTGGGCCGCCTCGTCGATCGCCGCCTTGCCCTCCGGGACCATGTCGCCCATCGAGGCGAAGCCGTGGATCATCCCGTCGTAGCGGGTGGCGGTCACCGGCACGCCGGCCGCCTCCAGCCGGGCGGCGTAGGCCTCGCCCTCGTCCCGGAGCGGGTCGTACTCGGCGGTGATGACCAGCGCCGGCGCCTGCCCGGCCAGCGCGTCGTCGGTGGCGTGGAGCGGCGACGCCAGTGGGTCGGTGCGGTCCCCGGCGCCCGTGTAGTGGTCCCAGAACCAGGCCATCGTCGCCGTGGTGAGGAAATAGCCGTCTGCGTTCTCGACCATCGACGGCCGGGCCATCTCGCCATCGGTCACTGGGTAGACGAGCAGCTGGAACGCCGGGGCCGCCTCGGTGCCGCGAAGCTGCCCGGCGACGACCGCGGCGAGGTTTCCGCCCGCGGAGTCGCCGCCGACCGCCAGGCGGGCCGGGTCGACGTCGAGGTCGGCGGCGTTGCTGGCCACCCACCGCACCGCGGCCACGCAGTCGTCGAGCGGGGCCGGGAACGGGTGCTCGGGCGCCAGCCGGTAGTCGACCGACACGGCGGTGACGCCGCTGGCCGCGGCCAGGCTCCGCACGGTCGCGTCGTGGCTCTCGATGCCGCCGATCACCCAGCCGCCCCCGTGGAAGTAGACGACGACGGGCCGCGGCCCCGGCTCGGTCGTCGGCACGTACACCCGGGCCGGGATGTGGCCCCCCGGCCCGGGGATCGCGACATCGCGCACCGACGCCATCTCGGCCTTGGTTCCGGCCATGTTCATCGCGTCGTAGGCCGCCCGCATCTCCTGGGGCGTCACGGTCTCCAGGTCGAAGACACCATCGACGGCCTCGAGCATGCTCAGGATGGCCTGGACCTCGGTCGTGACCGGCATCTCGTCCCCTCCACGGGCGTCGGCGGCGGCGCCATCATCGCAGAGCGGGCTCAGCGGGTGCCGTAGAACAGGCGCTCGACCACCCGCCGCGACCGCCGGGTCAGCCGCCGGTACTGCTCCCGCAGGCCGCCCGCCGTCGTGTCGAGCGACCGGGCGAGGTGCGAGAGGTCGGCGTGCCGCTGCGGGAGCGCGTCGGCCGAGGCGGGGGCGTTGCCCACCAGCCACCAGCGGTTCCGGGTCCGCTCGCAGAACCGATAGGCCGACCGCAGCACCTCGGCGTCGTCCGGGTCGACTGCGCCGGCCGCCACCAGGGCGTCGAGTGCGCCCATGGTCGACGGCGCGCGTATGCCCGTGCGGAGCTGCAACAGCTGCACCGTCCACTCGATGTCGGCCAGCGACCCCCGGCCGAGCTTGAGGTGGAACTCCGGGTCCTCCCCCGGCGGGATCCGCTCCCGCTCGATGCGGGCCTTCATCCGCCGGATCTCGCGCTCGTGGTCCTCGGTGAACGGTCGCTCCCACACCGCTCCCGCCAGCAGGTCGAGGAAGCGGCGGCCGAGGTCGGGATCGCCCGCCACCGGCCGGGCCCGGGTGAGGGCCTGGCGCTCCCAGGTATGGGCCCAGCGGTCGAGGTAGGCGGCGTAGCCGTCGAGGCTGCGGGACAGCGCGCCCTGCCGGCCCTCGGGGCGGAGGGTGGCGTCGATCGGGTAGATCCGCCGGGCCGGCGTCGCCCCGGCCAGGAACCGCACCACCCCGGACGCCACCCGCAGGCCCTCCTCGTGGTCTCGGCTGTCGTGGACGAACAGGACGTCGAGGTCGCTGGCATAGGACAGGTCGCCGCCCGCGAACCGGCCCATCGCCACCACCGCGAACGGCACCCGAGGGTCGAGCTCGGCCAGCGCGGTCTCCACCGCGGCCTCGGCCATGGCGCCGAGGTCGGAGCCGACGACGCCGACGTCGGCCTGCCCGTACACGTCGCGGGCCACGACGCCCAGCAGGTGCCGGCCCCGCCACCGGCGGAGGGCCTGCTGGCGCTCGTCCCGGTCGTCCCGCCAGGCCAGCGTGGCGGCGGCGGACGCGACGAGCCCGTCGCGGGACAGGGTGGTGAGCCGGGACGGGTCGGACAGCCGGGGGATGAGGTCGGGGTTCGCGACCAGGATGTCGCTGGCCAGCCCGCTCGTGCCCAGCAGCTCGCAGAGCCGCCGGGCCACCTCGGGGCTGTCCCTGAACGCGTGGGCGAGCTCCAGCGACCGCCGCTCCCCCGACGCCAGCTTGCGGAGGCCGAGCAGCCCGAGGTCGGGATCGGGCGACGTCGACAGCCAGTCGAGCACCAGCGGCAGGAGCTGCTGCATCATCCGCGACGATCGGGTGAGGCCACGGGTCAGCTCCCGGACCGCGGCCCGGGTCCGCTCGGCGTCGGCGAACCCGAAGCTGGCCAGCGCGTCGGCCGCCGCCTCGGGCGACATCCGGCCCGCGCCCGCGAGCGCGTCGAGCAGCGGTCGGAAGTACAGCCGCTCGTGGACCGTGCGCACGACGTTCCGCTTGCGGGCCAGGTCGCGGTCGAACGCCTCGGTTGGTCCGGCCTTCGGGCTGCCCCGGTAGCCGAGGACCCGGGCGATGCGGCGCCGGTGGTCGCGGTCGGCGGGCAGCGTGTGGGTCTGGCGCTCCTCCTCGATCTGCAGCGCGTGCTCGACCCGGCGGAGGAACCGGTAGGCGTCGGCCAGCCCGGCGGCGTCGTCGGGGTCGACGTAGCCGGCCGCGTCCATCTCCGACAGGGCCGTGAGCGTCGTGGGCGACCGCAGCTCCGGGTCGGACGGCCCGTGGACGAGCTGCAGCGTCTGCACCGCGAACTCGATGTCGCGGATGCCGCCGGGCGACCGCTTGACCTCCCGGTCGGCGGCGCCCCGCCGGGTGGCCTCGCTCTCGGCCCGGGCCCGCAGCGAGCGGAGCGACCGGAGGTCGTCGGCCGTCAGCCGCTTGCCCCACAGCGTCACCGACGCCGCCGATGCCCACTCCCGGCCGATCTCGGGGTCGCCCGCGACCGGGGCCGCTTTGAGCAGGGCCTGGAACTCCCACGGCTGGGCCCAGCGGTGCCAGTAGGTCAGGTAGCTGTCGATCGACCGGGTGAGGGCGCCGTCCCGGCCCTCGGGCCGCAGGTTGGCGTCGACCCGGAAGCACCGCCGGGCGATGTCCATGACCGCCCGGGCGTCGCGGGCGTCGCCCTCCACGAACAGCAGGTCGACGTCGCTGGCGTAGTTGAGCTCCCGGCCGCCGAGCTTCCCCATCCCGATCACCGCCAGCCCCTCGACCCCGGCGAGCCGGACCGCGGCGCGCAGCACGGCGACCGCCTGGTCGGACAGGCCCACGGTCGTCTCCTCGAGGGTGTCGAGACCGAGCAGATCGCGGGCGGTGATCCGAAGCTGCGACAGCCGCTTCCACCGGGCCAGCTCGTCGGGGTCGGCCGCGTCCTCGGCCCTGCCGATGGGCGGGGCGTCGAGGTCGGCCAGCACGTCGAGCGCCGCCGGGTCGGTCTCGATCAGCCGGGTCGCGCTGCGGCTCGCCGCCGTGACGGCCACCAGGGCCTCGGCCAGCGTGGGCGACGCCGCGACCCGGTCGACGACGTCGCCGTCGAGCCGCTCGACCGCCATCCGGACCGCGGGCGGGTCGGCGCTACGCTCGATCAACTCGACCATTGGCGACGCGGTGCCCACGCCGACGAGTGTGCCCGACCCGTACGCTGGACGCCGTGGCTCGCCTCCGCGTCGCGCTCTGCCAGATCGACACGACGGCCGGCGACCTGTCCGGCAATGCCGACCGGGTGCTCGCCGCGCTGGCCGAGGCGGAGGACGCCGGGTGCGACCTCGCCGTGTTCCCCGAGCTGGCGCTGACCGGCTACCCGCCCGAGGATCTGCTGCTCAAGCCGGGGTTCATCGCCGACAACCGGCGGGCGCTGTCCCGGGTGGCGGACGCGACGCGGCGCTGCGCGGCGGTCGTCGGGTTCGTCGACGAGGGCCGCGACCTCCACGACGCCGCCGCCGTGTGCGCGGGCGGCGAGATCCGGGCCGTCTACCGCAAGCGCAACCTGCCCAACTACGCGGTGTTCGACGAGCAGCGCTACTTCGCCCCCGGGACCGGCGAGTCGCCGCTGGTCGAGATCGGCGGTGTCCGGGTCGGGGTGTCGATCTGCGAGGACGCCTTCAGCCCCACCGGCCCGATCGCCGCCCAGGCGGCCGGCGGCGCCGAGCTCGTCGTCAACATCAACGCCTCGCCCTACTACGCCAACCGCCTGGCCGAGCGGGAGCGGATGCTTGCGACCCGGGCGTCGGACGCCTCCTGCGCGCTGGTGTACGTCAACCAGGTCGGCGGCCAGGACGAGCTGGTGTTCGACGGTGCGTCGATGGTGTTCGACGCCCACGGCGGCCTGGTGACTCGGGCCCGGCAGTTCGTCGAGGAGACCGTGGTCTGCGACGTCGAGGTCCAGCCGGTGTTCCGCAAGCGGCTGCTCGATCCCCGGGGCCGGGCCGTCGAGGCGCCGCTGCCGGTGATCATGGTGTCGTCCGAGCCCCGGGTCACCGACCCCGCCGAGCGCCGGGCCCCGGCTGTCGCCGAGCCGCTGCCACCGGTCCGCGAGGTGTACGAGGCGCTGGTGGTCGGCACACGCGACTACGTCACCAAGAACGGCTTCACCGACGTGGCCATCGCGCTGTCGGGCGGCGTCGACTCGTCGCTGGTGGCGGTCATCGCCGTCGACGCGCTCGGCGCCTCCCACGTCCACGGCGTGCTCATGCCGTCGCGCTACTCGTCCGACCACTCGCTCACGGACGCCGAGAAGCTGTGTGCCGAGCTGGGCATCGAGCACCGGGTGATCCCCATCGAGCCGGCCCACGCGGCATTAACCGAGATGCTGGCGCCGAGTTTCGCCGGCCTGGAGCCGGGCATCGCCGAGGAGAACCTGCAGTCCCGCATCCGGGGTGTGGTGATGATGGCGCTGTCCAACAAGTTCCCGGGCTGGCTCGTACTGACCACCGGCAACAAGAGCGAGATGGCGGTCGGCTACTCGACCCTCTACGGCGACACCGCGGGCGGGTTCGCGGTGATCAAGGACGTGCCGAAGCTCATGGTCTACGAGCTGTGCCGGGACCGCAACGAGCGGGCGGGCCGCCCGCTGGTGCCGGAGCACGTCCTGACCAAGCCCCCGTCCGCGGAGCTGCGGCCCGACCAGCGGGACGACCAGTCGCTTCCGCCCTACGAGGTGCTCGACCCGATCCTCGAGGCCTACGTCGAGGACGACCGCACCCGGGCGGAGCTGGTCGGGATGGGCTTCGACCCGGCGCTGGTCGAGCGGATCACCCGGCTGGTGGACACCTCCGAGTACAAGCGCCGCCAGACCCCACCGGGCGTCCGGGTGACCCCCAAGGCGTTCGGCAAGGACCGCCGGGTCCCGATCACCAACCGCTACCGGGGTTAGGGGTCGACGGCGCGCAGCGGCGATGCTGTCGCCCATGTCCCCGGAGCCACCCCCGGAGCCCGCGGTCGTGGGGCCGAGCCCCGAGCCCGCCATCGAGGCCGTGCTGTTCGACTTCTCCGGCGTGCTGACCACGTCGCCGTGGCCGGCCCTGCAGGCGTCGGGCGGCGGCGACCTGTCGCTAATCGTCGGTCCCTACCACGAGGACACCGACCACCCGTGGCACCGGCTCGAGCGGGGCGAGATCACGATCGAGGAGTGGTTGCGCGCCGTCCAGGTGCTGGCGGAGGAGGCCGGCAAGGTCCTCGACCTGACGCCGCTGCAGTCGTTGCTCGCCGCGCTCGACGTCCACGACGACGTGGTCGCGCACGTGGCGGCCCTGCGGACCGAGGGCTACCGGACCGCGCTGGTCACCAACAACGTGCGCGAGGGCTCGACCGCGTGGCGGGCGATGATCCCGGTCGACGATCTGTTCGACGTCGTCGTCGACAGCTCGGCGGTGGGCATGCGGAAGCCCGATCCGGCCATCTTCGCCCACACCCTCGACCTGCTCGGCGGCGTCGACCCGGAGCGGGCCGTGTTCCTCGACGACGTCGAGGGCAACCTGGCGGGCGCCCGCCGGGCCGGGCTCCACACGGTGCTGGTCGGCGACCCGCCGGCGCCCGCGCTGGTGGAGCTCGACCTGCTGCTCGGCCGGATCGCGCCGGCGCCGCCGGGCGGCTGAGGCGGGCGCCCGGTGTCCGAGGCCGCCGTCCCGCTGCCCGGCCCGCCGCCGGCGCAGACGGCCGCGGCGCCGCGCTGGCAGGCCGACGCCGCGCTGGTGGTGGCGGCGTTCTTCTTCGGGACCACGTTCGTCGTGGTACAGGACGCGGTGGAGCGGGCCGACCCGCTGCCGTTCCTGGCCACCCGGTTCCTGATCGCCGGGGCGGTCCTGGCCGTGCTCGGCCGGCGCCGACCCGGGACCCCGGGCGAGCTGCGCCACGGCGTGGCGGCGGGCGCGGCGCTCCTGGTCGGGTACGTGCTCCAGACGATCGGGCTCCAGTACACGACGCCGTCGACCTCGGCGTTCATCACCTACCTGCTGGTGGTGTTCGTGCCGCTGCTGTCGTTCGTGCTGCTGGGCCGGCGAGCGCACCCGCTGACGCTTGTCGGGCTCGTGCTGGCGGTCGCGGGCCTGGTGCTGCTGACCGGCGGGGCCGACGCCACGTTCGGGCGCGGCGAGGTGCTGACGCTGGGGTGCGCGGTCGCGTTCGCGGCCCACATCGTGATACTCGGCGAGACCGCCGGACGGCACGACCCCATCCGCCTCACCTGCGTGCAGGTGACGACCGTGGGCGTGGCGTGCCTGGCGGCCAGCCTGGTGGCGGGGAACGTGGCCCTCCCCGGCTCGGCACTGGCGGCCGCCGCCTTCACCGGGGTGTTCGCCACGGCGCTCGCGTTCTTCGCGATGGTGTGGGCCCAGCGGGTGGTGAGCCCGTCGCGGGCGGCGCTCATCCTGCTGCTCGAACCGGTCTTCGCCGCCCTGCTGGCCTGGGCGGCGGGCGACGGGCTGCCCGCGACCACCGCGCTGGGCGGGCTGCTGATCCTTGCAGCGGTGGTGGTGGCCGAGGTGCTGCCGCCCTGGCTCTCGCCGGCCGAGCAGGCCGTGCGAGACTGACCCGATGGCCGACGTCGCCGAGACCCTCGTGGCGGCCGGGAGGCGCTACGGCCACCACGCCTGGCTGGAGCTGAGGCTCTTCGAGACCGTCGGCGGCTGGGTGCCGGTGGTGCCCGACCCGGCGGCCAAGGCCCTGCTGGCGGCCCGGAGCCGGCACCACGCGTGGCACGCCGAGCTGTGGCTCGGGCTGCTGCCGGTCGTGCCGACCGTCGACGGCCTGACCCCCGACGACCTGGTCGTCCCCGGGCCCGGGGACGCCGATCTGGTCGCCACGCTGGCCGCCCTCCCGGGCGACGGCGCCGGCCCGACGGCGGCGGTGCTCGGCGCCCTCCACGACCTGGTCGCGCCCCGCCTCCGGGAGGCTTACGGCGCCCACCGGGACGTCACCGCGCCGGTCGCCGACGGGCCGGCGCTCCGCGTGCTCGACCTGGTCGAGGCCGACGTCGAGGCCGACGACCGGGAGGTCGCCGCCCTGCTGGCCGCCCGCTGACAGGCGCGACCGTCAGTTCAGGGGGTGCGGTCGGCGATCTGCCCGAGGAGCGCGTCGCTCATCGGAGGCGCCGGCTCCGCTTCGCCCGAGGCCCGGATGAAGTCCGCCAGCTCGCGCATGTCCGAGAGGTCGTGGCGGCCCGGCGGGGGATCGCCGCCGAGGATGTCCTCGGCGTCCCGGACCGTCAACGCGTCGTCGCGCATCATCAGGGCAAACGACACGGAGCGTGTCGAGGTTATGGCTGAGCGGACGATCCCGGTCCGGGAGCGCCGTCGCGATGGCACGGCCACCCGGCATTCACCTGGCGTTCAGCCAGTGACCGACGTCCGGTCCAGATGGCGGCGCAACGCCCCCAGCGCGCGGTGCTGGAGCGCCTTGATGGCCCCCTCGCCCTTGCCGAGCATCCGGGCCACCTCCTCCACCGACTGGTCGGCCACGATCCTCAGCAGCACGACGTCGCGCTGGTCGGCCGACAGCACGGCCAGCAGGTCGCGGACGTGGTCGCCGGCCATCACGGCGAATGCGTCCTCCTCCACGTCGCCGCAACCCAGGCTCTCGTCGACGCTCGTGTCGCCGCCCTGCACGGGCGGCTGCCGCCTGACCCGCCGGCGGTCGTCGATCATCCGATGGTGGGCGATCGTGAACAGCCACGACCGGAAGCCCTTCTCGTCGCCCTCGAACGATGCCAGGTTGCGGTGGACCTGGACGAACACGTCGTTGGTGAGGCCGTCCGGGTCGCTGGCCCGGTGCCACCGCAGGTACGAGACCACCTGGCCGGCGAGGGCCCGGTAGATCCGCTCGAACGACACCGGGCACCCGCCCTTGGCCCGCTCCACCAGGGCTGGGAGGGCGACCGGCTCGGCCCGGCCGGGCGGCCCGTCGACGACGTGTGCGGGGCCGTCCGCCCCGTCCTCGAGGCGACCACCACGGGCCGGGACCGCCACGCTCCCGGGCCGGGCGACAGCCGGCCTCGTCCGTTGCTCGGTGAGTTGCACGCCGCTTTCCCTCCCCCGGGGTCAGCACTGACCATGGGCGCTAGGCGCTACGACTTCTCCCCACTCGGGCACACTAGTCAAGGAGCGCGGGCGGTCGTCGACCGACGCGGGCGGCGATCGCGATCACGAGTTTTCGCCGAGAGGTGGCCACCCTTGACCGCCCCGGTATCCTTCAGACCGCTCCGGGTTCTCGGTTGGGACCACGGACGCATCGAGCTGACTGCCACCGCCGCGGCACCCCGTGGCTCTGCGGGGCTCCCAGGGACCGAGCAATACGCGAGAAGGACGTTACGTTGCCCAAGGAGCGCGTCGAGCGCGACGAGGAAGATCTCGTCCGGCTGTACCTGACCGATATCGGCCAGTATCCCCTGCTCACGAAGGACGACGAGGTCCGCCTCGCCCAGGCCATCGAGGGAGGCAACGCAGCCCGGGTCGAGCTCGAGGCCGAGGGACGGGCACTGGCGCCCGGCCGCAAGCGCGAGCTGCGCCGTGCGGCCCGCGACGGCGAGGACGCCGAGCGCACATTCGTGCAGTCCAACCTGCGATTGGTCGTGTCGATCGCCAAGAAGTACCAGGCCTCGGGTCTGCCCCTCCTCGACCTCATCCAGGAGGGGAACCTCGGCCTCATGCACGCCGTCGAGAAGTTCGACTGGCGCAAGGGATTCAAGTTCTCGACCTACGCCACCTGGTGGATCCGCCAGGCCATCACCCGTGGCATCGCCAACACCGGCCGCACCATCCGCCTCCCCGTCCACGCCGGCGACACGCTCGCCCGCCTGCAGAAGGCCCGGGCCCGGCTCGAGCTCAAGCTGGGCCGGCCCGCGACGCTCGCCGAGCTGTCGGCCGAGGTCGAGATGCCGGAGGACAAGGTCACCGAGGCGCTGCGGTTCGCCGCCGAGCCGCTCTCGCTGTCCGAGCCCCTGCGCGAGGACGGCGACGCCGAGCTGGGCGACGTGGTCGAGGACCGCTCGGCCGAGTCCCCGTTCGAGGTGGCGGCCACCGCGCTGCTGCCCGAGGAGATCAACCGGTTGCTCGCCCCGCTCGACGAGCGCGAGCGCGAGATCCTCAAGCTCCGCTTCGGCCTCGACCGCGGCGAGCCCCGGACGCTGGAAGAGGTCGGCGAGCACTTCAACCTCACCCGCGAGCGCATCCGCCAGATCGAGGCCCGGGCCATGTCGAAGCTCCGGCACCCCAGCTCCGACACCGGCGCCCGCGACCTGCTCGCGGTCTGACCCCGGTCAGCTCAACCCGGTCCGCTCCAGGATCTCGTCGAGCCGCAGCACCTCGTCGGTGCTGACCACGCCCACGAACCGGTCGTCGCTGTCGACCACCGCCAGCACGTCGGTGTCGTGCCGCTCCATCGCCTCGACCGCGTCGCGCACCAGCCAGGTGGTCCGGCCGGGCGCGGATGCCCGGGCGATCGTCCGGATGTCGGTGCTCGCCCACGCCTCCCGCCGGATGGCGACCACCTCGTCGAGCACGGCCAGCCCGAGGTAGCGGTTGGTGTCGTCGACGACGGGCACGGCCCGCCGCCGCTGCCCGACCAGGTGGACCGACAGGAACTCCTCGATGGTGGCGTCGGGCGGCACCGTCCGGACGTCGGTCGAGATCACCGCGCTGATCGGCAGCTCGAACCGCCGTTCGAGGTGGCCCAGCCGCCCGGCCCGCTGGTGGACCGACACCGACGAGTCGCCCACGACCAGCTGCGACGCCGCGGTCGCCACCAGCGCCGGCACGACGAACCCCGGCCGCCCGGTCGTCTCCGCCACGAACATGAGCGCCGCCAGCGGCGTCCGGTAGCCGGCACCCAGGAAGGCGGCCATGCCGACGACCATCAGCAGGTCGGACTGCGACATGCCGAGCACGTCGCTGGCCACCCGGCCGGTGAGCGCGCCGGTCACGACCAGGGGGATGAACAGCCCGCCGACGCCCCCGCCGCCGTAGGTGGCCATCACCGCCCCGGTCCGCAGGACGAGAATCGCCAGCACCAGCCACACGCTGTGCCCCGGGTCGGTGGCCCACTCGACGGCGTCGTAGCCGGGTCCCAGCGTCAGGGGCTGGTCGGCGATCACGTCGGCCAGCGCAGCGAACGCGGCGAGGCAGGCCCCGGCGAACAGCACCCGGGTGGTCCACGGCGCCGACACGATGCGGGGCGTGGTGCGGATCGCCCGCAGCCCGGCGCTGAACAGGCGGGCGCCGACCCCGCACACGAGGCCCACGAGCAGGGCGCCGCCGATGTCCTTCCAGTCGAACGGCGGGTTCCCGCCCACGGGCAGCAACGGGTCCGTGCCGTCGAAGGCGGCGAACGTGATGTAGCCGGTCGCCGCCGCCACCATGGCCGGAAGCACGTTGCGGCGGGCGATGTCGGCCCGGTAGGGAACCTCGATGGCGAACAGCGCGCCGGTGGCCGGGGCCTTGAAGATGGCGGCGATGCCGGCCGCGGCGCCGGCGACGAGCAGCAGCTTGGCGTCCTCTCGGGAGAAGTAGCGGGCGAAGCGGCGCTGCACGGTCGCCCCGATGGCCGACCCGGCGTAGATCGAGGCGCCCTCGAGGCCCAGCGCGCCGCCGTAGCCGATCGTGGCCACCGACGCGAGCACCCGCCCGATCACGGTCCGGGGGTCGAACCGCTCGACGCCCTGGTCGTGGAAGCTGCGGACGTACTCTTCGGCGGTTGCCGTCGAGCGGTCGCCCGCCACCCAGCGGAGGCACGCGGCCGCGATCACCAGGCCGAGGGCGGGCGCCAGCGCCACCAGCCACAGGGGCCGGTCGATCAACGAGTCGAGCAGGGCGTCGATCGTCACCCGCTCGATCGCCAGCACGACGAGGCCCACCGCCACACCGGTCACTGCGGCGAACAGGAACGTCTGGTGGGTGCGGCGACCGATGGCGCGCGCTTCCGCCTGCCGGTGCTCAGGTAGCAGCGGGCGCGGGACACGCATGGGCGATGACCTTAGAACGCGCCGCGACGCCGTCCCGCAACGGCCGCGTTGCGCGTCCGGCAGTCCACTCAGCGTCGCGGGCGAGAGGGGCTTTCCGGCGCTCCCGGAGCAGCCGCTACGCTCGTCGCCATGAAGAAGCTGCTGCTGCTTGTCGTGATTGCTGCGCTCGCCACCATCGCCGCGAAGAAGGTGCGGGCCTCCTGAGCCCTGGCGTCGGTGCCCTCGTCCCGGTCCGCACGCCACGCCGGCGTGACGGTGGGGGCGGGGGCTGACGCCGGTCCCACAGCCAGCGGGCCGCCACGGCGGCACCCACGGCCACCACGATCGCACCGCCACCGAGCGCGGCGTGGCGGGGCGCCGGCATCGGCACCCGCTCCCGCAGCGGCACCCGGTGGGTGAAGCGCCGCACGTCCCAGCCCCGCGCCTTGGCCGCCCGCAGCAGCTCGCGATCCGGATTGACCGCGATCGCGTGGCCGACCGCCTCGAGCATCGGCAGGTCCGTGGCCGAGTCGCTGTAGGCGTACGACGCCGCCAGGTCGATTCCGTCGCGCTCGGCCACCGCCTCGATGGCCACGACCTTCGCCGGCCCGTAGCAGTACAGCTCGGTGCGGCCCGTGTAGCGGCCCTGGTCGTCCAGCTCGGCCCGGGTCGCGATCATCTCGTCGACGCCGAGGTACTGGGCGAGCGGGGCGACGATCTCCTCCGGTGACGCCGACACGATGAACACCTTCCGGCCCGCCGAGCGGTGCTCGCGGATGAGCTCGAGGGCCTCGTCGTAGACGATCGGCTCGACCACGTCGACGAGCGTCTCGCGGACGATCGCGCCGATCTCGGCCTGGTCCCAGCCGACCGTCAGGCGCAGCACCGAGTCCCGGAGCTTGTCCAGCTTCTCCGGTGACGCGCCGAACTGGGCGTAGACGAGCTGGCTCCAGGCGGCCCGCAGCAGCATCCGCCGCGACAGGAGCCCGGCCCGGTGCAACGGGCCGCTGAACGCCACCATCGACGCCTTGGCGATGACGGTCTTGTCGAGGTCGAAGAAGGCCGCCTCCACCCGCGGGACCCTACCGGCCCCCGGTGGGGCAGCCGCGGCACGTCGGACCGACAGATGTCACACCGGATCTCTTCATATCTCTGGTGGTGTGCCATAGCCTTCCGGTGCTTCCCCTCCGCCGTGCCTCGGTCGAGCGATCGCCCGTCGGCAGGCCTCGCGTCCCTTTCGCGCCTCTGTGTCGTGTCGTTGTGGAGGTCGTCTGCCGTGCTCGTCGCCTGCTGGTCCGTGAAGGGTGGTGCCGGCACCACCGTCGTCGCCGCATCACTCGCCCTGTCGCTGGCCCGCCGCAATGGGGTCGGGGCCGTGCTCGCCGATCTGGCCGGCGACGCGCCGGCCGTACTCGGCGTGCCCGAGCCGGCTTCGCCAGGGCTTGCCGGCTGGCTGGCGGGCGGCGACGGCGTCCCGGCCGATGCTCTGGACCGCATCGAAGTCGAGGCCGCCCAGGGTCTGGGCCTGCTGCCCCGGGGCGACGGCGACCTCGTCCCGGAGCGGGGCCCGGTGCTCGCCGCCCTGCTCGATCGCTCGCCCCGGCCGGTCGTCGTCGACTGTGGACGGGCCGACACGCCGGTCGCGGCCGAGGTCGTCACCCGGTCCCGGCGGTCGCTGCTCGTCACCCGGCCGTGCTACCTGGCCCTGCGCCGGGCCCGGTACTCGCGGCTCCGCCCGTCCGGCGTGGTGGTCGTCCGGGAGCCGGGCCAGGTCCTATCCAACGCCGACGTCGAGCAGGTGGTGGGCGCCCCGGTCGTGACCGAGGTCGCGTGCGATCCCGCCGTGGCCCGCGCCGTCGACGCCGGGCTGCTGGTCGGCCGGATGCCCCGGTCGCTGTCCCGGGCCCTGGCCGACGTCGTCGCCTGATCGCCCCTCACTCCTGATCCCCCGCTCACTCCCGCTCACTCGCGGCCCTCCCGGCCGTGCCCGATCCGAAGGCGTGATCCGTGATGCCCTCCTCCAAGCTTCTCGACCCTGCCCCGCCCCTCGACTCCGCCAGGTTCGGCGACCCTGCCCCGCTCGATGCCCGGGTCCACCGCCGGGTCCTCGACACGACCACGTCGGGCATGTCCCTCGACGGCGCCGCCCTGGCCGACCTCGTCCGCCACGAGGACCCGCTGCTCGCCGGCGACCTAGTCGCCGGGGTGGTGGCGCGGGTGCAGGCCCGCATCGGCGGGCTGGGCCCGCTCCAGCCGCTGCTGGCCGATCCGGCGGTCAGCGACGTGCTCGTCAACGGCCCCGGTCTGGTGTGGGTCGAACGGGCCGGCGAGCTCGAACGGACTGCCGTCCGCCTCGACCGCGCGGCCATCGACCTGCTGGTCGAGCGGGTGGTCGCCCCGCTCGGCCTGCGGGCCGACCGGACGTCCCCGGTCGTCGACGCCCGCCTTCCCGACGGCTCGCGGGTGCATGTCGTGCTGCCCCCGCTGGCGGTCGACGGACCCACGGTGACCATCCGCCGTTTCGGGGCGACGGCCCTGCCGCTCGGCGCCTTCGCACCGCCCGAGGTGGCCGAGCTGCTCGCCTGGTCCGTCGACGCGGGCCTGAACCTTGTGGTCTCGGGCGGCACCGGAGCCGGGAAGACCACGCTGCTCAACGCCCTGTGCCGTCACCTGCCGCCGGGCGAGCGGGTGGTCACGGTCGAGGACGCCGCCGAGCTGCGGCTCCCCGGCGACCACGTCGTCCGGCTCGAGACCCGGCCGGCGACGCCCGACGGCCTGGCCGCGGTCGGCGTCCGCGACCTGGTCCGCGCCGCGTTGCGGATGCGCCCCGACCGCATCGCCGTCGGCGAGGTCCGCGGGCCGGAGGCCCTCGACATGCTCCAGGCGATGAACACCGGCCACGGCGGGTGCCTGTCGACCTGCCACGCCAACGGCCCGGGCGACGCGCTCCGCCGCATCGAGACGATGGCCCTCACCGGCGGCGTCGACGTCCCGCTGGCGGCCGTCCGCAGCCAGATCCTCGGCGCGATCGACCTGGTCGTCCAGGTCCGCCGGTCCACCGGCGCCTCCCGCCGGGTTGGCACGGTCGCCGAGGTGATCCCGCGCCCGGGCGGCACGATCGACGCCCGCCCCCTCACCGATTCCGCCGGCCGGGTCACTGCCCGCTGCGAACGCCCCGCCCGCCGCCCCGCAACCGCGTCACCCGACGGTCCGACGGGAGACCCCCGATGAGCCCGGGCTCCCGGCCCCTGTTGGCAGGCGAACCGGTGCGCGCCCGCGTTGCGGGCCTCGGCTCGCCGAGCCACCTCGCCCGACCTGCCGCCGGGCACCGCGGACCGGCCATCGCCACCCGCCCGACGTTCCTGGGCGCCGCCGCCCTCGGCGTCGCCGCCATCCTGCTGGCGGCCGGACCGGCCACGGCCGCACTCGTCGCCGCCGCCGGCACCGCCGCCGCGCTGGTCGTCCGGCAGCGGGCCGCGGC
>JBKPHT010000277.1:0-11002 GCA_046730015.1 Actinomycetota bacterium
GGTCGTACCTGGCGAGACGGTCGCCGGGTCGGGTCGCTGTTGTGGCGAGCAGGTAGCGTCTGGCGCTGGTGGCTCCTACAGCTGCTCCGGCGGCATGTGTGGATGACGCAGGGGGCACTGGAAAGAGATGCGAGTTGGAACGATCGCCAGGAACCGCACCTGCCACAGTGGGTGATGCGCGGCGTGTCGGGCGGGCCGCCGGGTTGGTCGGGCTGGTGGCGGCGCTGCTCGTCGTGGTCGCAGCGGCGGGCCAGGCCCGGGGTGGTTCGTCGGCGGGGACCGTCCATCCGGCGGCCTTGCGCGTCGTCGGTGACGTTCTGGTCGTGCTTCTTTTCTTGGTCGTGCTGGCTGGCCTGGCCATATGGGTGCTTGATCTGGTGTCGCCTCGACGCAGGCGGGGTGACCCCGAGGACGAGGAGGCGGACGAGATGTCGCCGCCGGCAGCGTGGTGGGAGAAACTGCCGCTCGCCATTCCCTTGGCGCTCGTCGCGCTGATGATCGTCGTGGTGGCCCGCAGCGCGCACCCCGGGTCCCCGGAGCTCGGCCCGGCAGCCCCGGCGGACAGCGCGCGACCACCGGGCAACGGTGGGCTGGGCTCGTCCTCGCCGGTCGGGAGCCTGGACTGGCCTGTCATCGGTGCGGTGGTCGTGTTGGTCGTCGTGGGTGTGGTGGTTGCGTTGCTGGTGGGGGGTCGGCGAGACCGCTTCGCCGTGGCGCGAGAGCCGTTGCCGCCCGGCGGTGGTCTGGCCGCGCTGCAGGCGGTCGGGCTGGACGAGCTGCGCAGCGAGCCTGATCCGCGGCGGGCGGTGATCCGGGCCTACGCGGCGATGGGTGCGCTCCTCGGGTTGTCGGGGCTGCCGCGCCGTCCGTCGGAGACACCATTCGAGTTCCTGGCCCGCGCGCTGGTCGGGTTGGGGGCGTCGGGTGTGGCGGCGCGGCGGCTGACCGAGTTGTTCGAGCGGGCTGAGTTCAGCGACCACCCGATAACAGCGGGCTTCAAGGACGAGGCGATCGACGCGGTCAGCGCACTGCAGGCTGAGGTTGCTCGGTGACGGGTCGCCAATGGGCCCATCGAGTCGGGGCCGTGGCTGCCGCCGTGGTGGCCGTGGGCGTGGCGGTGATGGTCGGTGCCCCGCCCGTGACGGCAGTCCGCGTCGGGTTGTATGTGGTCCTGGCGGTCGTGGTGGAGTCCGCGTTGCATCTCGTCGGGCCGGTTGCTCCACGAACAGGTGGGTCGCCGTTTGCCGCAATCGCTTGGCCACCGCGGTCCCGGCCGGTGGCGCCGTCGGAACGGCTCAAGCGGTTGCAGCGAGCGATGTGGGTCGCCGTGCAGTCGATCGGTGGCTGGCATTTCCGGCTGCGGCCGGTGTTGCGGGAGATCGCCGATGGGCTGATGGACGACCGTCACGGCGTGCGCCTTGACCGTGACGCCGACGCGGCGCAGGCGATCCTTGGACCGGAGGCATGGGATCTGCTCCGTCCAGGTGTGGCCATGCCGCACGACCGGTTGGCTGACGGTCCCCCTGCGAACGAGTTGGAGAGCCTGGTGCGGCGGCTCGAGGAGCTGTGATGGGCTGGACGCTGGACGATGTCACGCGCCGCTGCCAGGCGATCGTGGACCGGGTCGAGGAGGTGATCGTCGGCAAGCGCGACGTGTTGGAACTGGTGCTGGTCGGTCTGCTGGCCAACGGTCACGTGCTCATCGAGGACTTCCCGGGGCTGGCCAAGACGCTGATGGCGCGGTGCTTCGCGCAGGTGACCGACATGGGCTTCGCCCGGATCCAGTTCACCCCGGACCTGATGCCGTCGGACGTGACGGGCTCGTCGGTGTTCGACCAGCGCAGCGGCGAGGTCGTCTTCCGGGCGGGGCCGGTGTTCACGAACCTGCTGTTGGGTGACGAGATCAACCGGGCACCGCCCAAGACCCAGGCCGCGTTGCTCGAGGCGATGGCCGAACGCCAGGTCACCGTCGAGGGCGTCACGCGGGCCCTGCAGGCACCGTTCGTGGTGCTCGCCACGCAGAATCCGATCGAGTACGAGGGCACGTACCCGCTGCCCGAAGCCCAGCTCGACCGGTTCCTGCTGCGGGTGCAGGTCGGCTATCCCACCCGCGACGGCGAGTTCGGGGTGCTGGCCCGGCGCCTGGCCCGGCGCAGCGACGACGTTCACCTCGACCCGGTCGTGGACCGGGCCGGTGTCGTGGCTATGCAAGCGGCCATGGAGGACGTCTTCATGGCCGACAGCATCGGCTACTACGTCGTGGACCTGGTGACCGCGACCCGGAGGCGTCCCGAGTTGGAGGTCGGCGCGAGCCCTCGGGGGACACTGGCCGTGCTGCTCGCGGCGCGGGCTCACGCGGTTGTGGCCGGCCGGGACTTCGTGACCCCCGAAGACGTCAAGGCGGTGGCGGTCGCCGCGCTGGCGCACCGTGTGCAGTTGCGTCCCGAGCAGTGGGTGCGCGGCACCCGGTCGGAAGACGTGATCGCCGCATGTCTTGACACAGTGCCGGCGCCGTCGGCCGACGAGGACGCAACCAGACCATGAGGCGCTGACACCATGACCGTGAAGGTGCCGTTGTACACGGGCTTGGTCGGCGCGCTGCTGTTCGTGTCGCTCCTGGCCGGCCGTCCGGATCTGGTCGGAGTGGCGGCCCCGTTCGCGGTGGCACTCGTGGTGGGTCTGGCGTTGGCCGAACGGCCTGTCGTGCAGGCCCGGCTGGACATGGCGCGCGATCGCGTGCTGGAGGGCGAGGCAGTCGAGGTCGAGATCCGCGTCGAGTCCAGCGTCGCCATCGCGCGGCTAGAGGTTGCCGTCGGCCTGTCGGAGGCGCTGCTGCCCACCGACGGCCGCCGCGTGCAGGTCGTGTCGGTGACCGGCGGCACCCCCGTGGTCGTCGGCTCCACGATCGAGCCGAGCCATTGGGGCGCCCATTGGGTGGGTCCTGTGGCCTTCCGGGCTTACGACGTGGCTGGTCTGTGCGTGTTCGAGGGCGTCGGCGACGACCGGCGTCCGTTGCGGGTCTACCCCCGGGCCGAGACGCTGACCGCGTTGGTGCCACCGGCGGAGACCCAGGTCCTCGCGGGCAACCGTCGCGCCCGCGTGCTGGGCGAGGGCATCGAGTTCGCCGAGCTCCGCCCGTTCGTGCCGGGTGACCGGGTCAGGGAAGTGAACTGGCGGGTCGCGGCCAGGGGCGGGGGGCTATGGGTCAACGAACGGCACCCGGAACGCAACAGCGACGTCGTCGTATTCCTCGATACATTCTCCGATGCGCTGCTGGGACGCGCGGTGACTGCCGCGGCAACGCTGGTCGCGGCGTACGGCGGCGAACGCGACCGGGTCGGTCTCGTCGATTTCGGCGGATCGCTGCGCTGGGTCCAGCCCGGCTCGGGCCTGGGTCACCTCTACCGGGTCACCGAGGCGCTGATCGACACCCGGGTCTACGTGAGCTACGTCTGGCGAGGGATCGGGGCCGTGCCGACCCGCACGCTGCCGACCAAGGCCCTGGTGCTGGCCATCTCACCGCTGGAGGACGAGCGGGCGATGGCCGCGTTGGCCGACCTGCGCCGCCGCGGGATCGACCTCGCCATCATCGAGGTCGCACCCGAAGTCGTGGCCGGAAAGGGCCAGGCCCGGCTCGATTCGCTCGGGCACCGGGTCTGGCTGCTCGAACGTGAGGTCCGGCGCATCCAGTTCCGGCGCCTGGGCGTACCGGTGGTCGAATGGACCGACGGGCGACCGTTGGCGGGGGTCTTGGAGGAGGTGAACGCATTCCGGCGCCGCGCCCGACGACGAGCTGGCTGATCCAGGCGATCGCCGCCGTCTCCTTGTCGGGAGGTCTGGCAGCGTGGGCCTCCATCGGCGCGGGCCAAGCCACCGCGGCCCTGACAGGGCTGGGCGCCGCGTCGACGCTGACGGTCGCCATGTCGATGATCGTCGGGTCCCCGCGACTGCTCGCCGGTGGCGTCGCCGGGCTGGCCGGTCTGTGCGCCCTCGCCGTCGCCGTGCGTCCGACTGCCGCGGCGATTGCCTTCGGTGTCGGTCTGTATGTCGCGGCAGAGCTGGCGTTCGCCGCGGTCGAGGTCGGCCCGTCGGGCCTGACCGTTCGGCCGGCCGAAGCCCAACGCTGGCAGCTGGTGGGTGTGGTGGTCGCCGTGTCGGCAACCGTGGACGGCCTGGCGATGCTCGTCACACACGGGCTCACCGGCGGCGGCCTCGGCCTCGAAGGCCTCGGGGCGGTCGCGGTCGCCGGCATCGTTGGGCTTGTCGTGCTGCTTGCTCGCCACGTGCAACGGTAGGGTCCGGTCGGGACCTGGCTATCGCGACCTGGGGCCATCGGGTACCCCCTGGACCGGTCCGTCACCCGCACCCGCACGGAACAGGGGGACTCTGCGGGGCCAGGTTCATGCTTGCCCTCAACGTGCCGCACGGTGTGGCAGCCGGGGTTGCGCTTCACCCGGGTTGGGGCTTGAGCTCGTCGCTTCGGCGGCGTCACGCGCTGATAGGTCTGGGCAGGACGAGCGATTCGATGACGGCGAGGGCGTCGGGGAAGGCGTCGGCCGGGGTGGCGTCGGGGTCGATGAGGCGGTGGAGGCGCAGGCCGTCTTCGAGGGCGACGAGAACAGTGCCCAAAGCCTCCGGGTCGACGTCGATGTCGGGGCGGCTGGACCGCAGGATGGAGGTGGCGATCTCGCCGACGAGCGAGCGCATGGTCCGGAGGTGGTCGCCGAGCAGGGGTCGTAGCTCTGGGGTGCGGGCGACGTAGAGCATGAGCTCGACCTGGAGCAGGGGGTTGTGGTGGAGCGGGTCGTCGTCGGGGCGGTGGTCGTCGCGGAGTGCCTGGACGAACCCCTGGGCGTCGGGGTGCTCGCGTACGAGCGCTCGATTGCGCACCTGGCTCCGCGCGAGGTGATCGTCGAGCATCGCGATCGCCAGCTCATCCTTGCTCGTGAAGTTCGAGTAGAAGGCGCCGCGCGTGAACCCGGCGGCCGCTGCGATCTGCTCGATGCTTGCGCCGGCCACGCCCAACTCGGCGAAGACGCCTGCGGCCGCGATGAAGATCCGCTGGCGGGTCTCGTCCCGTGTCGGTCGCACGCGCTGCCTTGACACGACCAGCACGATACAACACTGTATCTACTCAATACGGATGTGTATCGAGTTGAAGGAAGGCCGCGGGATGCGTGAAGGCCGAGCCAGCAGGACCGCCGAGCACAACGCTCTGTTCCGCGCCCTGGAGACGTTGCGACGTCCGGGTGACCGCCTCGTCGACGAGCCGCTTGCGGTGGCATTCCTATCCCGGGATCTGCGGGCGGTGGTACTCGGGGCGCGAGCCCTCCCCGTACACGCTGCCGTGCTGCGCATCATCGATGGCTGCTGGCCGGGCGTTCGGACGTCGGTCGTGGCGCGGACTCGCCTGATCGACGACACGATCGCCACGATCATCGACGACGTCGCTCAGGTCGTGGTCCTCGGCGCCGGGTTCGACACTCGCCCCTACCGGCTGCCATCGATGAGGAGCAAGGCGGTGTTCGAGGTCGACCACCCCGACACCCAGCGCCGCAAGCGCGAGCGGCTCGCCGGTCGCCGCGTGCCCTGTGACCACGTCCGCTACGCCGCGACGGACTTCGTCCACGACGGGCTCGGCGCCACCCTCGCCGCCGCGGGCTATGACCCGTCGATACCAGCGCTCGTCATCTGGGAAGGGGTCACGAACTACCTCGACGACCATGCCGTCGACACCACTCTGCGGTGGTGCGGAGCCTCAGCGCCGGGGAGCCACCTCGTGTTCACCTACATCGACCGCCAGGTCCTGGACGACCCCGGCCGCTACGCCGGGGCCGAGCGCGTCCTGTCCACCCTCCGCCGAGCCGGCGAGTCCATGACCTTCGGACTCGACCCCAAACAGGTCGAGGCCTACCTCGCCGCGCGGGGCCTCGCCCTCGAGTTCGACCTCGGCGCCGCGGACTATCGGCGGCGGTACTTCGGCCCGCTCGCCGACCGCATGGTCGGTCACGAGTTCTACCGAGTCGTCCACGCGGGCATCATCGGCCACGGGACGGAAGACCGTCACCCGCCGCCGCAGGGCGCAGTGTGACTGGTTGGTTGGTGGCTTCTCAGGCCTGGCCGAGTTGTGTGGCCATCTCGAGCTGGTCGAGGTAGACGTGCTCCGAGGCGACGAGTCCATCCTTGATGAGCAGGAAGGACGCCGAATGAAGCGTCACCGTCCTTCTGGTCGGTGGTATCTGTGCGTTGGGTGTCGTCATCGGCCCTGTGTGGGTTCCTGTGAACAGGACCTCGGTGGCTGCGACATCGTCGCCGAGGACCTGACGGCCGAAGGTGAGGGTGCCGTCCGGAAATGCCGTCCAGAGAGCTTCGGTGTACTCCCTCAGCTGCTCGCGTCCACGCAGGGTCACGCCCCCTGGGAGCAGGAACTCGACGTCAGGCTGCTGGTTGCCGAGGTAGCCCTCGATGTCTCGCGCGTTCAGCGCCTCGATGTTGCGATCCAGAACTTGCTTCACACTTCTGGTGTCTTGCTCGGCCACGACGACCTCCACCTCATCGATGAGTTGTTTGCGTCAGAGTCGGTAGTGGAGTCGGACGAATCCGGGCTCCATCTGCTTCGCCTCGACGAGCGTCAGATCGCGGCGGGGTCTCGTGCCCGTGAAGAGCGACGTGCCGTCGCCCAGCAGGACGGGGGCGACTGACAGTCTGAGCTCGTCGATCAGGCCAGCTGCCATGAGAGATCCGAACAGATCGGCGCCACCGAAGACGACCAGATTGCCTGGGTTCTCTCGTTTCAGCTCGGCGGCCGCATGCTCGGGGGGCTCGGTCACGACGGTGGTGTTCTGCCAGGCGACCTTGAGTGCTTCGGACGAGAACACGTATTTGGGAAGAGCGTTCAAACGCTCTGCGACATGAATGTCGGCCGGGTAGGTGCGGGGGTCGGACGCCGCGGTGGGCCAATACTGCTCGAACACGGTGTAGGTGGTGTGCCCGAGCAGGATGCCGTCGGCGTTTTCGAGCGTGTCGATGACGTCGTTGCTGGTGTCGTCGCTTTCGGGGAGCCAGTCGAGCTCGCCGGTGGGTCCGGAAATGAAGCCGTCGAGAGTCACGAACATCGACAGGATGACGTTTGCCACAGTGCTCAGGTCCTACTCGGCTGGGGTCGAATGGTGCTCGTGCACGACGGTCCACTCGCCGTCGAGTTTCCGCAGGCAGACCGTCAGCCGGGCGACGAGGCGTTCGCGCCTGCCACTCGAGCGCGTGTTGCCGCACTCGATCAGCGCATGAGAGAAGGCAAGGTCGTTGCCCGCGGTGACGCTCAGTTCGTTGAGTTCGAAGGTTCCGCCGTCGGCGATCCACCCGTCGAAGAAGCCTTTCCACGATGCTTCGTAGGCCTTCCCCCCTCTGGACTGGAGAGGAGGGGGTACGTCGAAGAGCAGGACGTCCGGTGCGTGACGGGCGACGGCTCCGGCCAGGTCTTGGTTGCGGACTGCGTTGGCCCAGTTCTCGATCAGAGCACGGACCTCTGCTTCGGCTGCGTCTGGGTTGGGTGACATGAGACCTTCCTCAAGAGGGGGATCGCGCCCCACGATCTGTGTTGCGCGGAGATCGGACCGGCGTCGGCCAGGCGGGGCAACGCAGGCAGGAAGACTGAACCCCACCAGAGGTGCTCCAGGAGCACACCGCCCAGGTGGGGCCCAACCCCGGCGCCGGCCGAGAAGCTCGCCGCCCACACGGGCTCAGCAGCGGTCATGTCGAAGCGCGTTCTTCCCTCGGGAGTCCTTGATGCGCTCACCCTGCCGAAGACCGCTTACGGTTTACTGACGGTCGGCTGACCACAAGGCCTCTTAGGCTTGCGCCCATGCGCTTCGGAGTGCTCGGGCCGCTGACGGTATGGCCGAGTACCGGTCCGGCGGTCAGGGTGCCGGGTCGAAAGGTTCGGGCGCTGCTCGCCGACCTGCTGATCCACGCGCCGCGGCCGATGTCGGCCGATCGGTTGATCGATGACATCTGGGCTGGGGACCCGCCGGCGAAAGCGACTGCTGCTTTGCAGGCGAAGGTCTCGCAGTTGCGGCTGGTCCTCGAGCGCTGTGAGCCAGACAGTCGTGGGCTGCTGGTCTTCCGGCGACCCAGCTACGTCCTGGAGGTCGAGCCGGCGGCGATCGACGCTGGCCTGTTCACCGCCCTGACGACTCGAGCCCAGGCGACCGACGATCCCCGCGTCAAGGCCACGCTGCTGGCGGATGCGCTGGCACTGTGGCGTGGCCCCGCCCTCATCGACGTCGCCGACGAGGGCTTCGCCCGGGCCGCTGTGACCCGGCTCGAAGACGAGCGGCTGGTCGCGCTCGAGGACCAGGCCGAGGCCCGCCTGGCCCTCGGTCAACACGGCGTCCTCGTCGTCGAGTTGACCGAGCTCGTGGCCGAGCATCCGCTCCGGGAACGCCTCCGTGCCGCGCAGATGCGCGCCCTCTACCGCTCCGGTCGCCAGAGCGAGGCGGTGAAGAGCTACGGCGCGTTGCGGCACCGCTTGGTCGAGGACCAGGGCCTGAATCCCAGCCCCGAGCTCGATGCCCTGCATGTGGCCATCCTCAACCACGACCCGGCGCTTGACCCCGATGCCGCTGTGCCACCTGCCCCGAGCGCGGCGCCGGGCACCAATCTCCCCCGGCCGCTCGTCCGCCTGGTCGGCCGCGCCGACGCGGTCACCGAGCTGCGCCCGCGACTGGCGTCAGAGCGGCTGGTCACGCTCACCGGCCCAGGCGGTGTCGGCAAGTCCTGCCTGGCGCTAGCGGCCGCCAACGCGACGGTCGATTCGTTTCCGGACGGTGCGTGGCTGGTGGAGCTGGCTCCGCTGGCCCGCCCGGGCAAGCGGCACGTCCTCGAATCTGTCGCCGAGGCCGTCATGGCCACCCTCGGCATCCGGGACGAGACGACCTCACGCTCACCGGTCACCGACCGGCTGGCCGCTGCCTTGTCCACCAGGCACGCCCTGCTGGTCCTGGACAACTGCGAGCCGGTGATCGACGCCGTCGCCGGGCTGGTCGACGGACTGCTCAGGGCTGCCCCGGGGCTGCACGTCCTGGCCACCAGGCAGCTTCCTCTCGGCCTCGCGCGGGAGAGGGTCTGGTCGGTGCCTCCATTGGACGCACCAAGCGCGGTGGAGCTGTTCGTCGAACGGGCCACCGCGGCGGCACCGGGATTCGTCCTGGACGACGCCAACAGCTCGACGGTCGCCAGCATCTGCCGGCGCCTCGACGGGATTCCCCTGGCCCTGGAGCTGGCCGCCACGCGGGTGCGGGCTCTCGGGGTGGACCAGGTTGCCGCCAGGCTGGACGATCGGTTCCGCCTCCTGTCCTCCGGATACCGCAGCGCACCGGCCCGCCAGCAGACGTTGCGGGCGACGTTCGACTGGAGCTGGGATCTGCTGACCGAACCGGACCGCGCCCTGTTGGGGTGCTTGGCCGTCCACGAGACCTGGACCGTCGACGCCGTCGACGACATCGACGGGCTGGCCCGCCTCGTGGACCGCTCGCTGGTCACCATGATCGACCAGACCGACGGCCCCCGCTACCGCATGCTCGAGTCGGTCGCCGCCTACGCCATCGAGCGCCTCGCCGAGAGGGGCGAGCTCACAGCTGTGGAGGAACAACACGGCCTCTACTACGCGACGCTCGCTGAGCGGGCCGACGCCGGGCTGCGGGGTCGCGATCAGCGCCGCTGGCTGCAGCGTCTGGATCACGACTCCGCCAACTTGCGGCGGGCGCTCGATGCCGCCTGCCGGCGAGATGATGCGGCGCTGGCACTGCGGCTGGTCAACGCCACGGCGTGGTACCTGTTCCTGCGGGGGCGTCTGGGTGAAGCCCGACGACGGGTCGAACAGGCCCTGGCCGTCGATGACGGGGACTCCCCGGCCGCCACGGCTCAGGCCACCGCCTGGCGCGACGGTCTCCGGCTGTTGATGGGTGACCCTGCCGATCCGCCGACACCACCGCCCCGCTTCGACGACATCGATGATCTCTCTCAGCGGGCCCGCGCCGAGTGGTTCCTGGGCTTTGCCAAGTCCGACTGGGGCCAGATAACGACCAGCGAGGCACTGGTGGCCCAGGCGTTGGCGTCCTGCGAGGACCACGGGGACGTCTGGGGCAGGGCCGCAGCCCTGAGCACCCGGGCAAAGCAGGCCTACATTCGCGGTGACCTCGCCGCCGTCGCACCCGACGGCGAGCAGAGCCTCGCACTGTTCCGTCAGCTCGGTGACCGGTGGGGCCAGTTGCAGGCCATGGAATGGCTCGGCGCCCTGGCCAAGCTCGCAGGCGACTACGAGCGGGCGACAGCGCTCCACCGCGACGCACTGCGCATCGCCCAGGCGCTCGAACTGTGGCCCCAGGCCGCCGACCAGATGTCGTGGCTGGGCCGGATCAAGTTGCAACTCGGCGATCGCGAAGGAGCCCAAGCCCTCCACGAGCAGGCCCGACAACTGGCCGCCGAGCACAGCTACAAGCCAGGCGAGACTTTCGCCGAGATCGGCCTCGGCTGCGCCGCCCGCCAAGCCGGCGACCTCGACGTCGCCGAGAAGGCGTTCACCAACGTCGTCGCAGGACTCGCCCGATCCAATCACCAGACCGGGATGACCGACGCCATCGTCCTGACCGAGCTCGGCTACATCGCCGAGCTACGCGGCGACGCCACCGCCGCCCGCCGCCTCCACGTTGAGGCCCTGACCGCGGCTCGCACGCTCGGCGACCACCGGGCCCTCGCCCGGGCACTCGAGGGCCTCGCTGGCGCCGCGACCCTCGCCGGACACCACCAGCGCGCAACGCGACTGCTCGACCGAGCCGCCCACACCCGCGCACTCGACGGCGCACAGCCCTCACCCACCGAGCGCAGCGACATCGAACGCATCGCCGCACACGCCCGCGCCGCCCTGGCCGAAGCCAACGTCACCGCCCCGCCCGACTCGTCGTGAACTGAACCGTACGCTCTGAGCCGTCCCGCCTCTGCGCAA
>JBKPHT010000278.1:0-37111 GCA_046730015.1 Actinomycetota bacterium
CGGCGAGCACCCGGTCCACCGTGGCGTGCCCCCGCCCCACCTCGGCCGCGATCTCGGCCACCCGGTGACCCTCGAACCGCAGCCGGCAGATCAGCTCCCGCTCCCCCACCGACACCCTCGACCACGCCATCGCGCACCTCCCGATCGGTCAACCCAACCTCAACCCACCGAGACCCGCGATGCGCGGACCCTCAGAACCCACCGTCGGCCCCCGGCCCCTTTCGCCTCGGGAACGACCGAACGACCCCTATCGCCTCGCCATCGAAGGGCCGGGCCGGAACGCCGGGGCGTCAGACCACGGTGGCCGCAGCCCGGGCCGACCGGGCGGTGGTCAGGCGCTGCAGCTCGACCTGGGAGTCGACCTCGCCGCCCTCCGGGGCCCGGGTCCACGTGCCGTCGGGCTCCAGCGTCCAGACCAGGACGTCGTCCCGCAGCTCGACGTCGAGCACCTCGTCGAGCCGGGCCTGGAGGTCGGGGTCGACGACCGGGGTCAGCACCTCGACCCGGCGGTCGAGGTTGCGGGGCATCAGGTCGCCGGAGCCGATGAGGTGGCGGGGCCGGCCGGGGCCGTCGCCGTTGGCGAACCGGTAGATCCGGGAGTGCTCGAGGTAACGGCCGACGATCGACCGGACCCGGATCGTCTCGGACAGCCCGGGCATCCCGGGCCTGAGGCAGCAGATGCCACGGACGATGAGGTCGATCGGGATCCCGGCCTGCGATGCCTCGTACAGCCGGTCGATCATCCCCGAGTCGACCAGGCTGTTCATCTTCATCGTGATGCGGCCCCGGGAGGGCCCTGCCTCGATCTCGCCCCGGATCAGCTCCTCGAGCCCCCTCCGCAGGAGCCGGGGGGCGACGAGCAGCCGCTGGTAGTCGATGTTGCGCCCGTAGCCGGTCAGCTCGTTGAACAGCTGGGTGAGGTCGGCGCCGATGGCCTCGTCGCAGGTGAGCAGGCCCAGGTCCTCGTAGATGCGGGCGGTCTTCGAGTTGTAGTTGCCAGTGCCGATGTGGCAGTAGCGGCGCAGCCCGTCGGACTCCTCCCGGACCACGAGGGCGATCTTGGAGTGGACCTTGAGCCCGATCAGGCCGTAGGTGACGTGGACCCCCGCCTCCTCCAGCTGGCGGGCCCACTCGATGTTCGCCCCCTCGTCGAACCGGGCCTTGAGCTCGACGATGACCGCGACCTGCTTGCCCTGCTCGGCCGCGCGGATGAGGGAGCGGGCGATGGGGCTGTCGCCGGAGGTCCGGTACAGGGTCATCTTGAGGGCCAGGACGTGGGGGTCGGTCGACGCCTGCCGGACGAACTCCTCCACCGTGGTCCGGAAGCTCTCGTACGGGTGGTGGACCAGCAGGTCGCCCCGCCGGACGGCGGAGAAGACGTCGGCCCGCTCGCCGTCGGTCATCGACAGCCGGGCGGGCGTGACCCGCTGGTAGGGCGGGTCCTTGAGGTCGGGCCGGTCGAGGCCGTGGACGGCCCAGAGGCCGCCGAGGTCGAGCGGGGCGGTGTGGAGGTAGACGTCGTCGTCGGCGACGTCGAGCTCGCGCTGCAGCAGCTCGCGCACCTCGTCGGACATGGCGGTGTCGATCTCCAGCCGGACGGCCCGGCCGAACCGGCGGCGCCGCAGCTCGAGCTCGACCATGGCCAGCAGGTCGTCGGCCTCCTCCTCCTCGAGGGTGAGGTCGGTGTTGCGGGTCACCCGGAATGCGTGGACCTGCTCGATCTCCATGCCCGGGAACAGCTGGTCGAGGTGGGCGGCGATGACCTGCTCGAGCGGGACGTAGCGCTCGCCGTCGGGCAGCACCACGAACCGGGGCAGCAGCGACGGCACCTTGACCCGGGCGAAGCGGCGGACCCGCTCGCCGGGGTCGGCGACGATCACGGCCAGGTTGAGCGACAGGTTGGAGATGTACGGGAAGGGGTGGCCGGGGTCGACGGCGAGCGGGGTGAGGACCGGGAAGATCCGCTCCTCGAACGTCTCGACCAGGAACTTCTCGTCGTCCTCGTCGAGGTCGCCCCAGGACGACAGCTTGATTCCGGCCTCGCCGAGCTGGGGCGCCACCTGATCGAGGAACACGGCCTGCATGCGGGGCAGCAGCACGTCGAGCCGGTCCCGGATGTCGAGCAGCTGCTGGGCGGCCGAGCGGCCGTCGGAACTGGCGCCGCCGACGCCGGCGGCGACCTGGTCCTTCAGTGCGGCGACGCGGACCTGGAAGAACTCGTCGAGGTTCTGCCCGAAGATGGCGAGGAACTTGGCCCGCTCCAGCAGCGGGACCCGCTGGTCCTCGGCCAGGGCCAGGACGCGGGCGTTGAAGTCGAGCCACGACAGCTCGCGGTTGCCGTACCGCTGTGCGGGCTCGTCCGCCGCGGTGCTCGGTTCGGCCTCGCTCATGACGGCCACGCTCCGAGGGTACCGGTGCGCGCCGGGTCGGGTCTCGTGTCGCGATGTGAACCTTGCACGACGGCCCTGGCGGCGGGCCGCCACGCCCCGGTCAGGACTCGTCGTCCTCCGGGTAGCCGAGGTCCCACTCCAGGAGGATGTGCTCGCGCTCGGCGTCGCGGACCACTCGTTCGCGGTTGCGGCGGAACTGGGGGTCGTGGGGCGGGAGCAGCACCAGGCGGGCCATGACCCGCGAGCGGAAGTCCTCGATCATCTGCCGGTCGCCGAAGTCGGACTGCACCTCCCAGTGGGGCGCGACGGGCCCGAGGTAGACGACCCGGGCATGGCCGCGGGGTGGCTCGACTTCGGGCGAGACGTCAGACATGGCCCGAGAGCCTAGCGACGGGCCCCCGAGCGACGCGATCCGCCTCCGCCGGTCAGTCGCCCTGGCGACCCAGCTCGGCGGTCAGGGTCTGCTCGGCACCCTCCCGCTCGACGACGATCTCGATGGTGTCGCCCGGCTCGTGCTCGCGCACGATCTCGCCGAGGCGGGCGTCGCTGGTGATGTCCTCGCCGTCGAGCCGGAGGATGACGTCGCTCTGCTTCAGCCCGGCGGCCTCGGCGCCGCTGCCCGGCAGCACCTCGACGACGAACGCGCCGTCGTCGGCCTGGATGCCGAGCCGCTCCTTCACCGCGTCCTCGACCGTGTCGAGGGGCACGGTCGTCACGCCGAGGCGCGGCGTGTCCGGGGTGATCTCGCCGTTGCCCTGCTGGAGCTGCTCGATGATCGGCTTGGCCAGATCGATGGCGATGGAGAAGCCGATGTTCTGGCTGTCCTCGATGATCGCGGTGTTGATCCCGATGACCGCGCCGGAGGCGTCGACGAGCGGGCCGCCGGAGTTGCCGGGGTTGATGGCGGCGTCGGTCTGGATGAGGTCGGTGAGGCGGCCGTCGGGCCCGTCGATGGTGCGGTTCACGGCCGACACGATGCCGGTTGTGACGCTCGGCTGACCGCCGAGGTTTAGAGCGTTGCCGATGGCGATCACCGGCTCGCCCACGAGGAGCGAGCCCGACGAGCCCAGCTCGGCGGGGTCGAGGTCGTCCACGCCGTCGACCTGGATGACCGCCAGGTCGCTGGCCGGCTCGCTGCCCACCAGGGTGGCCTCGTGACGGGCGCCGTCGAAGGTGCGGACGGTGATGTCGTCGGACTGGGAGATGACGTGCGCGTTGGTCATGACGAGGCCGTCGGCCGTCAGGACGACGCCGGTGCCGGCGCCCTCGAACACGCCGCCCTGGGCGTTGGTGCTGGTCTCGATCGTGACGACCGAGTCCTGGACCTCCTCGAGGATGGCCCGGACGTCCATCGTCCCGTCGCTGGTGGTGATGGGGACGCGGCGCTCGGGTTCGTCGTCGTCGGAGGCGACGGTGACGGCGGCGCCGACTCCTCCGGCGACCACGGCGCCCACCAGCGCGGACGTGAGCGCGACGCCCCACAGCCGGCCGCGGCTGACACCGGTGTCCGTGGCGTCGCCGGTCGCCCCCGGGGCGGCGGGACGGCCCGGGGCGAGGCCTGCGGGGCCGCCGGGGCCGGCGCGATCGGACGGTCCCGGAGGGCCCATGCCGGGGGGCGCCGGGGGCACCGGGAACGGCGGGCGGGCGGCGATCGGCGGCCCGGAGGGGCGGGCGGACGGGCCGAGACCGGTGGGGGCGGACGCCACCGGCGGACCGGCGGGCGGTCCGGCGCCCAGGGGAGCGGAGGGCACAGGCGGACGGGTCGGCTCGCGGGAGTCGTCGTCCGGATGCACATCTCATGCATACCGGATCCGTCGGCACCCCGACACGTCGGGGGTCGCGGTGAGGGGTTTCCCCCATCCCCCCGAGGGAGTTCTCAGGCAACACTCAGGTGGGTTGGGTAAGTCGAGTGCCTCAGAGCACGACGGCGGAGTTGCGACGAGACCTGGAGGACTGATGGACACCGAGTGGATGGCCCGCGGGAACTGCGCGAACGAGCCCCCGGCCATGTTCTTCCCGAGCGACGGGGTGGGTGTCGAGGTGGCACGGCGGGTCTGTGCGACCTGCCCGGTCAAGGAGCCGTGCCTCGAGCACGCGCTGGCCCACCGCATCGACCACGGAGTCTGGGGCGGCGCCTCGGAGCGGGAGCGCCGCCGGATCCTCAAGCGGCGCCGGCTGGCGAGCGTGGATGCCGCTGCGTCGGTCGACGTGCGTCAGGGCGCGCCGAACTGCCCGGCGGCCTGAGCCGCCGGAACCACCCGGACCGCGGCCTCAAGCCTTGTCGGTCGGGGTGTCGTCGTCCGGCGTGCCGTGGCCTTCCTTCAGACCGCGCTTGAACTCGGTCTGCGCCTGCCCCATCGATCGGGCAAGCTTGGGAAGCTTCGCGCCGCCGAAGAGGACCAGGACCACCAACAGGACGATGAGAAGCTCAGGTGCTCCAAGGTTCACGGTCGTCACTGTATCGGGCGGCCCGGCCACGTCCCCCTCGCGTGGGTGACCGGTGCTCGAAGCGGTCGTGAACATCAGCGAGGGCGGCGACGCCGCGGTGGTGGGGACGATCGGGTCGGCGGCGGGGCGCGACCTGCTCGACGTCCACTCCGACCCCCACCACAACCGGTCGGTGCTGACCCTTGTCGGGGAGGAGGCCGCCCGGGCCGTGGCGCGGGCGGCGGTGGCCCGGCTGGACCTCCGGCGGCACGTCGGGGTACACCCCCGCATCGGGGTGCTGGACGTGGTGCCGTTCGTCCCTCTGGCCGGGACGACGATGGATGACGCGGTGGCGGCCCGCGACCGGTTCGCCGCCTGGATCGCCGCCGACCTCGGCGTCCCGGCCTTCACCTACGGACCGGAGCGGCCGCTGCCCGAGGTCCGGCGGCGCGCCTTCGCCGACCTGGCCCCCGACGCCGGGCCGGCCCGTCCTCACGTGACGGCGGGGGCGGTGGCCGTCGGGGCCCGCACGCCACTGGTGGCGTGGAACCTGTGGCTCACGCGTCCCGACCTCGCCCGGGCCCGGCAGGTGGCGGCCGCGGTGCGGGACGAGCACGTCCGGGCGCTCGGCCTCGCGGTCGGCGACCGGGTGCAGGTGTCGCTCAACCTGGTGGCGCCCGAGATCGTGGGCCCGGCCGAGGCCTGGGACCGGGTGACCGCGCTGGTGGCGGTGGACGGCGCGGAGCTCGTGGGCCTCGTCCCCGGGGCGGTCCTCGACCGGACCGATCCGGGCCGGTGGGACCAGCTCGACCTGGGGCCGGACCGGACGATCGAGGCCCGCCTGGCCCGGCGTGGCTGAGACGACCGGGCCGGACGGGTCAGGCGCTGGCGTCAGGCGCTGGCCGAGTCACGTCGGGCCAGGGCCCGCTGGCGGCGGATGCGGCGCCGCTCGCGCTCGCTCATCCCGCCCCAGATACCGAACTTCTCGCTGTGGACGAGGGCGTACTCGAGGCACTGGGCGCGCACGATGCACCCCCGGCAGACCTCCTTGGCCTCGCGGGTCGATGCCCCTCGCTCGGGGAAGAAAAGGTCGGGATCGACGCCGAGGCAGTTGGCGTAGTCCTGCCACGTACGGTCGTCGGGATCTGTGGCCACGGGGAGTCTCATCTGGCCCCCTTCCCGGTTGCATTGCGCCATCGGACACGAGCGGCCCAGCAAGGAGGAGGTCCGCATGTTCATCGCCAACCCGGTGCGGGCTCGGTGCCCCGGAACCATCCACCTGCAATGCCACCCGTGTAATTACATTGATGGGATTCTTCCCCACCAGGGCGCCCGGCGCAAGGGGGCAACCAGGTGAATCGGGGCGCGTCGCTGCAGGTCGTCCGGCAGGACATCACCACCCTGGCCGTCGACGCGGTCGTGAACGCCGCCAACGAGCGCCTGCTGGGCGGCGGGGGCGTCGACGGCGCCATCCACCGCGCCGCCGGCCCCGGCCTCCTCGCCGAGTGCCGTGGCCTGGGCGGATGCGCCACGGGCGACGCCAAGGCCACCGGCGGACACCGACTGCCGGCCCGCTGGGTGATCCACACCGTCGGGCCCGTGTGGCGCGGCGGCGGCCAGGGCGAGGACGCCCTGCTCGCCTCGTGCTACCGCCGCTCGCTGGAGGTGGCCGACGACCTCGGCGCCACCTCCGTCGCGTTCCCCGCCATCTCGACCGGCGTCTACGGCTTCCCCAGCGACCGAGCCGCCGGCATCGCCGTCGACACCCTCCGCGAGATCCCGACCGCCGTGCGCGATGTGCTGCTCGTGGCCTTCGACGACGAGACCCACTCCCTTTACGAACAGCGTCTACGCCTGCGGGCGTAGTCCCTGCTCACCCCGGATAAATCCGGATCAGACCAGGGTGGCGGAGCACGCCGCAAGGCTGCATCATTGCGCCGTGCCGCTGGGGGAACCGACGTCGGACGACACACCTGCGTGGCAGCGCGCGGCCCGGGCCATCCTCGACGGCCGGACCGTCGCCGACGACGAGCCCGACGCCGTCGGTCCCGGCGACCGCGCCCCGCGCGAGATCGAGCCCAAGCGGATCGGGCTGGCGACCGCCATCGAGCAGGCCGGCGCCGCCACCAGCCCGGCACCGCCCGAGCCGGCGCCCCTCCCCGCCATCCCCGACGGCCGCCACGACCCCGCCACCGGCGACCCCGCCACCGCCCCTCCGGCCCGCGGCGTCCGGGCCGCGGTCGCGATCGGCGTCGCGGTCGTGGTCGTGCTCGCGATCGGCTGGGTCAACCGCGACACCTCCCTCGACGACCTCGTCGACCCGGCCGCCAACCGGGTCACGGTCCCCACCGACAGCGACGGCCGCCCTGCCGACCTCCCGCCCAGCCAGCCGGCGACGCCCGTGTCGTTCGCACCGTCCGGCGCCGTCGTCCGGCCCGACCCCTCCCGGGGGCGGGTCGTAGACCCCGAGACGGGCGAGGACGTCGTCATCCCCCTCCTCCCCGGCACCGTCGTCGACACCACCAGCGGCCAGGTCGTCGTCAAGCCACCGACCACCACCACCGGATCGTCGGGCACCACCGACACCACGCGGCCGCCCACCACCGTGCCACCGACCACCGCGCCGCCCACCACACCGACACCGACGACCGTGCCCCCGACCACCGAGCCGCCCACCACCGAGCCGCCTACCACCGAGACGACCACCCCGCCCGACACGGGCGGCCTCGGCGACCTGATCGACGACCTCTTGCCCTGACGCGCTCCCGATGGGACGGCCGCGTCCCCGCGGTCAGGCCGAGCGGCGACCCCCGCCGGCCCGGCGCATCTCCCGCTTCTGCTCGATGAAGTCGACCAGCACGTAGTCGCCCAGGGTCTCCGGCGACGTGAAGAACGCCCGGCCCTGGTTCAGGCGGGTCAGCCGCTCCACGAACGTCCGCAGGTGGCCGTTGGGGTCGAGCATGAACGTGTTGATCTTGATGCCCTCGCGGGTGCAGCGGACCACCTCGCGCAGCGTCGCGTCCACCGTCTCCCGCACCGGCGGGTAGGAGAAGAACGGCTCGGCCATCCCCGGCTCGAAGTGGGCCGTCGGCTCGCCGTCGGTGATCATGATGATCTGCTTGGTGCCCGCCTGGCGGGCCAGCAGCCGGCGGCTGATCTGGAACGCGTGCTGCATGTTGGTGCCGTACACGAAGTCCCACGACACCTCGGGCAGGTCCTGCGGCTTGATCTCCCTTGCCACCTCGCTGAACCCCACCAGGCCCAGGTAGTCGCGGGGGAACTGCATCGAGATCAGCGAGTGGAGCGCCATCGCCACCTTCTTGGCGGCCAGGAAGTTGTCCCGCATCGGCATCGACAGCGACAGGTCGAGCATCAGCACCGTCGACGAACGGACGACGTACTCGGTCCGCTCGACCTCGAAGTCGTCGGGCGTCAGCTTCACCGGCGTCCCCCCGCCCGACCTGCCTACGGCGTTGCGGACCGTCCGCTCGATGTGCAGGTTGAACGGGTCGCCGAACTCGTAGGACTTCGTCTCGTAGGTTCGCTCGTGGCCGACCCCCGACCGCTCCATGTCGTGGTTGCCCAGCTTGTCGCGGGCCAGCTTGGCGAACAGGTCCTGCAGGGCGTTGCGGCCGATCCGGCGCAGCCCCTTGGGCGTCAGCTCGAGCCGACCCTCACGCTGGTCGATCAGCCCCGAGTCCTGCAGCATCTTCGTCAGCTTCCCGAGCTGTTCCAGGCTGCGGGCGGCGTCGTCCCCCAGCAGCTCGCGGGCCCGGTCGATGTCGGCCTCGGCCAGTGCCCCCGGGTTGGCCGCCCCCCGGAGGAGCTGCTCCAGTCGGTCCAGGTCGCCCAGCTCCTCCATCGTCTGGGCCGCCTGGGACATGCCCAGCGGGTCGTCGCCCCGGAAGTTGTAGCCCTGGTCCCAGCCCATCTGCGGGAACAGCGACCGCAGCTGGCTGCCGAGCTGGTCGACCTGCCAGCGCAGGTCCATGTCCTCGAGTAGCTGGTCGGCCAGCGCGGCGATCTGGGCCCGCTGCTCGGGCGTCATCGAGGCGAGCATCGCCTGCATCGCCGCCATCCGCCGGGCCAGCACCTCCAGCAGCTCGTCCAGGGTCTGCGGGTTCTCCGGGAAGAAGTCGCCGTAGCGCTCCATGAACCCCTCGAAGTCGGGCTCCTCGCCCCGGGCCCGCTGCTCGAGCATGTGGTTGAGCTCGGCCATCATGTCCTTCATGCGGGCCATGTCCTCCGGCGTCATGCTCTCGACCGCGCCGGTCATCCGGTTGACGTAGCTGTCGAGCACCTGCTGCCGCAGCCGCTCGACCAGCTCCTCGAACCGCTGCTGGGCCGCGGCCGAGGCGAAGTCGTAGCTCTGCAGCTCGCGCACCATGCCGGCCAGGTCGGGCGGCAGCATCTCGAGCTGCATGTTCCGCTCGTCGGCCGCCCCCTGGGCCGTCTGCTCCCGGCGCGGGTCGCCGCTGTCGCGGGCCTGCTGCAGCTGGCGGTCGATCTCGTCCCGCTCCTGCTGCACGACCTCGCGCAGCTCCTCGGCGATCTCGTCGTACACGCCGCCCAGGTCGTAGCGGTCGAGCCGCTCCTGGCGCTCCTGGCGGAGCCGGTTCATCAGGTCGCGGACTCCCTGGACGTCCTGCCCCTGGCGGTCGCGGAAGCCCTGCTGCAGCAGCCGCCGCAGCGCGGCGTGCAGGTCGCCGTGGTAGAGCAGGTCGTCGGTGATCTGCTCCAGGACCGCGTCGGCGTCGAGGTCGAACCCGACCTGCGTGCCGTCCCACCGGCTGTAGCGGAAGCGGGGCGCCGTCATGGGGCCACCGTACCGGCGATGCCCCCTGGGGGGACGCCCGGGCCCGAATGGGGGCTCTACGCCCTGCCCGCGGTCCCGCCGGCGGCGGACACTCGTCCTCGTTCCCGTTGCCCGTCTCCGCCAGGAGGACACCGTGCCCACCCCGACCCTGCCCGAGACCCAGCCGGTCCACAGCACCGGCTGGATCGTCCAGACCTACGTCTCCTTCGCCGTGTCGCTGACCGCCCTCGGCGTCGGCATCGCCTACCTCGACGTCGACGACTGGGTCCGGGCGTTCCTGGCCCTCTCGTCGCTGTACGCCATCTCGTCCTCGATCAGCCTGTCGAAGACCGTGCGCGACCAGCACGAGGCCCGCCAGGTCGTCGCCCGGGTCGACGAGGCCAAGCTGGAGAAGCTGCTCGCCGAGCACGATCCCTTCAAGCCGGCGGCGTTCTGACCGGAACGCCCGGGTCGCCCGCCAGACTGGTGGGGTCATGCAGGTGGAGATCTGGTCCGACGTGGTGTGCCCCTGGTGCTACGTGGGCACCCGCCGGTTCGAGCAGGCGGTCGACCGGCTCGCCGCCGAGGACGGCGTGACCGTCGAGGTCGTCCACCGGGCCTTCGAGCTCGACCCCACCGTTCCCGCCGAGGGCATGGACCTCGGCGCGTACCTGGCCGCCAAGTTCGGCGGGCGGGCGCGGGTCGGCCAGGTCCACGACCGGCTGGCCGCCGCCGCCGACGGCCTGGACATCGACTTCCGGTGGGAGGGGAAGCGGCGGGTCAACACCTTCGACGCCCACCGGCTCGCCGCCTGGGCGCTCGACACCGCCGGGCCCGAGGCGCAGAACGCCCTCCACCAGCGACTGTTTCGCGCCTACTTCACCGACGACCTCGACCTCTCGGACCACGAGGTGCTCGCCTCGCTGGCGGAGTCGGTGGCCCTGCCACGGGCGCCCGCCGCCACGGCCCTGGCGTCCGGGGCCTACGCCGACCAGGTCCGGGCCGACGAGCGCCGGGCCGACGAGCTCGACATCCATGCCGTCCCCACCTTCGTGCTCGCCGGCGCATGGGCGGTCCCCGGGGCCCAGGACGTCGACACGTTCGTCCAGGTGCTCCGCAGGGCCGCCGAGCGGCTGGCGTCGTAGGTTCCGGCTCCTGCCACGATGGCAGGCATGGACTCGCCACCCCCGCTCTGGTGGGGCACCGCCGCGGCCGCCACCCAGTGCGAGGGCGCCGCGCCCCGGTCCGACTGGGCCGGCTGGGAGGCCGAGGGCCGGGTGCCCGCCTCCCGGGACGGCAACGGCTTCCGCACCCGCTACGAGGACGACGTCGCGCTGCTGGCCGCCCACGGCGTCACCCACCACCGGCTCACCGTCGAGTGGGCGCGGCTCGAGCCGTCGCCCGGGCGGTGGGACGACGACGAGGTCGCCCACCTGCGGCGGGTGCTCACCGCCGCGGCCGGCGTCGGGGTCGACGTGTGGGCCTGCCTGCTGCACGGCACCGCGCCCGGGTGGTTCACCGACGACGAGCGGGGCTGGCTCGACGACAAGGCCGCCGGCCTGACCTGGCCCCGCCACGTCGACCGGGTGGCCGAGGCCCTCGGCGACCTGGTGGCCGGGTGGGTGCCGATCCACGAGCCCGAACTCGCCGCCCGGCTGGGCTACCTCGACGGCACCTTCCCGCCCGGGCGGCGCAACGAGGACGACCACCGCGACGCCGGGGCCGCGCTGCGGGCCGCCGAGGCCGAGGCCGCCCGGCTGCTCCGCTCCGGCCCCGCCCCGGTGGCCGTCGCCTGGCGGCCCGGCGAGGCGCACGAGGGCGACGACCTGCTGGTGGTGAGTGCGCCGGTCGGCGGCTTGGCCGCTCCGCTCGACCGGGTCGCCGAGGAGGCCGGCCACGCCGGCGTGCTCGTCGTGACCGGCGACCCCGACCCGCCCGACGACGACGACGCCCGCCGGGCGCGGCTGGCCGGCGCCGTGGCCGAGGTCGCCGCCGCCCGCGACGGCGGGCTGGTCGTCGCCGGCGCGTTCCACCAGCCGGCGGTCGACGGCTACGAGTGGCACCGGGGGTTCGACGCCCGGCTCGGGCTCTTCGACCGCGACCGGAACGCCCGCCCCGCGCTGTCCGCCCTCCCCCGGCCCCCGGCGTCGCCCGTGGGCTGACCGGTACTGTCCCGGCGCATGTCGGCGATCCTGGCCCGGAAGATGTGGCGGACCCTCGAGCCGTACCACGGGCTGATCTACTTCACCCCGCGGGCGAGCGAGGCGTACGCGGCGCTCGGGGTCCGGGGGCAGGACGGGTACTTCGCATCCCGGGCCGCCGCCCTGGGGCCGGTGCCCGCCGAGGTCGTGATCGCCACCTTCTACAACTTCGAGCCGGGGCTGGTCCGCCGAGCCATCCCGGCCGCCTGGGACGCCGCCCCACCGGCCGCGTTCGTCGACGCCCGACTCGCCGCCGCCGACCTCGCATTGCGGGACGTGCTGGGCGACGAGGCCATCGGCTCGTCCGAGATGCGGGACGCCGCCGACCTGGCCCGCCGGGCCACCGAGGCCTGCACGCCGGAGGGCCGGCCGCTGTACGCCGCCCACGCCGCCCTGCCCTGGGCCCACGAGCCCCACCTGGTGCTGTGGCAGGCCGTCACGCGGCTGCGGGAGTACCGGGGCGACGGCCACGTCGCCGCGCTGGTGCTGGAGGGCCTCGACGGCTGCGAGGCCCTCGTCACCCACGGCGCGGCCGACGACTCACCCGTGGGGCTCGGCGTGCTCCGCGCGACCCGGGCCTGGGGTGACGACGCCTGGGACGCCGCCCGGGCCCGGCTCCGCGACCGGGGCTGGCTCGACGGCGACGACCGGCTCACCGCGGGGGGCGCGGCCGCCCGCCGGCGGGTCGAGGACCTGACCGACGAGCGGTCCATGGGCCCCTGGCGCCACATCGGCGAGGACGCCGCAGACCGGCTCCGGGCCACGGTCCGGCCCTGGAGCCGGGCCATCGCCTCCTCGGACGTGTTCGGCTGACTCCGGCTACGAGCGCGACCGGTAGGTGGCGCGGCCGCCGATCGCGTCCTTGTTGAGCCGCTTCGACAGATGGAGGCCTTCGAGCACCAGCTCGACCGCGCTGGCCACCACCGCCGGGCTCTCGTCGCCGCCCGCCAGGGCGGCCACCGGCTCGCGCAGGGCGGGGACGTCCTCGACCAGGCGGGCCAGGTCGGCCGACGTCACGTCCTCGCCGGTGTGGACCACCGCGCCCTCGTCGAACGACACGACGACGTCGCGCAGGTTGCCCGGGTTCACCTGCGACCGGAAGACCGTGAGCACGGCCGCCCGCAGCAGGTGCTCGGCGATCTGCTCGTCGCGGCCCTCGTCCAGCGTCTCGATCTCCACCTTGCCCATCGTCGAGGCGGCCAGCGCGTCGAGGTCGCTGACCCGGGGCGCCACGTCACGCTCCCCGTGCCGCAGCGCCCGGCGGGTGGCGTTGGCGACCATCACCTCGTGGTTGGACACGGTCAGCCGCACCGACACGCCCGACCGCTGGTTGATGTGCGCGCTGTCGCGGGCAAGGTGGCTGAGCGTCGCGACGATGTCGGTCATGTAGGCCGGAACGGTCACCCGGACGCCCTCGACCTCGAACGGCCGGGCCTCCTGGCGGGCGATCGACACCTCGGTGTCGACGTCGAGCGGGTAGTGGGTGCGGATCTGGCTGCCGAACCGGTCCTTGAGGGGCGTGATGATGCGGCCCCGGTTGGTGTAGTCCTCCGGGTTGGCCGAGGCGACGAGCATCACGTCGAGGGGCAGGCGGAGCTTGTAGCCCCGGACCTGGACGTCCCGCTCCTCCAGCACGTTCAGCAGGCCGACCTGGATCCGCTCGGCGAGGTCGGGCAGCTCGTTGATGGCGAAGATGCCCCGGTTGGTGCGCGGCACGAGCCCGTAGTGGATCGTGAGCTCGTCGGACAGGTAGCGGCCCTCGGCCACCTTGATCGGGTCGACCTCGCCGATCAGGTCGGCGATCGACGTGTCGGGGGTGGCGAGCTTCTCCCCGAAGCGGTGGTCGCGGTGGACCCAGTCGATGCGGGTGTCGTCTCCCTCCGAGGCCACCAGGTCGCGGGCGTACCGGGACACCGGATGGTAGGGGTCGTCGTTGATCTCGCTGCCGGCGACGACCGGCATCCACTCGTCGAGCAGGCCGACCAGGGACCGGATCATCCGGGTCTTCGCCTGGCCCCGCTCTCCCAGGAAGATCACGTCGTGGCCGGCCAGCACGGCGTTCTCCAGCTGGGGCAGGACGGTCTCCTCGTAGCCGAGGACCGAGGCGATGAGCGGCTCGCCGGCCGCGATGCGGGCGACGGCGTTGGACCGGATCTCGTCCTTCACCGGGACCGAGCGCCACCCCGACGCCCGCAGCTCTCCCAGTGTCGTGGGGCGGGTCGTGACCGACATGCCGGCCAACCTACCCTCGACCTGCCCAGGAACGATGGGGCGGGGTCGGTTCACCCGTTCCCGGCGGCGGCCCGGGCGGCGTCCCGGGCGGCGACGATCTCCTCGGCCAGTTCGAGCGTGTCGTCAAGGCCCAGGGCGGACTCGATTCGGTAGGTCTGGCCGCCGTCGGCCCAGACCAGCGTGTCGCCGGCGCGGCGAGGGGGGCCGTCTCCGGTGTCCACGGCATGGGGGTTGCCGGTGATCCAGTATCCCCGGTGGCCGGCGACGGACACGACGGTGATCGTCGTCTCCGGGCCCACCGACTTCTCCACCAGCGGCTCGACCTCCGCGCGGGGGATCGCCGTCACGATCAGGCCGGCACCGGTGGGCGTGTCGCTGCCGGGACCGGCGACGTCCGGGAGGTCACCACCCGCGGGCCACACCAGCGTGACCACGCCGGCCCGGCCGTCCCGGAACGCGAGCACCGGGTCGCCGAGGCCGGGGACCGGCGGGTCGGGGAACGCGTCGCCGGCGAGGTCGAGAGCGTCGCCGACCGGGGTCGGGGTGCCGAGGTCGAGGGTGGAGGCCATCGAGTCGAGGTCGACCTCGCCCGTGGTCACCCGGACGGCGCCCACGCCGAGCAGCCTGGCGAGTGCGGAGCGGCTCCCGGGGAGTGCCACGGCCGCCACCAGCGCGACCAACACGATCGCAGCCGCCACCGCGCATGCGAGCGCGGGACGGATCCGGGTGGGGCGGACGCGGGTGGCCGCCGCCGGGCGACGGGCGGCCCCGGCGTCGGCCCGGATGCGGGCGACGGCGGCCGCCACCGGATCGGGGCCCGCGGGCAGGTCGAGGTGGTGGCCGAAGTCGGCCAGAGCGGCGACCAGGTCGGGCGGGGGCCGGTCGGCCATCGGGTCACGCATCGTGGAGCTCCTCGTCCCGGCCCGCGGCCAGAGTCCGCTGCATGCGGCGGAGGGCCCGGGAGGTGCGGGACTTCACCGTGCCCGGCGCCAGGCCCAGGACCGCCGCGGTCTCCTGCTCGCTGAGGCCGAGGAGGTGGCGGCAGGCGACGACGTCGCGCTGGCGGTCGGGCAGGGCGTCGAGCGCGGCCAGGACCGACCGGCGCGATTCGGCCACCAGCACCGCCGCCTCGGGCGAGGGCGCGGTCTCGCCGGCCTGCATCGCCCGGTCCGCGGCGAACCGCAGCTCGTGACCCGCCCGCCGGCCGGCGGCCCGGCGGCGGTTGCGGGCCTCGTTGACCACGATGCGGAGCAGCCAGGGGCGGAAGGCGGCGCCGCCGCGGAACGACGGCAGGCCGTACCAGGCCTTCACGAACGCGTCCTGGGCGACCTCGTCGGCGTCGCCCGCCCCGCCCACCACCGCGGCCAGCCGGCGGGCGGCGTCGCGGTGCGCGGCCAGGAGGGCGGCGTAGGCGTCCACGTCACCCTCCCGCGCCCGGTCCACGAGCGCCGAGTCGTCCCCCGGCGGGCTGACCACCACCCGAGGGTGTCACCCCGAGGTGGCGGGCGCACCTCGACGGCGCCGGACCGCCAGCGCCGCGGCGCCGGCCGCCGCCGCGAGCACCGCCGTGCCGGCAACGGCGACTCGGAGCCCCTGGGAGTTCCCGCCGGGCTCGGCCCCGCTCGCCCCGCTCGGCTCGGCCGCCTCGGCCGCGGCGCCGCCCTTCACCGGCGTCGGCAGGATGGGCTCGGACCACTTGGTCTCGAAGCCCAGGCCGGCCAGGGTCTCCGGCGTACGGGCCCGGACCCGGGACCATCCGCCCACGGTCCCGTGGTCGAAGGCCGGCTGCCCGGGCGGCGTGTACACCACCGGCCCGCCGTGGGCCTGGGGGTAGAGGTGCTGGGTGATGACGACCGGACGCTCCGGGTCCGGCCCCATCAACGACCAGGTCACGACGAACCTCGGTCCGACCCCGCCCGTTGGCTCGGCGCCCATCGGGGCGACGCCGGGGCCCTCCGCGCCGATCCCCTCCCACAGGCCGAGGTCGTCGGCCAACGCCATCAGCCCGCCGTCGTGCCCGTCGCCGGGATCCTTCGAGACGAGCTGGACCGAGTCCCCGTCCGGGGAGGTCACGGTCGCCTCCGTCGGCCCCTTGGCGCCGGCCGGGGACGCCCCGCCGACCAGCGCGATCGCCGCCGTCCCCGCCGCCACCAGGGCGGCCAGCGCCGCCGACACCGTTCGAGTCCTCATGCCCCGACTACACCGCCGGGCCGCCGCCGGTTCCCTCCGCGGGATGCGATGCTGCCGTCATGGACGCCGACGCCTGGGACCAGCGGTATGCGGCGGCCGAGCGCGTCTGGTCGGTGGAGCCGAACGTGTGGCTGGCCCAGGTCGCCCGCGACCTCCCGCCCGGCCGGGCCCTCGACCTGGCCTGCGGCGAGGGCCGGAACGCGGTGTGGCTGGCGGAGCGAGGATGGCGGGTGACCGCGGTGGACTTCTCCGCCGTAGCGCTGGCCCGGGGGCGGGCGGGGTCTGAGGAGGTCGAGTGGGTCGAGGCCGACGTCCGGGCGTGGGCGCCGCCCGTCGACGCGTTCGACCTGGTGGCGATCGTGTACCTGCACCTGCCGCCGGACGAGCGCCGCGGCGTGCTGGCCGCCGCCAGGGCGGCGGTGGCGCCCGGTGGGACGCTGGCGGTGATCGGCCACGACGTCCGCAACCTCTCCGACGGCGTCGGCGGGCCCCAGGAGCCGGCGATCCTGCTCGACCCGGCCGCCGTCGCCGCCGAGCTCGCCGGTCTCGACGTCGAGCGGGCCGAGACCGTCGCCCGACCGACCCCCGCCGGCGACGCCCTCGACACCCTGGTCGTGGCCCGGCGCCCCGCAGGCCGGTCCACCACCTGATCCGTCGCCGGTTCTGCCACGCCCCATCCTGGTTCCCGAACGACCCGGGCCCGGGCCCACCTCGGTAGCCTCGCCGGCGTGACCGCGCCCAGCGTCACCATGCCCGCTCTCCCCGACGGGCTGACCTCCGCCGAGGTCGAGGACCGGGTACGGCGCGGGCTCGTGAACCGGGCCCCGGGCGGGACCAGCCGGTCACTGTGGGCGATCGTCCGGGCCAACGTGTTCACCCGGTTCAACGCGATCCTCGGGACGCTGCTGGTGGTGATCCTCACGGTCGGGCCGATCCAGGACGCCCTGTTCGGCATCGTGCTCGTCACCAACACCCTCATCGGCATCGTCCAGGAATGGCGGGCCAAACGGACCCTGGACCGCCTGTCGCTGCTCACCGCCCCCCACGTCACCGTCGTCCGCGACGGGGCGCCGGTGCAGGTCGGCGTTGAGGACGTCGTCGACGGCGACGCCGCGGAGCTGACCCAGGGCACCCAGATCGTCGCCGACGGCAAGGTGCTGGCCGCCGACGCCCTGGAGGTCGACGAGTCGCTGCTGTCGGGCGAGTCGGTGCCCCTGGCCAAGAGCACCGGCGACACCGTCCTGTCGGGCAGCTTCGTGACCGCCGGGCAGGGCTGGCACCGGGCCGAGAAGGTGGGCGCCGAGTCGTACGCCAACCAGATCACCGCCGACGCCCGCCGGTTCTCGCTGGTCCGGTCGGAGCTGCGGCGGGGCACCGACCGCATCCTCGGCTACGTGACCTGGGCGATCGTCCCGACCGCGGCGCTTCTCATCCTCAGCCAGGTCGAGAGCGACGAGTCGGTGGCCGACGCCATCCGGGGCACGGTGGCCGGCATCGGGGCCATGATCCCCGAGGGCCTGGTGCTGCTGACCAGCATCGCCTTCACCGCCAGCGTCCTGCGGCTGGGCCGGCGCGACGTGCTGGTGCAGGAGCTGGCCGCCATCGAGGGCCTGGCCCGGGTCGACGTGGTCTGCACCGACAAGACCGGGACGCTCACCGAGCCCGACCTGCAGGTGGCCGAGGTCGTCCCACTCGCCGGCGTCGACCGCGCGGGGGTCGAGGCCGTGCTGGGCGGGATGGCGGCCGCCGACCCGGAGCCCAACGCCAGCGGCCGGGCCCTTGCCGAGCGCTACCCGGGCCCCGGGTGGACGCCGAGGTGGAGGACCGCGTTCTCGTCCGCCCGGCGCTGGTCGGGCGCCGGGTTCGGCGCCGACGGCGACTGGGTTCTCGGCGCCCCCAACGTGCTGCTGGAGGCGGCCGTGGTCGGGGACGGCAGCGACCGCCGCGACGAGGCCGCGGCCCTGGTCGACGAGCAGTCGCGGCGGGGCCGGCGGGTGCTGCTGCTGGCCCGCACCGACGGACAGCCCGCCGCCGGCGCCCCGCCCCGGGGCGAACCGGTGGCGCTGGTGGCGATCGAGGAGCGGGTGCGGTCCAACGCCCGGGCCACCCTCGACTACTTCGCCGACCAGGACGTCACCGTGAAGGTCATGTCCGGCGACGACCCCCGGACCGTGGCGGCCGTCGCCACCCGGGTCGGCATCGCCGACGCCGACCCGCCCCAGGACGCCCGCCATCTGCCGGACGACGACGGCGAGCTCGCCGCCCTCGTCGAGGCGACGGGCGTGTTCGGGCGTGTCGGGCCCCGCCAGAAGGAGGCGATGGTCAAGGCGCTGCAGGCCCGGGGCCACACGGTGGCGATGACCGGCGACGGCGTCAACGACGTGCTCGCCCTCAAGCAGGCCGACCTGGGGGTGGCGATGGGCTCGGGCGCAGCGGTGAGCCGGTCGGTGGCGCCGGTGGTGCTGCTCGACTCCGACTTCGCGGGGCTGCCGCCCGTGCTGGCCGAGGGTCGCCGGGTGATCGCCAACGTCGAGCGGGTCGCCAACCTGTTCCTCACCAAGACCGTGTACGCCACCCTGCTCGCCTTGGCGGTGGGGGTGGCGCGGGTGCCGTTCCCGTTCCTGCCCCGGCACCTGACGATCATCTCCAGCCTGACCATCGGCATCCCGGCGTTCTTCCTGGCGCTGGCGCCCAACCGGCGGCGGGCGGTGCCGGGGTTCGTGGCGCGCGTGCTCCGCTTCGCGGTGCCGGCCGGGACGCTGGCGGCGGTCGCCACCATGTCCGCCTACGGCATCGCCCGGGCCGAGGGCGTCACCCAGATCGAGGCCCGGACGACGGCGACGATCACCCTCTTCCTGGTGGCGATGTGGGTGCTGGCCATCCTGGCCCGGCCGACCGACCTGTGGCGGCTGGGGCTGGAGTCGGTGATGGCCGGCCTGTTCGTCCTGGCCCTGCTGGTGCCGTGGTCGCGGCATTTCTTCGCCCTGAACCTGGCCCCACCGCTGGTCACCCTCTCCGGCGTGGCCCTGGCGCTCGGGGCGGGGGCGCTGCTCGAGGTGGGGTGGCGGTGGAGCGGCTGGTTGCGGCCCGCCGACGAGCCCGCGGACTAGGCGCAAGACCTCCCGGAACTGGCGGCGGATCTGGCCGTGGAACAGCCGGATCCGCCGCCAGTTCGGTCCGGGGGCTGACGGCACCCCGCCGGCCCGGTTGTACCCTGCGCGCACCATGGCACCCGCCCCCGCGACCGGCGTCGAGCTCACCGACGGGTGGCGGGCCGCGGCGGCGGACGACCACCTGCGCCGGTCGTACACCGAGGCCGACTTCGACGACGCCGCGTGGCACGCGGTCACGGTGCCCGGGCACTGGCGGTCGACGCCCGCGTTCGCCGGGTCGGACGGGCCGCTGCTGTACCGGTGCCGGTTCCCGGCCTCCCGGCCGGCGCCCGGGCGGCGGGCGTGGCTGACGTTCGACGGGCTGTTCTACCAGGGCGACATCTGGCTCGACGGCGGCTACCTGGGCGACACCGAGGGGTACTTCGCGCCCCACGGGTTCGAGGTCACCGGACCCCTGCGCGACCGGGGCGAGCACGCGCTGGCGGTCGAGGTGACCTGCTCGCCCCAGCGGCCGGGGGCCAAGCGCAACGTCACCGGTGTCTTCCAGGACGGCGACCACGTCGACCCGGCCTGGAACCCGGGCGGCATCTGGCAGCCCGTCCGCCTGACCGAGACCGGGCCCGTCCGGGTCGCCACCCTGCGGGCCGTGTGCCTCGAGGCGTCGGCCGAGCGAGCCGTGCTCGCCCTGCGGGCGGTGCTCGACAGCGACGCCGCCCGGCCGGTCCGGCTGCGGACCGAGGTGGGCGCCGCCGACCACGAGGTCGACCAGCCCCTGGCCGCCGGCGCCAACGAGGTGGCGTGGACCGTGAGCGTCGACCGGCCGGCCCTGTGGTGGCCCCGGGCCCTGGGCGACGCCGTGCTCCACGACCTGCGGGTCGCCGTCCTGCTCCCCGGCGACGAGCGCGGCGGCGACGGCGGCGACACCCTCGGCCACGAGGGCATGGTCAGCGACGAGCGGCGCCTCCGGGTCGGCCTGCGGTCGGTCCGCCTGCGCCGGTGGGTCGCCGGCGTGAACGGCGAGCGGCTGTTCCTCAAGGGCGCCGAGCACGGACCGACCGGCCGGGCCCTCGGCGAGGCCACCGCCGACGAGGTGCGGGCCGACGTCGATCGGGCCGTCGGGCTCGGCCTCGACCTGCTCCGGGTCCAGGCCCACGTCGCCCGGCCCGAGCTGTACGACGCCGCCGACGAGGCCGGCCTCCTGCTGTGGCAGGACCTGCCGCTCCACGGCCCCTACTGCCGCGGCATCCGCCGGGAGGCCGCCCGCCAGGCCCGGGCCATGGTCGACCTGCTCGGTCACCACCCCTCGATCGCCCTGTGGTGCGGCCACGACGAGCCCGACGGACCCGCCCCGGGCGCCGACCCGGTGCGGGCGGCGCTGGCCGGCCAGGTGCCGTCGTGGAACCGCAGCGTCCTAGATCGGAGCGTCAAGCGGGTGCTGCAACGTGCCGACCCGTCCCGGCCGGTCGTCGCCCACTCCGGCGTCGGCCCGCACCTGCCCCAGCTCGACGGCACCGACAGCCACCTGGGCATCGGCTGGCGGACCGGGAGCGAGCGTGACCTGCCGGGCCTGGCCCGGGCGGTGCCGCGTCTGGTGCGGTTCGTGTCCCGGTTCGGGGCCGGGTCGGTGCCGCCCGGCGACGGCGCGGCGTTCGCCGAGCCCGACCGGTGGCCCGACCTCGACTGGGACGGCCTGGCCGCCCACCACGGCCTCGACGCCGAGGCGATGGCCGTCCACGTGCCGCCGGCCGATCACCCGACGTTCGCCGCCTGGCGTGACGCTACCCAGCGCTACCAGGCCACCCTGGTGCGGCGGCACGTCGAGGAGCTGCGCCGGCTCAAGTACCGCCCGACGGGTGGCTTCGCCGTCGCCCGCCTGGCCGACGCCCAGCCCGGCATCACCCCGGCCCTGCTCGACCACGACCGCCGGCCCAAGCCCGCGCTCGACGCGCTGCGGGAGGCCTGCCGCCCGGTGATCGTCGTGGCCGACCGGCTGCCGGCCCGGGTGCGGGCGGGCGACCCGCTGGCGCTCGACCTCCACGTCGTGTCCGACCGGCGGGAGCCGGTGACGGGCGCCGAGGTGACCGCCGCGCTGACGTGGCCCGGAGGAGGGCACACCTGGCGGTGGGCGGGCGACGTGCCGGCCGACGGCTGCGTCCGGGTGGCCACGCTGCAGGCGGTCGCGCCGGCCGCGACCGGCCTCCTGGTGCTCGACCTGACGCTCTCGGTGCCGGGCGGTCCGGAGGGCCCGGAGACGGTCCGGAACCGCGACACCGCCTGCCTCGACACGTGACCGAAACCCAGCCCCGCCGGGCAGACTGAGGTCGTCCGCCGTGATCCGCGCGGATTCCTGCACGGCGCAGGATCACGAGTACGGTTCGGTTCCGGACCAAGTCGAGCCCCGTCCGGGAGGCTGAGCAAGCGATGCAGACGATGGAGCGACAAGCCGTCGCCCCCGTGCACCCGCGCAGCCGCCGTCCCGCTCCCTGGCCGGTCGAGTTCTACCGCTCGGCCGTCGGCAAGAAGTGGGTCATGGCGGTCACCGGGATCCTGATCATGGGCTACGTGTTCGCCCACATGGTCGGCAACCTGAAGGTGTACCTGGGGGCCGAGGAGTTCAACCACTACGGCGAGTTCCTGCGCGACCTGCTGGTGCCGCTGCTCCCCCGGACGGTCACGCTGTGGCTGCTGCGGATCGGGCTGATCGTCGCGTTCGCCTTCCACATCCACGCCGCCGCCAGCCTCACCCTCATGAACCGCCGGGCCCACGCCGAGGGGGGCTACGTCTCCCGGCGCGACTGGCAGGCAGCCAACGCCGCCAGCCGGTCGATGCGGTGGACCGGCGTGGTCATCCTGCTGTTCCTGGTCTGGCACCTGGCCGACCTGACCTGGGGCACCGTCAACCCCGACTTCGTCCGGGGCGACGTGTACCGCAACTTCGTGGCCACCTTTGAGCGGCCCGCCGTGTCGGCCCTCTACATCGTCGCCGTGCTCGCTCTCGGCCTGCACCTGTTCCACGGCAGCTGGTCGCTGTTCCAGAGCCTCGGGCTCAACAATCCCCGCTGGAACTCGTGGCGCCGGAGCTTCGCGATCGGGTTCGCCGCCCTCGTCACGGTCGGCAACCTGAGCTTCCCGATCGCCGTGCTGACCGGTGTGGTCAGCGCCGACGACAACAGCGACTGCGTCGTGCAGGGCGACCGCATCGTCGACTGCACCCAGTACGAGGAGAGCGAGGCCGGATGATCGGCACCCTCGAGTCCCACGTCCCCGGCGGCCCCATCGAGGACCGCTGGACCCAGCACAAGTTCGACATGAGGCTGGTGGCGCCTAGCAACCGCCGCCGGTTCGACGTCATCATCGTCGGCACGGGTCTCGCCGGCGCCTCGGCCGCCGCCACCCTCGGCGAGCAGGGCTACAACGTCAAGGTCTTCACCTACCACGACTCGCCCCGCCGGGCGCACTCGATCGCCGCCCAGGGCGGCATCAACGCCGCCAAGAACTACAAGAGCGACGGCGACTCGATCTTCCGGCTGTTCTACGACACCGTGAAGGGCGGCGACTTCCGCAGCCGCGAGTCCAACGTCTACCGGCTGGCCGAGGAGTCGGTGAACATCATCGACCAGGCCGTCGCCCAGGGCGTGCCCTTCGCCCGGGAGTACGGCGGCCTGCTCGACAACCGCAGCTTCGGCGGCGCCCAGGTGTCCCGCACGTTCTACGCGCGGGGTCAGACCGGCCAGCAGCTGCTGCTCGGCGCGTACCAGCAGATGATGCACCAGGTCGCCCTCGGCACCGTGAAGCTCCACACCCGCACCGAGATGCTCGACCTCGTCGTCAAGGACGGCGTGGCCTGCGGCATCGTCGTGCGCGACATGGTCAGCGGGGCGGTCACGTCGCACTCGGCCCACGCGGTGCTGCTGTGCACCGGGGGCTACGGCAACGTCTTCTACCTGTCGACCAACGCCAAGTACTCCAACGCGACGGCGGCCTGGCGGGCCCACCGGCGGGGCGCCCTTTTCGCCAACCCCTGCTACACCCAGATCCACCCGACCTGCATCCCGGCCAGCGACGAGTTCCAGTCGAAGCTCACGCTGATGTCGGAGTCGCTGCGCAACGACGGCCGCATCTGGGTGCCCAAGAACCCCGACGAGACCCGGCCGCCCGACCAGGTGCCCGAGTCGGAGCGCGACTACTTCCTCGAGCGCAAGTACCCGAGCTTCGGCAACCTCGTGCCCCGCGACGTGGCCTCCCGCAACGCCAAGGCCGTGGTCGACGAGGGCCGGGGCGTCGGGCCGCTCGGGAACGGCGTCTACCTCGACTTCACCGAGGCGATCAACCGGGTCGGCGGGGCCACCATCCGCGAGCGCTACGGCAACCTCTTCGACATGTACGAGCGCATCACCGACGAGAACCCCTACCGGGTGCCGATGCGCATCTACCCGGCCGTCCACTACACGATGGGCGGCCTGTGGGTGGACTACCACCTGATGTCCAACGTGCCCGGGCTGTTCGTGCTGGGCGAGGCCAACTTCTCCGACCACGGGGCCAACCGGCTCGGCGCCTCTGCGCTGATGCAGGGCCTGGCCGACGGCTACTTCGTCATCAGCTACACGCTGGCCAACTACCTGGCCGGCCTGCTCGGCACCCGGCCGGTGCCGACCGACGACCCCGCGTTCGCCCAGGCCGAGACCTCGGTGGGCGACACGGTGGCCCGGCTGCTGTCGATCAACGGCACCCGCTCGGTCGACCACTTCCACCGCGAGCTGGGCAAGATCATGTGGGAGCACTGCGGCATGGCCCGCAACCGTGCGGGCCTGGAGAAGGCCCTGTCGGAGATCCCGGCACTGCGCGAGGAGTTCTGGAAGGACGTCCGGGTCCTGGGCGGCGCCTCGCTCAACCAGTCCCTGGAGAAGGCGGCCCGGGTGGCCGACTTCTTCGAGCTGGGCGAGCTCATGGTGCGGGACGCCCTGCACCGGGAGGAGTCGTGCGGCGGCCACTTCCGCGAGGAGCACCAGACCGAGGACGGCGAGGCCCTCCGCGACGACGAGAACTTCGCCTACGTCGGGGCCTGGGAGTGGACGGGTAAGGGCCACGAACCGACCCTCCACCCGGAGCCCCTCGACTTCGAGTACGTCAAGCTGACCCAGAGGTCCTATAAGTGACAGTGACCGGCAACGGCGCCGCCGCGCACCCGACCATCGACATCATCCTGCACGTCTGGCGACAGGCGCCGGGCGCCGAGGGGAGGATGGTCACCTACGTCGAGGAGGCCCGGGGCATCAGCCCCGACATGTCGTTCCTCGAGATGCTCGACATCGTCAACGAGCGGCTGATCGCCAAGGGCGAGGAGCCGATCGCGTTCGAGCACGACTGCCGCGAGGGCATCTGCGGGTCCTGCGGGATGATGATCAACGGCCGGGCCCACGGGCCGGAGCCGGGCACCGCCACCTGCCAGCTCCACATGCGGAAGTTCGAGGACGGCGACGAGATCTTCGTCGAGCCGTGGCGGGCCCGGGCATTCCCGGTGCTGCGGGACCTGATCGTCGACCGCCAGGCGTTCGACCGGATCGTCGAGGCGGGCGGCTACATCACCGCCCCGACCGGCTCGGCGCCGGACGGGAACCTCATCCCGGTGCCCAAGGAGTCGGCCGACGCGGCGATGGACGCGGCGGCCTGCATCGGCTGCGGCGCCTGCGTCGCCGCCTGCCCCAACAGCGCGGCCAACCTGTTCACGGCGGCCAAGCTGGAGCACCTCAACCTGCTGCCCCAGGGCCAGGCCGAGCGGTACAAGCGGGCCCAGGCGATGGTCGACACGATGGAGTCGTACTTCGGCTCGTGCACCAACCACGGCGAGTGCCAGGAGGCGTGCCCGAAGGAGATCTCGATCGACTTCATCGCCTACATGAACCGGGACTACGTCAAGGCCCAGATCAAGAACCGGAAGCTCGCCGGGCAGCTGGCGCCCTGACCATGAGCGCCGACTGGGCCCGGCCGGTCGTCCACTGGGAGATCGAGGCGCGCGACCCCGAGCGGCAGCGGGCGTTCTACGCCGCGCTGTTCAACTGGGAGGTCGGCGACGGGCCGATCATGCAGATCCCCGCCGGGCTGGGCGGCCCGGAGCCGGGCCCCGCAGGCCACATCCGGGGCGGGGACTCGCCCGGGGTCCGGCTGTCCGTCCAGGTGCGGGACATCCGGGCGTCGCTGGCCCGGGTCGCGGAGCTGGGCGGCACCGTGGGGTCGGAGCCGTTCGACGTCCCCGGCGGGCCGACGATCGCCCCGGTCACCGACCCGGAGGGCAACCCGCTGGTGCTCGTCCAGCAGTAGGCGGGCGGGCGTCGCGCCCGTCGCTCAGCCGAGGTCCTCGTAGCGCCGGACCTCGACCGTGCCAGGGTCGACGTGGGCCATGAACTCCCGGGCCACGGGATCGTCGTCCCACCGGGCGGCGGCCGCGTCGGCGGACCCGGCGTCGCCCCACAGGTCGACGACGATCCACTCGCCCGCCCGGTCGCCGACCCCGCGGGCGGTCGTCCGCCGGACCAGGCCCGGCTGCTGGTAGGCGAAGTCGGACTGCAGCCGCTTGTCGGCGGCCAGGAAGGCGGCCTCGTCGGCCCCGGCGGCGAGGCGGAAGGTCATGGTCTCGATGACGGCCATGGCGCCATCCTGCCTCAGAGCAGGCGGGCCAGGCCCTCCGGGTTGTCGACGGTCACCGTCGCCGCCGGGTGGCGGACGAGACCGAGGTGCAGGCCGAGGGGAAGCACCCCGGGGACGGGGCGGCGGAAGCGGATGCACAGCCCTTCCGCCGTGGTGGTGGCGAAGCTGACGCCCCGGTCGGCCCACGACCAGCGGGGCGGCCCGGCGATGCGGGACAGCCGGTACGGGCCGGTGCGCTCGGTGCCGGCCACGTTGGTCAGCGGAGTCCGCAGCCGCCACGGGCCGTACAGGATCACCAGGTCGTGCGCGGTCACCGTCACGCCCGACGTCCACGGCGTGACCCCGAACGGCAACCCGAGGGCGAGGCCGGCGGGCTCGAAGGCGAACGCGAACCGGCGTACCGTGCCCGGCGGCAGCCGCGTGGGCGGCGGCTTGTCCTGATCCACCTCCGGGTGGTGGCCGGGGGCCTGGCTCTCGGGGATGGTGTCGGTAGGGTCCACCCACCGTGGCTATCCGGTTGCCTCCGGGCGGAAACCGGGCAGTCTGGGGGCATGGCCGACGACCGGGCCGGCAAGCTCGGCGAGTACAACCGCAAGCGGGACTTCTCCGCCACCCCCGAGCCCGCGGGGGCCGAGCCGGAGGCCGAGCGGGGCGACGGGCTGTCGGGGCGGTTCGTCATCCAGCAGCACGACGCCACCCGCCTGCACTGGGACCTCCGGCTCGAACACGACGGCGTGCTCCTCTCCTGGGCGCTGCCCCGGGGCCTGCCCTGGGACCCCCAGCGCAACCACCTCGCCGTGCACACCGAGGACCACCCGCTGGAGTACATCGACTTCGCCGGCGACATCCCCGAGGGCAGCTACGGCGCCGGCCACATGCAGGTCTGGGACACCGGCACCTACACGGCCGAGAAGATCACCGACAGCAAGGTCACGTTCACCCTCTCCGGCCGCCGGGCGGAGGGCCGCTACGCCTTGTTCCAGACCGACGGCCGCAACTGGATGATCCACCGGATGGACCCGCCGGCCGACCCCGGGCGCCGCCACGTCCCCGACACGTTCGCCCCGATCGAGCCCGTCCCCGGCCCCCCGCCCGAGGGCGACGGCTGGGCGCTGGAGACCCGGTGGCACGGCGTCCGGGCCGTGCTCGTCTCCAGCGGCGGCGTCGTCGAGGTCGGCACCCGCGACGGCTGGGACATGACCGGCCACCTCCCCGAGCTCCGGCCGATCGGCCGGGTGCTCGGCTCCACCGAGGTCGCCCTCGACGGCGTGGTCACCGCCCCGGTCGGCGGTGACGCCCGCATCGGCCGGCGGCTGCAGGCGAAGTCTGACTCGGCCCGGCGCCGCCTGGCCCGCGACGCCCCGGTGACCTTCGTGGCCGTCGACCTGCTGTGGCTCGACGGCCACCCGGTCACCGGCGAGCCGTGGCGGCTGCGGCGGGAGCGGCTGGAGGCGCTCGGGCTCGACGGCCCCGCGTGGACGACCCCGGCCGCCTACACGGGCGACCCCGCCCCGATGCTGGCCGCCGCCAGGGCCGACGGCGGCGTCGACGCCCTGGTCGCCAAGCGGGTCGACGCCCCCTACGACCCCGACCTCGACCCGCCCGCCTGGCGCCTTGTCGACCTGACCTGACGGCGATCCGGTCAGATCGTCTCGGGACCGGCGTCGCCGGAGGCCGGGCTGGCCGACCGCTCCATCCACACCCGGGTGCCGCGAGCCCCGTCGGCGGAGCCCCAGGCGTCGGACAGCGAGTCGATCAGGTGCAGGCCCCAGCCACCGATGCCCTCGATCGCCTGGGTGCTGTCGCCGGCGCGGGGGACGGCTGCGCCCTCGTCGGCCACCTCCAGCCGGAGGCGGTCGCCGAGGGCCGACACGCGGACGTCGATGACCCCCTCGCCGTGCACGATCGCGTTGGTCACCAGCTCGCTGACCGCCAGCTCCATCGCCCCCAGGTCCCCCTGGAAGCCCCAGGCCTCCAGGTTCGCCCGGACCATCTGCCGGGCGCGCGCGACCTCCGCAGGGTCGGGGGCGAAGCGCCGGGACGCGGAGTGGTCCGTCACCCGATCATCTCGCCCCGGCGGGGGCGGAACCGAGTCACCCCGCGGTGGTACCCGCAGGCGCGGCCCCTACACCGGCGAACGCTCGGGATCACGCCTGCCCGTCGCGGGCGGCCGGGATCCGGGCCCGGTCCCGGAACCACGCGACCGTCCTGGCCAGGCCCTCGGCCAGCGGCACGGTCGGGGCATAGCCCAGATCGCGCCGGGCGGCGCCGATGTCGGCGTGAGACCGCCGGACGTCACCCGGCCGGGCGGCGGCGTGGACCGCCACCGCCCTGACCCCGACCTCCGCGGCCACGAGGCCCAGCAGGTCGAGCAGGGTCACAGGCTCGCCCCGGCCGACGTTGAACGCCCGCCCCGCGCACGCGTCGGCGGGGGCCGCCGCGGCCCGCAGGTTGGCATGCACGGCGTCGGCGACGTAGGTGAAGTCCCGGCTCTGGCCACCGTCCCCGTGGACCATCGGCGGTTCGCCCCGGAGCAGGGCATCGACGAACAGCGGGATCACCGCCGCGTACGGCCCGTCGAGCCGCTGCCGGGGCCCGAACACGTTGAAGTAGCGGAGCGCCACCGTCTCGAGGCCGTGCAGCTCCCCGTGGACCCGGGCGTAGTGCTCGCCCGCCAGCTTGGTGACCGCGTACGGCGAGCGGGGGGCGAGCGGGGCCGACTCGGGCGTCGGCACCCGCCGGGCGCCGCCGTACACCGACGACGACGAGGCCAGGACCACCCGCCGGGCGCCGGCCCGGCGGGCGCCGTCGAGGACGGCCAGCGTGCCCCGGACGTTGGACTCGTCGCTGGCCAGCGGGTGATCCACCGACCGGGCCACCGACCCGAGGGCGGCCTGGTGGAACACGACCTCGCAGCCCTCGACCGCGGTGGCCACGGCGCCGGGGTCGGCGACGTCGCCCTCGACGAACGCGGCGGCGCCGGCCACGTTGTCGAGCCGACCGATCGCCAGGTTGTCGAGCACGATGACGTCGTCGCCCCGGGCCAGCAGGGCGTCGACCAAATGGGACCCGATGAACCCGGCCCCGCCGGTCACCAGCGCGCGCATCCGCGGCTCGGCGGGGGCCTCAGTCGAGGCGGCCGTCGGGGTCGACGGCCTCCTTGGCCAGCTCGTCGAGGCCCGGGTCGACCAGGTCGTGGGCCATGTCGAGGGCCAGCGACCGCTTCTCCCTCCGGGCCTTCAGCAGCTCGAGCACGATCGGCAGGACCGAGATGGCCACCACCGCGAGGATGGCGACCTCGAGGTTCTGCTCGACGAACTCGACCTGCCCCAGGAAGTAGCCGAGCAGCGTCACGCCGATGGCCCACAGCCCGGCGCCGACGACGTTGAAGGTGACGAACGTCCGGTAGTTCATGCGGGACACGCCGGCCACCACCGGCGTGAAGGTCCGGACGACCGGCACGAACCGGGCCAGCACGATGGTCTTGGCCCCGTACTTGTCGAAGAAGCCCTGGGCCTTGTCGACGTTCTCCTGCTTGAAGAAGCGCGACTCGGGCCGCCGGAAGATCGCCGGACCGACCCGCCGGCCGATGAGGTAACCGACCTGGTCGCCCGCCACCGCGGCCACGAAGCACCCCACCAGCAGCGGCAGCAGCGGCAGGTGCAGGGCATCGTCGACGCTGGACGGCCCGGAGGCCAGGAACCCGGCGGTGAACAGCAGGGAGTCGCCAGGCAGGAAGAACCCGATCAGCAGGCCCGACTCCGCGAATACGACGCCGAAGATGCCGAGCAGGCCGACGGTGTCGATCAGGTGTTTGGGATCGAGGAGGCCCCCGGCAGCCAGAACTCGTCCGAGCATCCGTCCGACCCTAGTTGACGGAGCGTGGCCGCCGGAACCTCATGCGACACGCGCGGATTGGTACGTCGTCTCGGCCAGCAGTAGCCGTGCTTTCCGCTCTTGGCGCCTGCGGCGCCGGGCCGCTCGGGCCACGGCTACGCCTACGGCGCAGCCTCAGGCGGGCTGGGGCTGGTTCCACTCGGTCCAGCCGGTGCCCCGCCGGCCCGAGGCCGGGTCGGTGAACCGGCAGAGGGCGCGGGGGAAGCGCGACACCCGGCCCGTCCCGTCCTCCAGCAGCACCGGCGCGAACGCCACCGGCGCGATGTCGAGCCGCAGGTCGTCGAGGGCGAACGCCGACGCCGAGGGGAGTCCGTGGCGTCCCAGGTCGGCGGTGCTGCCGGTCAGGGACACCGGCCGCAGCGGGCCGCCGGCGGCCTGCGTGTAGCCAGGGTGGTAGGGCAGCGTGTCGTCGCCAAGCCGGATCGCCGTGCCGTGGAATCGGGTGCCGTCGTCCAGCGCCCCCGCCGTCCAGGTCCAGCCCAGGCGCCACCAGTCGCGCTCGCCCCACGAGTGGTCGCGCTGGCCGGGCCCGTCGACCTCGATCCGCTCGTCGCCCACGAGCACCTCGCCGTGGACGTGGCACGAGACCTCGTAGCGGGTCACGCCGGGCGGGTACGGGTAGGGGTCGCCGACCGTGTCCCACTCCAGGTCGAGCCCGAACGGCACCCGGTCGCCCCGGGCCGGGCCGTACACCTCGGCCGGGTCGTCGACTCCCAGGGCGAACGCCTCGCAACCCAGCGTGACGTGATCGAACGGCACCTCCACGGTGTGGTCGGCCCACAGGCCCTCGTGCCGGACCTCCAGCGACCTGGGCCGCGGCGGCGGCACCTCGTGGTCGACGACGATGACCAGCGGCCGGCCCTCCCCCACCAGGCACGCCCAGTACCAGCACTCCTTGCGGTTGGGGTACAGCCCGATGCGGACATAGCCGCCGATCGTGCCGTCGTGGCTGGTGAAGTCGAAGTACCACGACTCGTTCCACCAGGTGCCGTCACCGGTCGGGTGGTGCGCTTCGTCGGCCGCCGTCAACCCGGCGGGGATGGTGGTGGTCACGGGGCGAGCATGCCACGCCCCCGGCGAGGGCGGTTCGGGAACCGCGCGGCGCTAGGTTGCGGCGCGTGCAGTACCTGAGCGCGGAGTGGCTGGAGGCCGCCCGCCGGGCCCTCACCGCGGCGGGGGACCTGGGCGACGCGGTCGCCGACGTCGCGCTCACGGTCGAGCAGGTGGTGGACGCGACGACGTTCCACATCACCCTCGACCACGGCAAGGTGACGCTGGCCGACGGCCCGGCGGCGGCCCCCGACCTGCGGCTCACCACCGATTACGCCACAGCCGCGGCCGTCGCCGCCGGCGAGCTGTCGGCCCAGCGGGCCTTCGCCGAGGGCCGGCTGCGGGTCGGCGGCGACCTGCGGCTGCTCATCGTCCACCAGCGCAGCATCGCCGCGCTCGACGACGCGCTCGCCCCCGTCCGGGCGGCGACCACCTACGCCTGACAGGAGCCCGAGGAGCCCGCCGTGCCCGAGATGCCCGAGGTCCAGGCCCACGCCGAGCGGCTGACGGAGGGGTACGGCGGGGCCGTGCTCCAGCGGTTCCGGCCGATCACGTTCACCGCGCTCAAGACGTTCGCGCCCGCCCCGGAGGCCGCCGTCGGCCATCCCCTGCTGGACGTCGGGCGGCGGGGCAAGCACCTGCTGCTGCGGTTCGAGCCCGTGACCTTCGCCGTCCACCTGATGCAGGGCGGCCGGCTGAAGGACGACGCCAAGCAGGCGGCCAAGCCCCGGGGCGGCCAGGCCCGGTGGAGCTTCGCCGACGGGCGGGCGCTGCTGCTCACCGAGGCCGGCACCGAGCGGAAGGCCGGCGTGTGGGTGGTCGAGGGCGGCCCACTCGCCCAGGCGCCGCTCGACGACCTGGGCCCCGAGGCCGACACCCTCGACCGGGCCACGCTGGCCGAGCTGCTGGCCGAGCACCCGATGCGGCTCCACGGCTGGCTGCGCGATCAGCGGATCCTCGCCGGCCTCGGCCGCCGGCTGGCCAACGAGATCTGCCACCGGGCGAGGCTGTCGCCGTTCGCCACCACGGGGAAGCTCGACGACGAGGCCGTCGACCGCCTCCACTCGGCGATGGGCGAGTGCATCGCCGAGTCGCTGGCCTACGAGCGGACCCGGTCGGACATGTCGTCGTCGGCCGACCGGCCCGGCGCCGTCCACCACCGGGAGGGCGAGACCTGCCCGGTCTGCGGCGACACCGTCCGGGCCGTCGAGTACCGCAGCTACACGGTGAACTACTGCCCCACCTGCCAGACGGGCGGCAAGGTCCTGGCCGACAACACGACCAGCAAGTTCCTCAAGTAGCTGCGCGGCCGAGGCAATCGGGGTCGGTCCGGCGTTCCCGAGGCGATAGGGGTCGGGGGCCGGTCCCTATCGCCTCGAGAACCGCCGAATGTTGGGAAAATCCGTCGACTTGGACTGTACGACACTCCGATCCGTGACATGATCGGTACGGTCCATGCGCCGGGCGAGGCTGCCCACGCAACGAGGCGGGGGCAGAGCAGAGGGCACAGCAGGGGAACCTTCATGCGTCGCGTACCCATCCGGCTCAAGCTCGCCATCGCGCTCACCGTGCCGCTCGCCGCACTCGGCCTCGTCACCGCCATGGAGGTGCTGCGCGCCGCCGGCGCGGTCGACGAGATCCGCGACCAGACGGAGCTGGCCGCCGGCACCCTCGCGCCGCGCGGGCTGCTCACCGCCCTGCAGGACGAGCGGGCCTACGCGACGCTCGACCTGACCGGCCTGCCCCTCCTCGTCCCCGAGCCGCGGCGGGGCTTCGACGTCACCCGGGGCGCCACCGACGAGGCCGCCCGGGCGTTCCGCGACGAGCTCGCCCGCGCCAACCCGGCCGTCCAGGAGGCATACGCCCCCGCCGTCGCCGGCCTCGCGACCCTCGACGAGGGCAGGGTCGTGGTCGACCGCTACGGCGGCCCGCGGGAGGCCGTCGACAGCGCGATCTCCGCCGGCCGCGACGCGTTCAACCGCTACACCGCGATCATCACGCCGTTGCTCGACGCCGCCAGCAGCCTCGCCTCCTCGGTCGACGACGCCGAATTGCGGGAGGGTGCCGAGCTCGTGGCCACGGCGGCCCGCCAGGACGAGACGGTCGCCCAGCTCTTCGACGGCCTGGTCTACACCGTCCACCTGACCGATGGCGGGCTCGACTCGGTCGAGGAGATCTCCCACCTGGCCCGTCTCCGCTCCGACTTCGAGCTCCACACCGCCCTGATGCGGGCCGGCACCGGCCGCTACGCCGACGTCGCCGACCGCACCTTCGACCACGACCTCGTCGACCGTATCTCGGAGCTGCTGGACGAGGCGGTCGCCACCGGCCAGGCCGACGTCACCGGCGGTACCGGCGCCGCCGGCGCCGGGGTGGCCGACCCGTTTGCCCAGGGCTTCGACGCGTACCAGGACGGCATCGCCGACGCCGTCACCGACCGGGCCGGCGAGCTCGACGCGGCCGCCGCCACCCGCCAACGCTGGCTCATGGTCGTGGCCGCCGTGACGATCGTGGCTGCGACCGGCCTCACCTGGGTGGTGTCACGCTCGATCACCCGCCCGCTGCGATCGCTCACCGGCCAGGCCCGCGACATGGCCGAGCACCGCCTGCCCGACGCCGTCACCGGCATCCTCGAGACTCCGCTCGGCGACGACGTCGACGTGCCCGGCGTCGACCCGGTCGCCGTCGTCACCCGCGACGAGGTGGCCGACGTGGCCGAGGCCCTCAACCGGGTGCAGGTCACCGCGCTCGACCTCGCCGTCGAGCAGGCCGTGCTCCGCCGCAACATCGCCGACAGCTTCGTCAACCTCGGCCGCCGCAACCAGAACCTGCTGCGACGCCAGCTCGACTTCATCACCCAGCTCGAGACCCACGAGGCCGACGCCGACACGCTCGCCAACCTGTTCCGCCTCGACCACCTGGCCACCCGGATGCGGCGCAACGCCGAGAGCCTCCTCGTGCTCGCGGGCATCGCCCCGGCGCGCCAGTGGGCGGTGCCGGTGCGGATCACCGAGGTGATCCGGGCCGCGCTGGGCGAGGTCGAGGACTTCCAGCGGGTGGCCGTCCGGGGGGTCGACCCCGCCACCGTCCTCGGCTCGGCGGCCTCCGACGTGGCCCACCTGCTGGCCGAGCTCCTCGAGAACGCCCTCCTCTTCTCACCCCCCGACCGGCCCGTCGACGTGACCGGCCGCCGGCGGCCCGAGGGCTACACGGTCGCGGTCAGCGACGCCGGGCAGGGCATGCCCGCCCAGGAGATCGACGCCGCCAACCGCCGCTTGGCCGGGGCCGAGAGCTTCACGGTGGCGCCGTCGAAGTACCTGGGCCACTACGTGGCCGGCAGCCTCGCGGCCCGGCACGGCATCTCGATCCGGCTCGCCACCATCACCGGATACGGCATCACCGCCACCGTCGACCTGCCCCCCGGCCTGCTCACCGGCGAGCATGCGCCGGGCCTCGACCATCCCCGGGCGCGGGGACCCGCCGGCGACCCGCGGGGCGGCCCGTACCGGGGCGGCGAGCACCGGGTGGCCGTCGCCGGCGGCTGGTTGAGCCGGCGGACGCGCCCGCGGGCGCCGCGCTACCGGGTCTAGCGGGTCAGATCAGGCCGAGGCCGGCCACCGCGTCGCGCTCGCCTTCGAGCTCGGCCACCGAGGCGTCGATGCGCCCGCGGCTGAACTCGTCGACCTCGAGCCCCTGGACGATCTCGTACCGGCCGCCGGCGCAGGTGACCGGGAACCCGGAGATCAGCCCTTCGGGAACGCCGTAGCTGCCGTCGGACGGCACGGCCATCGACACCCAGTCGCCCGCCGGGGTGCCGAGCGCCCAGCTCCGCACATGGTCGATGGCCGCGTTGGCCGCGGAGGCCGCCGACGACAGGCCCCGAGCCTTGATGATCGCGGCGCCCCGCTGCTGCACGGTGGGGATGAACTCGCCCTCGAGCCAGGCCTGGTCGTTGCCGACGGCGTCGAAGGCGGGCTTGCCGGCCACCTCGGCATGGAACACGTCGGGGTACTGGGTGGCCGAGTGGTTGCCCCAGATCGTCATGCGGGTCACGTCGGCGACCGACGCGCCGGCCTTGGCCGCGAGCTGGGCGAGGGCCCGGTTGTGATCGAGCCGGGTCATGGCGGTGAACCGCTCGGCCGGGACGCCCTCGGCGTTGTTCATAGCGATGAGGGCATTGGTGTTGGCCGGGTTGCCGACCACCAGGATCCGCACGTCGTCGGCGGCCGATGCGGCGATCGCCTTCCCTTGTTCGGTGAAGATCGCGCCGTTGGCGGACAGCAGGTCGGACCGCTCCATGCCCTCCTTGCGGGGCATCGCCCCCACCAGCAGGCCGTAGTCAGCCCCCTCGAAGGCCATGTTGGCGTCGTCGGTGGTGACCACCCCGGCGAGCAGCGGGAAGGCGCAGTCGTCGAGCTCCATGCGGACGCCCTCGAGCGCTCCGACCGCCTGGGGGATCTCCAGCAGCTGGAGGACGAGCGGCTGGTCGTCGCCCAACATCTGGCCGCTGGCGATGCGGAACACCAGGGCGTAACCGATCTGGCCGGCTGCGCCGGTGACGGCGACGCGTACGGGATCCTTCATGGACGCCGACACTAGTTGTGACGCTGAGCAGCACCCAATGGCCGCGCCGGCCGGGCGCGGGCGGAGGGCCGGGCCCGCTTCGGCCCGGCCCTCCGGTTCGTCGTGGGCCGGCTCGGGACCGGCGGTCAGCCGTCCCGGACGGGCGTGCCGACCGCGGTGAGGCTCGCCGGGATCTGGCCCAGGTCGGCGGGCTGGGTGGCGGTGACGACGAGCCGGTCGGCGCCGACGATCACCCGGGCCGTCGCGATCTGGTCGGTGCCGACCACGTCGGCGACGGGCACGACCGTCCAGTCGACCAGGTCGCCGGTGACGGCGAGCTGAGGCGCCTGGTCCTGTGCGCCGAACACGAGGGCGAGGCCCAGCGGCCCGCTGGACGCCTCGAGGAGATACGAGCCGGGCGCCACCCCGGCGGTCGTGAGGTCGACGTCGCTCCACGAGGCGCCGGCGTTGGTCGACACGCGGGCGATCGCTCCCTCGTAGTCCACGCTCACCAGAGCGCCGCCGATGCCGACGACCTCGCCGCCACCGGGCGGTGTGACCGGCGACCACGCGAGCCCGTCGTCCGAGGTGAGGACGCTCTCCCCCGCGGTCGGGCCGAAGGCCGTGGCCACGAACCGGTCACCCGACTCGACCAGCAGCACCGACTGCAGGCCGTCGAACGGGTCGCCCTCGAGCGGCACCCAGGCGCCGTCCTCCCAGCGGAGCACCTCGTGCTGCGGGCCGAGGTCCCCGGGGCCCTCCAGGCCGAGGTCGGACCACGGGATCGTCTGGACGACCTCGCCCGGCGGGAGCGATGTCGGCGGCTCCGGCGTCTCGGTCGGGGACGCCGGCACGGGCGCTCCCGGCTCGGGCGGGACGGTGGTCGTGGGGTCGCTGCCCGTCCACGTGAGCGCGGCCTCGGCCTCGGCGGTTTCGGCCTCGGCCCGAGCGATCTCCCCGTCCGGCATGGTCCCCTCCGGCAGCCGGACGAGCGTCGGGCCCTCGGCCCGCTCCTCGATCGTCAGGCCGACCCCTCCGTCGGTGTCCAACTGGGGGAACAGCTCGGTGTAGTCGAGGTAGTAGCTGGTGTTGATCACGGCGACGGTGGTCGAGCCGACGCTCTCGATCGACAGGCTCGCCGACAGGCTCAGCGGGGCGGCGTCGGTCGGCGGCGGCGGGGCGGGGACGTCCTCGGTGGTCCAGGTGTCGCCACCGTCGGACGACGACGAGAGCCTGCTCACCCTGCCGTCCCCGTTGGCGGCCGTCCCGGTCGAGACGGCGTACAGCAGCCCGCCGGCGGTGGACATGCCCATGGCGTCGGGGCGGTCGCCGTCAAGGGCGGCCGGCTGCCAGGTTCCGTCGTCGGCCAGCGTGTAGAGGGCCATGGGCAGATCGCCCGCGGGATGGTCCTCCCAGCGGACGCCGGGGGCGGTGGACAGGGCGTACACGGTGCCGTCGTCGGCCTGGAACGAGCTGTTCATGTAGCCCAGGCCGCCTTCGGCGCGGCTCCAGTCGAACTCGAGCGGGCCGGTCCGGGGCAGCGTGTTCGCGTAGGGCATGTCGACGCGGTCGCGCCCGCCGCCGTCGCCCACCAGGGGGGCCAGCGCC
>JBKPHT010000279.1:0-7942 GCA_046730015.1 Actinomycetota bacterium
CCGGCCGCCCCCACCGTCGACCTCACCGAGTTCGCCCTCACCCCGGCGACGGTGTCGGTGGAGACCGGCGGGTCGCTGGAGGTCGTGAACTCCGGGTCGACACCGCACAACCTGGTCGTCGCCGGCACCGACCTGGGCACCGCGGACTTGGCGGCGGGCGACTCGGAGACCCTGGATCTGTCCGGCCTCGATCCGGGCACCTACGACCTGCTGTGCTCGGTCCCGGGCCATGCCGACGCCGGCATGACCGGCACCCTGACGGTCACCGCGGCCGGCGGCGCCGCCTCCGCGGCGGGCGACGCCGACGCGGGTGGCGCCCACGCCGGGCACCAGATGACGGCTGCCGACTACGAGGAGATGTCGCGGGCCATGGACGAGTCGATCGGCACCTACCCGGCCGCCACCGAGGGCGTCGGCAACCCGGTCCTCGAGCCCACGATCCGCGAGGGCGGCGTCAAGGAGTTCGAGCTGACCGCCGCGGTCACCCCCTGGGAGGTCGAGCCCGGCACGGTCCTCGACGCGTGGACCTACGAGGGCACGGTCCCCGGCCCGCAGATCCACGTCGACGTCGGCGACAGGGTGCGGATCGTCCTGCACAACAACCTGCCGATGGCCACCGACCTCCACCTCCACGGCATCGACGTCGACAACGCCATGGACGGCGTGGCCCCGATCACCCAGCCCGCGGTCCAGCCCGGCGAGTCGTTCACCTACGAGTTCACGGCCGACGAGCCGGCCGTGGCGATGTACCACGCCCACCACCACGGCCAGCTCCAAGTGCCCAACGGCATGCTCGGCACCATCTTCGTCGGGCGGGTCGCCCTGCCGACCGGCCGGACCGTCGGCGGCCGCCCGATCCCCGCCGACCTCACGGTCAGCCAGGAGCTACCGCTGGTGCTCAACGACAGCGGCGTCATCGGCTACTCGCTGAACGGCAAGAGCTTCCCCGCCACCGCGCCCATCGTCGCCCGCCAGGGCGACTGGATCCTGGTGCACTACGTCAACGAGGGCGGCCAGATCCACCCCATGCACCTCCACCAGTTCGACCAGGTCGTGGTGGCCAAGGACGGCTTCCCGCTCGACCAGCCCTACGTGGCCGACACGGTCAACGTCGCCCCCGGCGAGCGCTACTCGGTGCTGGTCCACCTGGACGCACCCGGGACCTGGGTGTGGCACTGCCACATCCTCAACCACGTCGAGCGCGACACCGGGATGTTCGGCATGGTCACCGCCGTCGTGGTCGAGTGAGACATCAATGAACGACGACCCGCCCACCCTCTGCTCCTGAGGCCGGCGGGAGATCGGCATGCCGAGCGCACCCATCGGCCGCGCTCCGGCGATCGCCTCGGTCGGAGGGGCGATGAGCGGAGCTGCGAGGGTCTTGGTGGTCGACGACGACGTGGACGCTCGTGACACGCTCGTGCAGGCCCTGCACGAGTGTGGCTACCGGACAGCCGCCACCGGCCCCGCCGCGGCGTGGCAGGTCGCGCAGACGTTCCGGCCCGACCTCGTCGTGCTGGAGATGGTGGGCGAGGCCGGTGTGACCGGCGACGACGTCGCCCGCGGCCTCCGGGCACACAGCGACCCGCTGCTGGTGTTCGTGAGCCGGGAGCACCGCATGGCCAGTCGGCTGCTCGCGTTCGAGGCGGGGGCTGACGACTACGTCACGAAGCCGTACGAGTTCGAGGAGCTGCTGGCCCGCCTGCGAGCGGTCCTGCGGCGCAGTGGTCGGCACGGGCACGCAGTGAGCCACGTCGGCCGCCTGATCGTGGACGAGCGGGCACACCGGGTGGAGTTCGCCGGGGAGACCATCGAGCTCGGCCCGACCGACTTCGTCCTGCTGGCGGTCCTGGCGCGGCACGCCGGCCAGGTGATGTCCAAGGCGAAGCTCCTGGAGCTGGTCTGGGACTACGAGGCGTACGACGAGAACCTCGTCGTCGTCCGGGTGAGCCTGCTGCGGAGAAACCTGGGCCCCGAGGCGTCCCGGCTGCTCCACACGGTGCGTGGGGTCGGATACGTCCTGCGGGACGACGACGTGGCCGGGAGCCCTTGCTAATGACAGGGAGTGACTGTCTGCTCACAGCATGTCCGCGGCCACTCGCGTACCATCCCCAACCCAGGGGATTCGGACAGGGAAGACTGAGCGGCATCGTGGCGGAACGTCGGGACAGGCTCCAGCGGGACTTCGAGGCGGTGATGACCGCCGCTCGGGCCGCGGAGGGCTGGGCCCTGGAGCGGCTCTACACGACGTTCGCCCCGGCGGTAGCCGGGTTCTTCCGCCTCCAGCGAGCGCCCGAGCCCGACGACCTCACCAGCGAGGTCTTCGTCGGCGTGCTGCGGAACCTGCCCACGTTCCGGGGGGACGAGGCGCACTTCAGGTCGTGGGTGTTCACCATCGCCTTCCGGCGCCTGGCCGACGACCGCCGGGCAGCGACGCGGCGCCCGCTGGTGCTGCCCCTGGACGACGCCCCCGAGCCGGCCGATGCCGCCGACGTCGAGGCCGACGTCGACCGGCTGCTGGCGACCCGGCGGGTGCGCGAGCTGTGTGCCGACCTGCCGTCTGCGCAGCGCGACGTGCTCCTGCTCCGTCTCGTCGCCCGGATGACGGTCGACGAGATCGCCTCGGTCATCGGCCGGTCACGCGGCGCCGTCAAGGCGCTCCAGCGGCGGGGCCTGGCCGCGGTGATCGGCGCCGTCGAGCGGGAAGGCGCGCCGCTGTGACCGGCCCCGACGATCGCCTGCCGGGGATCCTCACGGACTGCGACGCGGACCTCGGCCTCGATGCGCTGATGGAGGGCCGCGACCCCGGCGACGACCTCCGCGTGCTGACGACATTCGCCCAGGACGTGCGGGTGGCGACGGGTGGCCCGGCGCCGGAACCGTCACACGAGCTGGCCGTCCTGATGCTCGGCGCGGCCCGTCCCCGGTCGGACATCCGCCCGGGAGCCCCGGGCCGTCGGGCACGCTCGTGGGCGGCGCGGACGTCCGCCCGGGTGGCCGGCCTCGGCTTGGCGGCCAAGGCGACGTTGGGCGGCACCGTGGCGGTCGCGGGCATCGCCTCTGCCGGGGCGGCCGGTCTCCTGCCGGCTGGCGTTGTCGACCGGATGCGGCCCGTGATCGACATGGTCACACCGTTCTACCTCGACACCGGCGGGGCGCCGGAGGACGAGCGCGACCACCGCGACGAGATACGCCCCGCGGAGTCCGGGAGCGACCTACCGCCTGGAGCCGTCGAGGCCGGCGCGCAGGCCGGCGACCCGGCGACCACCGGCCCGGCGACGTCCGATCCGGCGACCACCGACCGGCCGCCCTCCTCCTCTGGGCTCGAGGCCTCCCTGCCGAGGCGCCAGTCATCGACCGCGCCCGCCGGCGGCTCTACCGTCGACGCCGCGGCGGTACTGGACCCCGCCGGCTCGGCGCCGCCGCCGGAGCCGGGCGGCGGTCCGGCCGCTCGTCCCCCCGGCCAGGCAGGCCACGCACCGACCGGCGGCGGCCAGACCCCGAGTCCAGGACAGTCGAGCCCGCCGCCCGGGAGGTACCCGCCGGCCACCGGCCACGGTCCCGGTGAGCCCGGCGCGCGGGAGGCGGTGGCCGCGCCGCCCGAGCCGGACGGGCCCACGGGCCAACCAGGACCTGCAGGCCAGCCGGGGCCCTCGAGCCAACCCTCGGGCCAACCCGGGCCCTCGAACCAACCCTCACGCCAACCCGGGGGCTCAAACCAACCCTCAGGTCAACCCGGACCTGCAGGCCAGCCTGGACCGACGGGCAAGCCCTCGGGCCAACCCGGACCCTCGGGCCAACCCGGCCCGCCGCCGGGTGCGGGTCCACCGGACGGCGGAGCCCCGCACCGCGGTCCGGTGGGTCAGGGCGACACGGCGTCGCCCTGACCCACCGGTGCGCCGGGGAGCGCCCCCGCCACGCCGCATCAGGTGCAGGCGACGTCGATGAAAATCGTCAGCTCCTTCTTGCTGCGGTTGATGCCGACCGGCACCGTCTGCGGCCCGGACTGCGAGAGCATCTGGCCGTCGAGCCAGACGTCGCCCACCGTGCAGCCGGGCTGATCGGCGATCGTGATGTGGTGGGTGCCGGCCTCCACGGCCTCGACATGGGCCTCGTGGTTGACCATCAGCTCAGGCGCCAGGTCCGACCACTTGATGTTCGACGCGCCCAGCGGATCGGTCCACCGGATCGAGCGCCCGAGCAGCCACGACTCGTCGGCGCTCTTGTGACCGGTCCCGTTGGCGTCGTCGAAGAAGCGGGTGTCGATCTCCCGCGGCTTCTGGTCGCCCACCTTGAAGTTGTCGCTCTTCGAGTCCGCCGGCACGAAGCCGTGGAGGTTGCCAGGGGCGTAGCCGCAGTCGACGACGTCGAGCCCGTTGGAAACGCCCAGGGCGCGCCGCCCGGCGCGTCCGTGTCCAACCCTGCACGCTCAGGATGGACGCAATGATTAAGGAACCCTGAAGGCCACCTGAATGGGTCCGGACGACCGATGGTCAGTGCAGAGGAGCGCCGCGAGCTGCCACGGTCGCCGGGGCGCTGGCGAAACCGAGGCGGCGGAGCTTGTGCCAGCGCAGCCGGGTACCGGCGAGCGCGGCCGCCACGGACTGGATCACCACCAGGTACATGAGCTGGCGGTACGCGATCTGTTGCAGCGGCACGGCCCACAGCGGCCGTAGCGGCTCCCGATCGAGCCAGAAGGCGAAGGCCGCGAGGACGAGCTGCGCGACGGTGAATGTGAGCCAGGCGCTGGCGACCGCCGGGGCCTGCGAGGTCGCCAGGCCGTAGAGCGCCGCGACGTCGACGATCGGGCCCAGGAGGGCGACCATGACCTGGAAGACGAGCGCGTACGGCAGGCCGATGAGCCCGATGCCGCTTCCCTCGATCACCGCGCGCCGGTGCTTCCACACCGCCTGCAGCGTCCCGTAACACCAGCGGTAACGCTGTCGCCACAGGTCGCCGACCGTCGACGGCGCCTCGGTCCAGGCGATCGCCTGGTCCTGGTAGACGACCCGCCAGCCGGCGCGCTGGATGGCGATGGTGAGGTCCGTGTCCTCGGCGATGGTGTCGTCGCTGACGCCGCGCACTTGGCGCAGCGCGTCGGTGCGGAAGGCGCCGACCGCGCCGGGCACGGTCGAGATCGCCCCGACGCTGGCCAGGAGGCGACGGTCGAGGTTGAAGCCCATCACGTACTCGATGTGCTGCCAACGTCCGAGCAGCGACCTGCGGTTGCCGACCTTGGCGTTGCCGCTGGTGGCGCCGACCCGCGGGTCGGAGAACGGTGCGACCAGCTCGGCGATCGTGTCCTGCTCGAACACGGTGTCGCCGTCGACCATGACGACGACCTCGGTTCCGGTGACCGCCAGACCGGCGTTGAGGGCCGCCGGCTTGCCCTGGTTGATCTGCCGTATCAGGTACGTGTGCGGGAGGCCGAGGCTGGCGACGATGTCGGGGGTGGGGTCGGTCGACCCGTCGTCGACGACGATGAGGGACAGGCCGTAGGGCCAGTCGGACGTGATCAGCGACCGTAGCGACGCCTCGATGCCGGCGGCCTCGTTGTACGCCGGCACGACGACGGTCACGGGTCCGGCCCACGGGCGCGACCGTCTCCGCCGCCGGGCGTGGGGAACCGCTAGCGCCACGGCGACGATCGCCCGTGCTCCCATGAGCGCGGCGAGGGGCACGAACAGGAGACCGATCGCGGCGGTGACGAGATCGGCGGACCGCAGCGCAGCGGTCACCGCCGTGGCGTTGAGTCGTGTCCAGATGCCGACGGGGGTGTTGACCGTGGCCGGAGCGATTCCCGCGACCTCCGACACCCGGGCAGGTCGGAGCCCCTGGGCGGCCAGCCGGGTGAGGAGCGCGTCCAGGCGGGCGGGAGCGGCCTGGTCGACGTCGATCACGGCGACGTCCCCGCCGCGGGCCGCGTCGGGGGTCGTGCCGGCCACGAGGGCGTAGCCCTGGTCGGCGGCGGTCCGGGCCGCCACGACCGCGTGACGATCGACGGATCCGACGGTCGGGGCCGAGGGCAGGAGCAACAGCGGCGTCGTGACGCCCTCGCGGGCGGCGAGCACGGCCTGGGTGCTCGACAGCTCCACGCGTACCCGCCACGCGGGCAACGTCGCGAGGTCTCGGCCCGTGAACCCGGTGACGCCGACCTCGCCTCCCAGGTCCAGGACATCGGCCACCGCGCCGGGATGATCGAGCAGCGTGCGTCCCGCGACGAACCAGGTCGCAGCCGCTCCGTGCCGGGACAGGACCGTGGCCGCGCCACGCCACGCGTCGTCGGAACCGGTGCCGACGAGCGCGATGCCGACGACGTCCGGCACGCCCGCCGCCGACCGGACGGTTGCGTCACCGACCTCGAGCACGGGGCCGAGCACGGCGCCGTCCGGGAGCACGGGCGTCCCGCCCGGTCGCGAGCCCGGGGCCGACCGCAGCAGCCCGCTCAGGGCGAGCGACGCCGCTACCCCGGCGAGCAGGGTGGCCAGCAGCACCCAGCGGGTGACCGGGCGGGCCACGCCGCTGCCCCGACGGGGGGGCCGCGGCGTCACGGCTTGCCGGGCGGGTCTGTCGGCGGTCCCCCGGTCGGGCGTGTGTGCTCGGGCACGGTGGAGCTGGGAGTCGGCACGCTGGTGGTGGTGCCCTGACCGCGCAATGGTGTGGTCGTGGTGGTCGTCGGGGTGGCCGACGTGGTGGCCGGATCCGCAGCCGGTTGAGATTCGGCGGAAAGACGCGAGGGCGCAGGCCCCGGTGCCCCGTTCTCAGACGCGCCGGGGGCGACCGCCGCGGCCGGCAGCGGCGATTCCTGCGATCCGGGGCCGACGTCCAGCCCGTCGTCACCGGCGGGGCGGGACAGCTCACCGATGCCTGGCGGCGCGAGCCTGCCGACCAGGGGCGCACCGGAGAAGGTCAGGCCGACGACGCCCACGTAGCCCAGCACCAGTGCGGCGAGGCAGGCGCCGACCAGTCGACCCGCCCGGCGACGTCGTCCGGAGTCGTCGACGAACACCGGAGGCGGGACAGGGCGGCGACGCCGGCCCGTCGTGGGCCGGTCGCGCCGGCTCGGATCGGGCCGTGACCAGGGCGTGGGGTGACCGGTGCGGGACCGGTGGACCGGGCGGCGCGACGTGACATCGGCGTGCGGTGACATCACCGGATCGCTGCGATGGTGGCGTCGTCGAGCCGCGTGACGGGTCGCATCTCCGACGTGATCGCCGGCGTCGCCCACAGCGGTACCCCATCCCGGCAGATCCCGCGGGACGTTGCGAGACGGCCGGCGTCCCCGGGTGTTTCGGCGGTGCCAAGCCGCGAACGCGCACAGGCGGGTGTTCACGCCGCGTCGTTGCGACGGCGACCATCGGCCGTCACTTCACGCTTACTTAAGGTAAATGGCGTATACCCGACCACCGAGGGCGGTGGCTAGACCTCTCGCTGCGACCTGGTGGCGTGATTTCGGGCGGGCGAGTGGCGAACTGCGCGCTCTGAGGGCGGCGGCCGGTGGCCCCGCGTGGCGACGAACGAGGGGGGAGGCGGACATGGCCTTGCTCGTGCGGTCAACCGACCTGCCACCTGCGCCGCCCTGCAGACCGGTCGACGCGGCGTGATCTCCATACCCGCAGGCGGGCATCGCCCACGGCCAGGTGATCCCGGCCGCGCCGCATGGCCCGTCCGACCGGCGGCCCGCAAGGCCTGGTCCCCGGCGTCGGCCGGCCCGTTGTCGATCGCCCGCCGGCGTTGTCTCCCGGCGCGGGCGCGTGCTCCGCCGGGCGGTCGATCAGAGGCCCCCAATTCCCGATCACGTAGGAGGAAATGCGAATGATTCGACGATCACTCCTCGCCGCCACGACCGTGGCGGTGGTCATCATGCTGGGGGCGAGCACCGCGTCGGCCCAGAGCGTCCATCTCAAGGGTGGGCGCAACGCCGAGCCGGTGTTCACCGACA
>JBKPHT010000280.1:0-5671 GCA_046730015.1 Actinomycetota bacterium
TCGGGCTCGGGCGGGTACGGGAGCCACCCGTCGGCGAGGCGGCCGGTCCGTTCGAACGAGGCGCTCCCGTACCCCGCCAGCCAGATCGGCGGGCCGCCGGGTCGGGCGACGGGTGGAAGGATCGCCTCGTCGTCGAGCCGGCCGTACGGGCGGTCGAGGGAGGCTCGCCCGCCGGGTGCCCACAGGCTGCGCCAGAACGAGATCGTCTCGACCAGCCGACGGGTGCGCTGCTCGAAGCCGGCTCCCGCGGCCGCGAAGTCGCGCCGGGTCTCCGGCAGGTCGAAGCCTCGCCCGAGGCCGAGGATCAGTCGGCCACCGCTGAGCTGGTCGAGCGACCCGATCGCCTGTGCGGTCAGGGCGGGCGACCGCATCGGGGCGAGCAGCACGCCCGTGCCCAGGAGCGCCGTGGTGGTCGTGGCGGCCGCGCACGCCAGGACGGTGAACGGGTCGTACACCGGGCGGGCGAGCAGCGAGTCACCCGCCCACAGCGACTGGAACCCCCGTTCCTCTGCGGCACGGGCAAAGGACGGCACGAGCTCGGGTCGGCCGGAACGCAGGGCCTCGCGGGAGGGAAGCACGACGCCCACGTGGGGACCCGCGATCGTCGACGTCGGAGCCTCGGACTGTGCCATCGGGAGGCATGGTGGCGGGGGCAGCTTGGAAAAGGCAAGTGTCCTCGGTCACACCTATCCCGTCTGCGGCGGCTACGGGTGCAGCCGGAGCTTGTCGAGAGCCTTGTCGACCGTTCTGCGGTCGCCGGCCACCGCGAAGCCGGCCAGGTCGAGGTTCTCGGTCGCCACTGCGGCGACGGCCGCCCGGTTGTCGACGTCGTTGCCGGTCGTGAACAGCTCGTCCGTGTACACCGCCATGACGAGCCCTCGTGCCCGGGCCCTGTCGAACGCACGACGCAGCGCCACGGCGCCGGCGGAGAACACGAGGACCGGCACCCCGAACATCGGGTGGTACTTCAGCCCGGACGCGTCCTCGTAGGCGCGGCCGATGAGCTCGGGCGTCGAGGTTCCCATGCCGCTGGCCACGAAGGCCGTCACGTTGAGTTTCTGCCAGGTCTCGAGGTCGTCCCGGACGACCACCGCGAGCTTGATGTCGTCTGTCACCTGCGAGATCTCAGTGCCAGGTCTCCGACCAGGTCTTGTACGTTCCTCGCGCGTGCCGCAGACGACGCGAGCGGAACATGTGCGGGCCTGGCAGCCAACGCTGCCGGGCGTCCGAGAGGTGTTCCATGCCCGCTTCGTCGAGCACCGCTACCCACCGCACACCCACGACACCTGGACCGTCCTCATCGTCGACCAGGGCGCCATCCGCTACGACCTCGACAATCGCGAGCACGGCTCCAGGTCCGGGACGGTGACGGTACTGCCCCCCCACGTGGTCCACGACGGGCGGGCTGCCCACGACGTCGGGTTCCGCAAGCGGGTCCTCTACGTCGAGACGACGGAGCTGAGCGAACGCCTGGTCGGGCCCGCCGTCGATCGTCCGCGCATCGACGATCCCCGGCTGCACCGGACCCTCGGCCGGCTGCACCGCCGGCTGCAGGCCGGAGACGACCTCATCGGCGGCGAGGCGACATTGGCGGTCGTGATCGAGCAGCTCCAGAGCCACCTCGGTCGGCATCCTCCGGCTGAGCCACCGACGGATCCACGCTTGGCGGACCAGTTGCGCCAGCTGCTGGACGCCCACCTGTTCGAGAGGGTCACCCTGAGCGCAGCGGGCTCGATCCTGGAGGCCAGCCCCACCCACCTCGTGCGGAGCTTCACCCGTGCGTACGGCATCTCCCCGCACGCCTACGTGATCAGCCGTCGCATCGACTCTGCTCGGCGCCGTCTCCTCGACGGCCAGCCCGCGGCGACCGTGGCGATCGAGACGGGCTTTCACGACCAGGCCCACCTCAGCCGCCACTTCGCCCGTCACGTCGGCACCTCTCCCGGCCGGTTCGCCGACCGCGTTGGACCCTGAGACCCTCGCTAACCGGTGGCCGCGACCGCCGCCGGGAACTCGGCCTCGATGCCGGCCCGCAGGTCGGCCAGGAGCGTGGCGCGGGCCCGGCGCTTGGTGGCTGCGTGCGCGGCTGAGTCGAGCGCCAGGAGTGACGCCGCGACCTCTCGGGCGGTGGGGATGACCGCATCGGGGCCCGCGAGCCGGTCGAGCAGGCCGGCCTCGACGGCTTCCGGTGGTGAGAACACCTCGGCCAGTCCCACCGCACGATCGAAGCTCGAGGGAACGAGCCGGAACCGGAGGATCGCGAGCGCCGGGTACGGCATCGTCAGGCCGATGGCGACCTCGTTCGCCTGGAGCTTGAAGTCGCCCGCGGCGCCGATCCGGTAGTCGCCCGAGCACACGAGGAACAGGCCCATGGCCAGCGCGTGGCCGGTGCAGGCCGTCACGATCGGGCGGGGGAAGCTCAAGAGACGTTCGGCCAGCTCGAACCCGCCCCGGAGCATCCGTTCGGCCTCTGCCCCACCTTCGCCGAGCACGCCCAGGTCGAAGCCGCCCGAGAACCGGCCCGGGCGTCCCGCGAGGACGACGGCGCCCACCGGGTCGGACTCCGCTCGATCCAACGCCGCGTCGAGCTCGTCGAGCATCGCCGGCGAGAGGGCGTTGGCCTTGCCGTCGTCCATGGTGATCGTGGCCACGGCGGCGTCCACGGTGTAGCTGAGCAGGGTCACGGTGTCTCTCCGGGATCGGGTAGCGGCAGGTCGGAGGTGCGGGACACGACCAGCTTGACCGTGTCGTCGGTGTACCGGTCGGGCGCCTCCTCCCAGCCGATGACGCTGGTCGTCACCTGCTCGGGATGGAGGCGTCCGTCGGCCACGAGATCGACGACCTCGGCCAGGAGCGCGGCCGAGTGGGCCCGGCCGATGCGGAAATCGATCCCGAGCGTGTAGAGCCGTCCCAGCGGCATCGGGACCATGGGCTCGGCGGCGTAGTACGACACGCTGTGGAGGGTCCCCTCGGGCTCGGTGGCGCGGATGGCCCAGTGGAGGCCCTCGACCCGCTGCCCGCAGTCGACCACGATCGGCCACTTCCCGGCCCTGCCGCCGAACTCGGTGCGCAGGGGCGTCGCGCCGATCCGCTCGGCGAGGCCCAGGATCTCGTCGTCGGCGGCGGCCACGGTCACCGTGCCGGCCCCGAGCGCCAGCGCCGACTGCGCCGCATAGAGGCCGATGCTGGGTGTGCCGTGACAGGCGACCAGCACGTCGGCTCCTGGGCGCTGGCGCAGATGGGGACCGACGGCCCGGTAGCCGTCGACCACGTTGTCGGGCACGCTCGCCACCGCCACCGGGTCGAGCCCCGCGGGAAGCGGCGTGAGCATCGCGTCGGCGTGCGGCACCCGGACGACATCGGCGAGCATCCCGCCGTACTCGACGCCCGACAGCGGTTGCATGCCGTAGTCGGACAACACGGGGTACCGCTCGCAGTTGGCGGTGTGGCCCCGCCGGCAGGTCGGGCACACGCCACAGCTGATCTGGAACGACGGTAGGGCCAGCTCGCCGATCCCCAGCCCCTCGACCTGGGGGCCGACAGCCGTCACCTCGACGACCGCCTCGTGTCCCAGGGCGAAGCCGTCCCCGCCGGTGGGACCGGCCAAGACCAGGAACGGGTCGATCTCGCACCGGGCGACCGCCACCGGGCGGACGAGAGCGTCGGTGGGGTCGACGATGCTCGGCTCGGGGACGTCGAGCCACTGGACCACACCGGGTCCGGTGCAGGTGAGCTGTCGCATGTCGTCGGATTATTGTTCTAGAACCATATTCCAGTCAATCGTTCTAGTCGGCCCGGGGCACGACGTAGGATCGACGGCACCATGACCGCACCCGCCGAGCCGACCGGATCCGTCGAGCCCGGGCCCCGCGCGCAGTCGACCCGACGGCGACGCCAGGCCATCCTCGACGCGGCCCTCGAGTGCTTCTCGACCATCGGCTACGACCAGACCACCCTGGCCGACATCCGCAGGGAGGCCCGGGCCAGCACGGGCAGCATCTACCACCACTTCGGCTCGAAGGAACGCATCGCCGCGAGCCTCTATCTCGACGGGCTCCGCCAGACCCAGGAGGTCGGCCTCACCGCCCTGCTGCGCACGAGGACCACCCGGGCCGGGGTCGCCGCCCAGGTCGGCGCCTACATCGACTGGGTGGTCGCCCATCCGACGCTGGCCACCTTCCTGTTCGCGATGCGCCGCGCACCCTTCCTCGACGACGACGAGACATCCATCGCCGCCCTCAACACCGACACTCACGAACGCGCCGCCCGGTGGATCGCCGACCGCGTCGCCGCCGGCGAGCTTCCCGACCTCGAACCGGCCATGCGCTGGGCCCTCGTCTACGGGCCATGCCGCCATTGGGCGGGATCCTGGCTGCGAGGCACCACCACGACGTCACCCGACGACGCCAAGCGCCAGATCTCGACCGCCGTCTACGCCGCCCTCCAGGCCCTGATCTGACCACCGACGGACCGAGGGCCCGATTCAGGCGACAGCCTCTCGATCGAGCTGGAACACTCGCCTGGCGTTGCCGGAGAGGAACGACTCCGTCGCGTCCTCGTCGAGCTCGAGGTCCGACAGACGGGCAAGCGCGCGATCAGCACGGAGCATCGGCCAGTTCGTGCCGAACAGCACCCGGGTTCGCCCCCGGTCACGCATGTACTCCACCAGCGCGGCAGGAAGCCGATGTACCGCGTAGGCCGAGGTGTCGATGTAGAAGTTGGGGTACTTGGTCGCAAGCGAGAGCACCTCGTCGATCCACGGGTACCCGACGTGGCCGCCCACGACGACGAGCTCAGGGAACTCCAGCAACACATCGTCGAGATACGGGATCGGTCGCCCCGGTTCTGACGGGCACAGGGGCCCGGTGTGGCCGATCTGCGTGCACAACGGCACGCCCAGCTCGACGCACGTGGCGTACAGCGGGTAGTAGCGACGATCGTTCGGTGGCAGGTTCCACAGCCACGGCACCACTCGGATCGCCACGAAGCCGAGCTCGTTCACACAACGCCGAAGCTCCCGGCACGCAGCAGCGGGTGAACGGAGGTCAGCGGTTCCGACCCCGCGGAAGCGAGCCGGGTAGCGCCGGACGAGGTCGGCGACCTCGTCGTTGCTGATCAACATCCCGGCCGGTCCGCACCAGGCGCTCATCAGGGCGACGTCCACACCTCCGCGGTCCATCGCCGCCACTGTCGCCTCCGCGTCGACCACCACGTCGCTGCGTCCCTGCTCGGTCCAGCGCAGCAACGTGTCGAGCCATGGCTGGCTCGCGAACGTCGGGTTCGGCTGCTGGGCCCACACGTCGATGACCATCCGCGCACGATACTTAACGGACTAAGTAACATCCAGCCGATGTCCGCGGCGCACGATGAGCGGCTGTACTTCCATCTGCAGGTCACCGCGGCACAGCTTCGTTCCGCCGCGGACCGGCGCTGCCTCGAGCAGGCCGGGATCACGACGGCTCAAGCGGCCGCATTGGCCGTGATCCAGGAACGGCCGGGAGTCTCTCAGCGAGGGCTCGCGCGCTCGATGCACCAGAGCGAGCCGGCGATCACCACGCTCGTGCGACGTCTGATCGCGGCCGGCCTCGTGAACCGCACCGTGGACCCGAGCGACGGTCGGGCCCGGACTCTGGTCCTGACGGACAGCGGAGCTGCCGCCCTCCGACGCGCG
>JBKPHT010000281.1:0-10275 GCA_046730015.1 Actinomycetota bacterium
GGCCCGGGGGGCGCCGGCGGGGCGGCGGGCGCCGTCCAGGACCGGTTGGCGGGCGGGATGGTCGTCCGGCCCGTGTTGCGGGTCGGCAGCGCGGACCAGATCGGCGGCGGCGTCACCCCGTCGGGCACCTCGACCCCTGGCGACCGTTCGCCCGGGGCGCGGTTCCCGACGTTGTTGTCGGTCACCGAGGCCAGGCTGGCCAGCAGGTCGCTGGGCACCGAGGCGGCGGGCGCCTCCCGGTCGGACCCGCGGCGGGCCCGCTTGACCAGGCCGCTCGCGGTCCGGGTCGGCTGCTCGGCGGGGCCGGGGGCCCGGGCCGCCGGGGTCTGCCCGGTCACCGGGCCGAGCGACGCCCACGGCGACGATCCCCCGCCGCCGTTCCCGGAGCCGGCGCCGACAGCCGAGCCGCCGGACGGCAGGTCGAACAGCGGCGCCTCGGGGACCGAGCCGCCGTCGCCGGCCGGCGCCAGCGGCATCGGCGAGCGGGGCAGCGACACCGGCACGTCGTCGACGATGGCGGCGTCGGCTGTCAGCAGCGACATCGGCAGGTCGATGGTGGCGGTGATGCCGTTGCCCGGCGAGTTGTCCAGCCGGACGTTGATGTCGTGGCGGGCGGCCAGGTTGCCGGCGACGTAGTGGCCCAGGTACTTCGACGGGGCGATGGTGAAGCTCTCGGTGCCCGCCAGCCGCCGGTTCGCCGCCGCCACGTCCGCCGGGGGCATGCCCAGGCCCGAGTCGATGATGGCCAGCGTGTAGCCGTCGGGCCGGCTGCGGCCCCGGATGTCGACGGTCTGGTCGGGCGGTGAGAAAACCAGGGCGTTCTCGATGAGCTCCGCCAGCAGGTGCGCCAGGTCGGCGGCCGCCGAGCCCAGCACCGTCGCCGGCTCGACCCCGCGGACGGTGACCCGCTGGTAGTCCTCGACCTCGCCCAGCGCAGCCCGGATGACGTCGGTGAGGCGCACCGGCGCCGCCCACTGCCGCGGGGGCTCGATGCCGGCCAGCACCAGCAGCGACTCGGCGTTGCGGCGCATGCGGGTGGCCAGGTGGTCGAGCCGGAACAGGTTGGCCAGCGTGTCCGCGTTCGTCTCGTTGGTCTCCAGCTCGGTGATGAAGTCGAGCTGGCGGCCCAGCAGGTTCTGGTTGCGGCGGCCCAGGTTGACGAAGCTGTCGGCGATGTTGCGCCGGAGGACCGCCTGCTCGACGGCCAGGTCGAGGGCCGAGTCCTGCACGGTGTTGAGCGCGTCGGCCACGTCCGACACCTCGTCGCGGGTGTTGACCCGGACCGGCTCGACGCTGGGCACGGTGACGTCGTCGCCGAGCGGCGTCTCGAGGATGTCGACCACCGCCTCGGGCAGGCGGCGCTCGGCCATCTCCTTGGCCTGGCGGGTCAGCGACCGCAGCGGCCGGGTGATCGACCGGGATACCAGCCAGGTCACCAGCACCGCGACGGCGACGGCCAGCAGGGCCAGGGCCATGTAGAGCTGACGGCTGCGGGCGGCGTCGTCGTTCAGCTCGCCGGCCCGACGCTCGATCTCCTCGTTGACCGCTGTGCGGAACCCGTTCCAGCCCTCGTCGTCCTTCCGGGACACCGAGGCGGTGAACTTGCTCACCGGCACCGGCTCGGTCCCGGCCGTGTCGATCGCCTGGTGTGACAGGTCGATGACGCCGGCCGCGAGGACCTCGCCCTCCGCCTTGGCCGCCGGCGCCTCGTAGCGGCCGATGGCGAGCTGGTGGATCGTCGCCATGTTGTTCTCGAGCTGGCCCAGCAGCCCGGACGCCTCGCCGATCTCCTCCGGCGTGTCGAGCATCCCCGTCACGCCGGCCAGCAGGAAGGCGCGGATGAGCCGGGCGGTCACCTCGATCTGGTGCGAGGCCAGGTCGGTCAGCTCGACGCCCCGGCGCAGCGTGGCGTCGTCGATGGCGAGCGCCACCCTGCCGCTGGCCTGGAACATCCTGTCGATCAGCGTCGTGTAGCCGTTGAAGAACGGCTCCGACGTGGGCGTGTTGTTGAGACCGCGCTCGCCGCTGAACCCGGTGACGATCTGCCGGTAGCCCTGGATCTCGCGGTCGATCTCGTCGATGACGGGGCCGAACGTCTCGGCGACGTCTCCGCCCTTGGCCTCGATCTCGTCCTTGAAGTTGGCGATGGCCGCGTCGGTGTTCGCCGTCGCCTCCTCGAACGACTTGACCGGCAGCTCCAGCGCGCCCTCGAACCCGAGCAGCCACACGCTGCCGTAGTTCCGTTCGTTCTGGAGGCCGGTGATCAGGCCGCTGGGGCCGATCGACGAGGTCGCGAGCTCGGTCTGGTCGCGGACCTTGTCCGCCTCGCGGGAGCTCTGGGCCACCTCCAGCACCGACACCGACAGCAATGCGGCGATCGGGATGGCCAGGGCGGCGGCCAGCTTCGTTCGGATGGGGATGCGTCTGCGCACGTTACGGATCCTCGGGGGAGATCATGTGACAGGGCCTGGCTGGCTCGTGAGCGGCACACCGCGCGGGGGCACCGCTCCGGAGTCGTGTCGCACCGCCAGACGCGTCACGGCCCCCACGTCGCCGGGCAGGCTGATCGCCCACCCGAGCGTGTCCGGGTCGTCGGTGAGCAGCACCACGGGGCGCCGCTCGGACGCGGCCACGAGCTGCTCGAGCAGCCCGGACCGCAGGTCGTCGTGCCCGACGAGCGGGTCGTCGAGCACCACCGGCTGGTCGCCGGCCCCCACCAGGTCGATGACGGCCTGGCGGAGATCCTCGTCGTTGACGTCGTCCGTGGGGACGACGGTCAGGTGGTCGTCGAGCTCGGCCTGCGTCTTCTCGATGTCGCGCCGGGCCCGTTCGAGGTCGTCGGTCGCCGAGGACAGGGCCAGCTCGGCCCGCTCCACTTCGGCGGCCAGGGTCTCCCGCAGCCGGGGCAGCTCGCCCAGCGGGTCGTCGCCCGCCCGGGGCCGCAGCGCCGGGGGCAGCGCCTCGGCGATGCGCCGCAGGCGCCGCACGGCGTCGGACAGCGCGGCGGTGGCCCGCTCCATCTCCGACTCGGCGGTGACAACGGCCCCCTCGGCGCCCGCGAGGGTGGTGTGGTACTCCTCCTCGGACCGCTCGAGGGCCTCGGTGACCGCCGCGATCTGGGCCCGCAGCTGCTCGGCGGCCGCGATGCGCTGGAGCCGCCGCTCGTCCTGGGAGGCCCGGTCGGACATCTCGTCCTCGAGCATCCGGACGCGGTGGAGGGCGCCGCCGACGTGGGCCTGGGTGCTGTCCAGGGCTGCGTGGATGCGGCCGACGTCCTCGAGGGCGACGGCGTCCTGGTGGTCGAGCGCGGCAAGGTCGTCGTCGAGGCGGGCGATCTCGCGGCGGCAGTCGTCGCGGCGGGCGAGGTCCTGATCCTGTTCCACCAGCCACGTGACCGCCGCCTCGCGCACGGACATGCCGACCGGCAGGATCTCGTACGAGGCCAGCACCGTCGCGAGCGCCCGGGTGCGGTTCGGAGGCACGACCGGGTGGGCGTAGAGCAGCTCGGCGACGTTGGGGCCGGGGTCGCAGCCGAGGAGGTCGGCGGCCTCCCGGTAGATGCGGTCGCGGCGGCCCCGCAGGGTGGTGACGATCGCGGGCGGGTCGGCCGAGGCCCGCAACGAGGCCAGCGTGTCGTCGGCCACCCGCCGGGCCCGGAGGGCGTCGAGCAGGTCGGCCTGGGCGTCGCCCTCGGGCCGGGGCCCGGCCAGGATGACGTCGAGGTAGGTCTCGTAGCCGTGGCGCCGCAGCACCCCGTGCTCGAGCTCGCGGGCCTGGTGGAGCCGGGCCAGCGCGTCGTCGTGGCCGCCGGTCTGGTCGGCCTCCTCCTCGGCGGCGAGCACCGCCTCGTGGGCGGCCTCGATCTCGTCGCGGGCGTCGGGCACCAGCTCGCCCCGGCGGCCGGCCGACTCGAGCTCGGCGATCGTCTGCTCGATCTGGGCCAGGCGACGCTCGGCCGCGGCCAGCTCGTCGACCGAGGGAGGGACGGGCAGCGCGTCCTCGATCCGCTCGATCTCGCCGTCGACCTCGATCCACTCCCGGGCCAGCTCGCGGGCCACGAGGTCGGGCTCGCCGTTCTGGGTCTCGGCGTCGAACGCGGCCAGCGCGTTGCGGACGGGCTCGCTGTCGGGCATCGGGGCCTCGACCTCGGCGACCAGGTCGGCCCGCTCGTACAGGATGCTGTCGCGGGCCGCGGCCCGGGCGGCGGCCGCCTGCTCCAGGGCTCGGAGCTCGTCGTTGGCCTCGGCGTGGGCCTCCTCGGCGTCACGCAGGCCGGTGTTGGCGCGTTCGAGCTCGCGGCGCAGGGTCGACTCGTCGAGCTCGGACGTCTCCAGGTCGGCGAGCTGGCGGGCGGCGTCGTCGATCATCTGGCCGGCGGCCTCGCGCTGCTCGTCGACCATCGCCAGCCGCCCGCGGGCCGCCTCGACCTCGACCCGGCGGGCGTCGAGGGCCCGGCGGGACTCCTCGGCCGCGTTGGTCAGCTCCCCGGCCCGTTCGAGCAGGGCGTCGCAGTCGTCGAGGTGGGCCTTCATCCGACGGGTGCGGGCGGCTGCCTCGTCCCGGCGGTTGGCCGTGACGGCCTGCAGCTCGCGGGCCCGCCGCAGCTTGGCGGCCAGCTCGCCCCGGACCCGCTCGTGCACCTCGACGCGGCGGACGGCCGCCTCGCGGCCGGCGGCCCGGTAGTCGGCGGGGCCGAGGGCGGGGCTCGGCGCCCCGTTGTCCGCGGTCCCGCCGGTCGGCGCCAGGAGCCGGAGGACCTGCTCGGTGAGCGCCGCGCGCTCGCGCGGCTCCGACGGGAGCACCGTCAGTCTCCCGTGCAGCCCCGGCAAGTCGCCCGAAGTACCCGTGTGGGTCGATGTGGTCACGATGGTGGTGTCGTGGTGTCGCAGGGCACCACGACGGGACGAGCCCCAGTGGTGACTGCGTCGTGTCCGATCCCCCAGGATCGGTAGGTCACTGCAGTTTCGTCGGCAACCAGTCTCGCGCGACCGACCTCGCGCGCGCTCATCCGCGCTCGCGCCACCCCGCATGTTGCCCTATCGAGGGCACCCCGGGCGACCGGAACGACCCGGGTCGGACCCGGAACGGCTGCCACGTGCTCACGCTCCCGTCGCGCGTCGGAAACAGCCGGTTCACAGGGCCTCCGTAGTGTCCCCGGTCGTGGAAACGTTCGTGATCCGCATGTGGCTGCCCGACCGGCCGGGTGCTCTCGGCCAGGTCGCCAGCCGGATCGGCGCCGTCCGCGGCGACGTGGTCGGCATCGACATCCTCGAGCGCGACGGCGGCCAGGCGGTGGACGAGCTCGTGGTCGAGCTGCCCGACGGCGAGCACCTCGAGCTGCTGGTCGACGAGGTCCGCCAGGTCGACGGCGTGGCCGTCGAGGAGGTGCGGCCGATCGCGGACGCCCTGCACGACCCCCGCCTCGACGCCCTCGAGGCGGCCGCCCAGCTGGTCGGGGCCGACGACGTGGAAGGCCTGTTGAGCGCTGTCGTCGTCCACGCCCGCCGGGTGGTCGGGGCCCGCTGGGTCGCGGTCGTCGACATCGAGGACCGGGGCGACGGCGTGCTGGCCGCCGACGACGCGGCGCCCAGCGCCGCCTGGCTGGAGGCCTACCTGGCCGGCAGCCGGGCCGCCGAGGGCGTCACCCGCGGGCGCGGCCGCCACGCGTCCGACGTCGTCTGGGCGCCCATGGCCAACGCCGGACTGGCCCTCGTGCTCGGGCGCGAGGGCATGCCCTACCGGTCCCGGGAGCGGTCCCAGGTCGCCGCCCTGGCCCGGGTGGTCGACACGAGGCTCCGGGAGCTGCACCGGGCCCGCAGCCGGGCCCGCCACCCGAGCCGCTGATCGTCGGGGCCGGTCCGTGGATGTCCCCTCCGTCCCCGGCCGCGCCCCGATGCACCGGCGGCCGGCCCTCACCCGTTGGGGGCCGGCCGCACCGGCGCCCGGACGGGTTCCGTGGCCGCCGTCGGTGCCGTCGCGGCCCGAGGCGATAGGGGCCGTTCCGTCGTTCCCGAGGCAGTGGTGGTCGGCCCCCGACCCCTATCGCCTCGGGTTCGGTGGCGCGACCCCTATCGCCTCGGATTCGGTGGCGCGGGGTCAGTGGCGCGGGGTCAGGCCCAGCCGCGGGAGCGGTCGACCGCCGCCAGCCAGCGGGCGTGGCGGGCGTCTGCGGCGGCCCGGTCGGGGGCGGGCTCGCGGCGGGTGTCGAGTCGCCAGGCGTCGACCACCTCGGCGGTCGAGCCCCACACGCCCTCGCTGAGGCCGGCGAGGAACGCCGCCCCCAGCGCCGTCGTCTCCTGCACCACCGGCCGGGCGACCGGCACCCCCAACTGGTCGGCCTGCAGCTGCAGCAGCAGGTCCATGGCCGAGGCCCCGCCGTCGACCCGGAGCTCGGCCACCGCCTGGCCGGACGCCCGGGTCATCGCCTCCACCACGTCCCGGGTCTGGAACGCCATCGCCTCCACCACCGCCCGGGCCAGGTGCGCCGGGCGGGTGCCCCGGGTCACGCCGACGATCGTGCCGCGGGCGTAGGGGTCCCACCAGGGACTGCCCAGCCCGGTGAACGCCGGCACCAGGTAGAGGCCGTCGGTGTCGGCCACGGTCTCGGCCAGCGGCCCGACGTCGGCGGCCAACTCGATGAGACCGAGTCCGTCGCGCAGCCACTGCACCGCGGCGCCGGTCACGAAGATCGCCCCCTCCAGCGCGTAGGTCGCCCCCGGCTCCCCGGACCGGGTCCAGGCCACGGTGGTGAGCAGCCCGTCGACCGGCTCCGGCCGCTCGCGGCCCACGTTCATGAGCACGAAGCTGCCGGTGCCGTAGGTGTTCTTGGTGAGGCCGGGCTCCAGGCACGCCTGCCCGAACAGGGCTGCCTGCTGGTCGCCGAGGATCGCCGCCACCGGCACCCCCGCCAGCACCGGCGACCCCGGCGCGACCCGGCCGAAGCGGCCGCCCGACGGCCGCACCTCGGGCAAGCAGGCGGGCGGGACCCCGAACAGCTCGGTCAGCTCGTCGCTCCACGCCAGGGCGTCTATCTCGAACAGCATCGTCCGACTCGCGTTCGACGGCTCGGTGGCGTGGACGCCCCCGTCAGGGCCCCCGGTCAGCCGCCACAGGAGCCAGCTGTCCACGGTCCCGAACGCCAGGGCCGCGTCGGCCGCGACGCCGCCCTCGGTCAGCAGCCACTCGAGCTTGGTGGCGGAGAAGTACGGGTCGAGGACCAGGCCGGTGGTCCGCCGGACCAGGTCGAGGTACCCGGCCCCGGCGAGCTCGTCGCACCGGGGGGCGGTCCGCCGGTCCTGCCACACCAGGGCCCGATGCCGCGGCCGCCCGGTGCGGCGGTCCCACACGACGGTGGTCTCCCGCTGGTTGGTGATGCCGATCGCGGCCACCGTCTCGCCGGCCTCGTCGAGGCGGCCGACCAGCTCGGCGAGCGTGGCCGTGGTGGCGTCCCAGATGTCCTCGGGGTCGTGCTCGACCAGGCCGGGCGCGGGGAAGTGCTGGGGGAACTCCCGGTACGCGAAACCGGCCGGGGTGCCATCCTCGTGGAGGGCGAAGCTCCGCACCCCCGTCGTGCCGGCGTCGATGGCGATCACCACGGTCATCGGGCGGCGACGCTAGTGCGTCCTCGCGACCGACCGGCCGGGACGGGCGTCACGACGACGTCACTGCTTAAGTGGTGACGATGATGTCGCCCGAGCTGGTCCGGGCGCTGTGGCGGGTCGCCGAGCCGATCCACGCGCTGACCTACTTCGCGCCCGAGGCGGCCCGCGCGTTCGAGGACGCCGGGCTCCGGGGGTTCTGGCGGGGCTACTTCGCGGGCCGGGCCGCGCCGCTCGGCGCCGTCGGCGCAGCGCCCGTGGTGGCCGCGTTCCACGGCTTCCGCCCCGACTTCGTCGGCCGGGCGGTGCCCGACGTGTGGCAGCGGTGCGCGCCCGCCGACGTCCTGGTGGCCCGGCTGGCCGGCGTCGACGCCGCCGTCCGGCGCCACCTGGGCCCCGACGAGGTGACCCCGGTCGCCGCCCGCGTCGTCCCGGTGCTGCGCGACGCAGCCGCCCGGTGCGGGGCCGCCGGCCGGATGATGTTCGCCGCCAACGCGGCGCTGGACGAGCCGGGCGAGCCGCACCTGGCGCTGTGGCACGCCACCACCCTGCTCCGGGAGCACCGGGGCGACGGCCACGTGGCCGCCCTCGTCGCCCACGACGTCGGCCCCTGCGCCGCCCACGTGCTGCGGCTCGCCTCGACGGGCGCCCCGCCGACGTCGATCGAGCCCTATCGGGGATGGGACGCCGACGACTGGGCTGCGACCGCGGACGAGCTCCGGTCACGGGGCTGGCTCGACGCCGGCGGCGGGATCACGGCGGCCGGCCGCGCGGTCCACGGCCGTGTCGAGGCCGCCACCGACGGGGCCGCGGCGGCGTTCGTGGCCGGCCTCGACGGGGCCGCCGTCGAGGCGCTGGTCGACGCGTTGCGCCCCCTGGCCCTGCGGCTCGGCGACGGGCTGATCCCGTACCCGAACCCGATGGGCGTACCCCGCCCCGCTCGGTAACGTGCGGCCATGCGCGTGGCCATGCTGACCGGCGGGGGTGACTGCCCCGGTCTCAATGCGGTGATGCGGGCCGTGGTACGGAAGGGAGAGCGCGTCTACGGGGACGAGATGGTCGGCCTGCGGGACGGCTGGCGGGGGGCGGTCGAGGGCGACGTCGTGCCGCTGAGCGTCGAGTCGTTCCGAGGGACGCTGCCCCGCGGCGGCACGATCCTCCGGTCGTCGCGCACCAACCCCTACAAGATCGACGGCGGCCCCGAGGCGGTGAAGCAGACCCTGGCCGACAACGGCATCGACGCCCTGGTGGCGATCGGCGGCGAGGACACCCTCGGCGTCGCCGCCCGCCTGGCGTCCGAGGGCGTGGCCGTGGTGGGCGTGCCCAAGACCATCGACAACGACCTGTCGGCCACGGAGCTGACCTTCGGGTTCGACACCGCCGTGCAGGTCTGCGTGGACGCCATCGACCGGCTCCACACCACGGCCGAATCGCACGACCGGGTGATGGTGGTCGAGGTCATGGGCCGCCACGCCGGCCACATCGCGACCTGGGCCGCGATCGCCGGCGGGGCGACGATGGTGCTCATCCCCGAGCAGCCGTTCGACATCGACGAGGTGTGCGGGGTCATCCAGCACCGCCACAACGAACGGGGCCGGTTCGCCTCGATCGTCGTCGTGGCCGAGGGCGCGACGCCAAAGGAGGGCACCCTGGCCATCGCGTCCGGCGAGGTCGACGCCTTCGGTCACGCCCGCCTGGGCGGCATCGGCGACCAGCTCGCCCGGGTCATCGAGGAGCGGACCGGCTACGAGACCCGGGCCATCGTGCTCGGGCACGTCCAGCGGGGCGGCACGCCGACCGCGTTCGACCGGGTCCTGGCCACTCGGTTCGGCATCGCGGCCGCCGACGCCGTCCACGACGGAGCGTTCGGGCAGATGGTGGCGCTGCGGGCCGGCGACATCGTCCGGGTGCCGCTGGTGGAGGCCATCGCCGAGCTCAAGCTCGTCGACCCCACGGTGTACGACGTGGCCTCGGTGTTCTTCGGCTGAACGTCGGGTAGGCGGTCGCGGTCAGCCCGCGCCCTGGTCCTTGATCGAGGCGCCGAGGGCGCCGCCCTCGGACGACACGGCCAGGCAGAAGGTGTCGGTCTCGCCCTCGTCCCACTGGGACTCCGACGGCGTGACCGGCGAGACCTCGATGCCGTTCTCGAGCGCCGTCTCGACCGGCGCGCCGTAGTACGACGTCAGCTCCATCACGCAGACGGACCCGGCCTGGTCGCGCAGGGCGTCCTCGCCGGGGAACGCACCCTCCGGGTCGGTCGGCGGGGCAAGGGCGAACAGCTCGCCGGTGTGGGCGTCGGCGCAGTCCACCGTCTGGAGGTCGGTGGCCTCGCCGGTGAAGCACTCGCCGACCTCCAGGTCGGCCACCGTGTCGGGCTGGTTGGACAGGGCGGTCATCACCACCGTGGCGCCGACCGCCGCCACGACCAGCAGCGCGCCGAGGACCACCATCAGCCGGCGCTTGCGCCGGTCACGCCGGCGCTTGGCCTGCTTGGCCTCCCCGGTGAGGTAGCCCGGGGGCAGCTCTCCCGAGGTGCCGGGGGTCGGGGGCATCGAGGCCGCCCGGTAGCCGAGCGACGGCGGCGGAGCCTCGGACGCGGCAGCCTCGAAGGTCGGGTCGTAGGCCGGCGGCCGGTTGGCGCCGCCCGGGGTCCACCCGCCTCCGGGCGGAGGCGGGG
>JBKPHT010000282.1:0-38779 GCA_046730015.1 Actinomycetota bacterium
CGCCCGCTGGATCAGCGGCGAGGCCGAGCGGCGGGTATCCCACGCCCTGCGGGCCGCCTGCGACGCCGTGCTCGTCGGCGTGGGCACCGTCGTCACCGACGACCCGCAGCTGACCGTGCGCATGGTGCCCGGCGCCTCGCCGCTGCGCGTCGTGCTCGACTCGACGCTCCGGCTGCCGTTCGACGCCAGGATCCTGGAACCGGACGCGGGGACGACCGTCCTCACCACCGAGCGGGCGCCCGTCGACCGGCGCCGGGCCCTGACCGCCCGGCACGTCGGCGTGGAGGTGCTGCCCGCCGGGCCCCGGGGTGTCGATGTCGCCGCCGCGCTGGCCGTCCTGGGCCGGGCGGGAGTGGAGACCCTGCTGGTCGAGGGCGGCGCCCGGGTCATCACCTCGCTGCTGGCGGCGGGCGTCGTCGACCGACTGGTCGTCGGCGTGGCTCCCACCATCCTCGGGCAGGGCACCGAGGCCGTCGGTCCGCTCGGCATCACGTCCGTGGCGGACGGGCTGAAGCTGGTCAACCGGTCGCTCCACGTGGTCGGCGACGACGTCCTCGTCTCCGGCGACGTCGTGCCCCCCGCCGGGGCGAGCTAGTCACGTCGTCCTCGGTGCCGAGTTCGCCGAATGTGACTGAGTGCGGTCGTCCGATGCGGAGAGCGTTGCCCACTCCGGGGGCCGGGCGTAAGGTGCCGCCTGAGGAATGACGTGCAGGGTGGGCGGCCAGGCACGGTGTCGCGCCAGGGCACCCGCCCCCATCACAGGAGGCGGGACCGCGATGACATACCACTTCACAGGCAGATCCCGGCGGACGGTGAGCAGGGTCCTGCGCGTCCTTGCCGTCATCCTCGTGTCGGCGAGCATGCTGTGGCGCGCCGCTCCGGTGGACGCCAGCGGTGGTTCGGATACCTATTACCTGTCGGTCGGCGACTCGCTCGCGCAGGGCTTCCAACCGATCGGCGGCCCGCACACCAACAGCGCTGCCGCGGGCTACCGCCAGGGATACGCGGACCAGCTGTTCAAGATGGTGCGCGACGGCGGCCGGGACCGGCTACGCCTGGTCAAGCTGGGCTGCGGTGGCGAGAGCACCGCGACCATGATCGCGGACAGCCGGTGCGACTACGACACCGGCTCCCAGTTGGGTGACGCCGTGGAGTTCCTCGACGCCCACCCCGGCGAGGTCGCGTTCATCACCATCGACATCGGGGCGAACGACATCTTCCTCGACTGCAACGGCGACCCGGCCTGCTTCATCCCCCAGATCGCGACGAACCTGCCGTTCATCCTCGACACGCTCCGGGACCATGCCGGTCCCGGCGTCCCGATCGTCGGCATGAACTACTACGCCCCCGGCATTGCCCAGTGGCTCGACGACCCCGTGGCCGGCGAGGCGGCCGCCGCGGACATCGTGGCGTTCAACGGCTTCCTGGGATCGCTGTACGGCGGAAGGGGCGTGCCGGTCGCGGACGTCGGGTCCGCCTTCGCCGTCACCGACTTCACGACGCTGGTCGACCTCAAGGGCGTCGGCCCCGTTCCCCTCAGCGTCTACAACGTCTGCTCGCTGACCTGGGCCTGCGCCGATCCGCCGCACGGCCCCGACGTCCATGCCAACAACGACGGCTACGGGGTGATCGCCCGGACGTTCGCGGCGGTTCTGGATGGCTGACACGGAGTGACACCCGGATCAGCGACGAGACCACCGGCACGATCCGCTGCAGATGAGCGTTCCGTCGCCTGGCCATCCCCGCGAGCGGCAGCGGTGCTATACCTCACGTCTGGTCTCGCCCAACGGAGGCGGCGCGCCATGGACGACGTGTCGGATCGGCTGCTCGCGGCGCTGTCGGCGCTGGAGACCGTCACCGGCGAGGTGACGAGCGACGAGGCCGCGGCGCGGTTCGACGACGCCACACTCCAGGTGTTCTGGCGGGACTGGCCCCGGGTGGGTGCGTGGGCAGGGGCCCTGTGGCGTCAGCTCGACGCGGATCTGGCCGTCCCGTCGTCGTCGATGAACGACGCCGACATCGACGAGGTCGGCGGCGAGGGTTGATGAGGCGTGACGCGAGCTCCGCCACGCGGTCGTTCGCCGGAGGCGACGGATGACCAGGCTGGCAGAGATCATGACGACGCGTGTGTTCACCACCGCACCCGAGACTCCCGTCGCGGAGGCGGCGGCCGCCATGGTCAGAGGAGGCTTCGGCTCGGCCGTCGTGCTCGACGGAACGGTGTTGGCAGGCATCGTCACCGAGCGGGACGTGCTGCGCGCCGCGGCGTCGGGTGCCGAGCTCACGCGCTCGCCCGTGGCGCGGTGGATGACCCGAGATCCCCAGACGGCCGAGGCCGACCTCGACGCCGAGCGAGCGGCCGAGCTCATGCTCGGCGGGGGGTTTCGCCATCTCCCCGTCGTCGAGGGCAACGCCCTCGTCGGCATCGTGAGCCTGCGGGATCTCCTCAGCGTCCGGATTCGCCGCCGTCCCGCGTAGCGCCTGCTCGGCGGCGCGAGCACGGGAGGTCTGCGCGACGGTGGATCCCGTGAGACGGCTCTACGTGCTGCGCCACGCAAAGTCGAGCTGGGATGACCCCGACCTGCCCGACCGCCTCCGCCCGCTCGCGCGCCGCGGTCGAAGGGCGGTCACCGCGCTCGCGCGGCACATGAGGGCGAGCGGGATCGCTCCCGACCTCGTGCTGTGCTCGCCCGCCGTCCGGGCGGTGCAGACCTGGGAGGCGGTCGCGTCCGGGTTACCGGCGGGCACCGCGGTCCACGTGGACGACCAGCTGTACGGTGCGAGCGCCGGGGGTCTGCTGAGGCGGCTTCGAGGCCTCCCCCCTGACATCGACTCGGTGCTCGTCGTCGGACACAACCCGGGGCTCGAGGATCTCACCCTCGGGTTGGTCGGACACGGCGACCCCGCGTTGCGACGACGACTGGAGACGAAGTTCCCGACCGGAGCGCTGGCGACGCTCGACGCACCCGGCCCCTGGCACGACCTCCGGTGGGGTACCTCGACGCTGGTCGCCTACGTCCTGCCCCGCGACCTGTGAGGACCCTCACGTGGTGAGCAGCTTCGAGCGGAAGAGCGCCAGCACGGTGTCCAGCGCATCCCGCGTCGGCTCGCCGGGCTCGTCGATGAGATCGCCGGTCAACACCGAGTGACGGTGCCCGATCGGGCCGTCCGGATTTCCGTCGGATTGCTCCAGCTCGATCGACACGAAGCCGTCACCGAGCCTCTCGCGCAGATACGCGAAGCGCTCCCGCGGCACGACCGGGTCGTCCCTGAACCGCAGGCCGAGCACCTGCAGAGCGCCACTGGCACAGCGGTCGCCGACCACGCCGATGTCCGCCTCGCTCGTGTCGATCGAGGCCTTGTGCTTCTTGGACAGCGGGAGCGGGAGCGACGGCTGCGACAGCACAGGAGCGAGGACGTGGTCGTCAACGGCCATGGCCAGCGCGAAGCCGCCGGTGAAGCACATCCCGACCACACCGACGCCCGGTCCGCCGCAACGCTCGTGCTCGCTCCGGGCGAGCGCTCGCAACCAATCCACCACCCTCGACGACCGGCCGGCAGCGAGCGCGGTGAACTCGCGGCTGATGCAGGCGCCTAGGACCGTCCCGGCGCCACGTACCGTCCTCACGACCTTGTTGCCGGCCACCGGGTCGCGCCCGGCGCGGCCGAACAGGTCGGGCAGGATCGCCGTGCATCCGAGGGCAACCACTCGATCGGCGAAGCCGAGCAGCATCGGGGAGATGCCGGGCATCTCGGCGATGACGACCACGGCCGGACCGCTCCCCTTGCGGAACACCCGGTGGGTGACGCCTCCGTGGCTGAACGACTCCCCGCCGAACGTCGAGATGTCACCGACCGGGGCCTTCGTGAACGTGCGCTCGCCGCCTTCCATCGGCCGACGCTAGCTCTTCGCCGACGACGAAGGGTGCTGCAGGTCGGGCGCCAGTACGACCCCTATCGCCTCAGGTAGCCCAGCCTGGCGACCGCGAGAGGGCAGTCGAACTCCCCACGCCGGCCAAGTCGTGAATAATATATCCAGTGTGACCCTTAGCGGAATCCCCGGACCGGGGGCACGGCTGCGGTGGCAGGGCGGCGACCTCCTCCCTCCGGACGTCCGCACGTCGTTGCTGGGGCGCGGCGCCCAGTTCGAGCTCGTGACCGAGGACGTGCTCGGGCGTCCTCGGACCGTCTTCGCCAGACGCCCGCCCAACCTGCGGTCGCTCCTGGACGAGGCGGTCGAGCGCGCGCCGGAGGGGACGTTCCTGGTCGACGGCGAGCGGTCGTGGACGTTCGCCCGGGCCCGCGAGGAGATCGACGCCATCGCCAGGGCCCTGGTCGACGGCCACGGCATCCGGCCGGGCGACCGCGTCGCGATCGCCGCGGCGAACTCGCCGAAGTACGCCCTCGTGATGTGGGCGGTGCTGTCGGCCGGCGCGGTAGTGGTCAGCCTGAACGGCTGGTGGACGGGCGTCGAGCTCCGGTACGGCATCGAGCTGGCCGGGCCGTCGCTGCTCACGGGTGACGGGCCCCGGCTCGAGCGGCTGTCGGCGCTGGATCCGGTGCCCGAGGTGCCGGTCGTCCCCCTCGGCGACCTCGTCGCGCAGGGCCGCGCCCGGGGCGACGCGGCGCCGCTCCCGGTCGAGGTCGGCGAGGACGACCCGGCAGTGATCCTGTTCACCAGCGGGACGACCGGACGGCCGAAGGGGGCGACGCTGTCGCATCGCAACATCGTCCACTTCGCCCAATCGACCCAGCTGAGCGCGGCGATCGGAGCCGCGCTGGCCCCGCCGGCGCCGACGGGTCCCTCGCCGGCGACGATTGCGTCCAGCCCCATGTTCCACATCTCCGGCATGGTCGGCGTGCTCGCGACGGGCCCCGGGCTGGGGTCGACGCTCGTCTTCCCGCCGCCGGGCCGGTGGGACGCCGGGCGGCACCTCGAGCTGACCGCGCGCCACCGGGTCACGTCGTGGTCGGGCGTCCCGACCCAGTTCTGGCGCATCCTGCGCCATGCCGACCGCCCGCACCACGACATCCGCTCCGTGCGGAGCCTCGGGTCCGGAGGCGCGCCGTTCCCGCCGGATCTCGTCCGCGCCCTGCAGGACGCCATGCCGTGGGTGATGCTCGCCAACGGCTACGGCATGAGCGAGACGACCGGGCTCGGCACGCTCAACGCCGGCCCGGCGATGCTGGGTGCCCCCGACTCGGTGGGGCCGGCCCAGGTCGGCATGGAGGTCGAGGTGCGTGACCCGCTCGGGGCCCCGCTCGGCGACGGCGAGACCGGCGAGATCCACCTGAGGGGCCCGGCGGTGTTCCTCGGCTACTGGGACGATCCGGAAGCGACCGCGGCGGCGCTCGACGACGACGGCTGGTACCGCACCGGCGACTTCGGCCGCATCGCCGAGGGTCGGCTCTACCTCGAGAGCCGGATGCGGGACCTGATCCTCCGGGGAGGCGAGAACATCTACCCGATCGAGGTCGAGAACCGGCTCGTCGAGCACCCGGACGTCGAGGACGCCGCCGTCATCGGCGTCGACCACGGCGAGCTGGGCCAGGAGGTCAAGGCGTTCGTCGTCGCCCGACCCGGAAGCCGGCTCGGGGCGAACGACGTCCAGCGGTGGGCGGCCGAGACGCTGGCCCGGTACAAGGTCCCAGCCCACGTCGAGTTCCGGGACTCGCTGCCCTACACCGACACGGGCAAGGTCCTGAAGCACCAGCTCGAGCGCGAGGAGCGCCAGCGGGCGAACAGGGCCGTCACGACGCGGCCGTGACCGCCGCCGACGACGGAGTCGGACAGCATCACGTCGATCTTCACGGTCACACGTCCCCCGGTTCGGTCCACCGGTAGATCTGGCCGTCCCGCAGCTCGACGGACACCGGTGGGGCCGGCGCGGCGTCCCGCAGGTGGTCCAGGACGCGGTTCCGACCGCGGATGACGACACCCGACGGCGTCGTCCAGTGCAGGTACGGGTGGAGCAGCAGCTTCAGGCGACGGCTGTCGCCCCGAGCCACGGCGTCCAGCGCCTCACCGACCACGGGCTCGTTCATCCCCGCAGCATGGCCGAGATCGCCGCCGCGGTCGTCTACAGCCGACCGTGCGGGCGCAGCTCGGGGTGGATCCACGACGGGGCCCGCCTCTCCTTGAAGGCGAGGTAGCCCTCGGCCGTCTCCGCACCGCGCAGGCTCGCGGCCATGCCGATCCGGTCGTAGAGGCCGTAGTACGAGTCGAGGCTGCGCTTGATGTCGTTGCGGGCGTTGGGTGCGGTCCGGCAGCAGGCGACCAGCACCTCGGTCGCGACGTCGAGGAGATCGTCGTGGGGCACGACGCGGGAGATCAGCCCCCACTCGACCGCCTCGGCGGCGTCGAGCGTCCGCCCGGTGAACATGAGGTCGCGGGTGCGGGCGGGGCCGATCTGCCTCGCCAGGATCTGGGCGTAGTGGGTGTCGGCGATGCCCCGGTACAGCTCGGGCACCCGGAACGTCGCCCGGTCGCTCGCCACCGCCATGTCGCTCAGCATGGCGATCACCAGCCCGCCGCCCTGGCAGATGCCGTTGACCGCGGTGACCACGGGCTTCGTGGCCTGCCGCAGGGCGTCGAACGGGCTGTTGTCCATGAACAGCAGCCGGGGCAGGTCGGCCCAGCCGTCGTCGTGGTTGCCGCTCAGGTCGCCGCCGGGGATGAACACGTCGCCGGTCCCGGTGATGAGCAGCCCGGCGAGGTCGTCGTCCAGGTCGACGTGGTTCGTCGCGTACCGCACCCCGAAGTACATGGCGGCCGTCATGGCGTTGCGGGTCTCCGGCCGGTCGACGATGCACCGGGCCAGCGGTCCGTGCCGCTCGAACCGCAGGTGCGGCGTGCCCAGCCAGTCGCCCTCCGGTGGGCGCGGGCGGGTGTCCGCCGCGGTGTCGACTCGTGCTCCAACCATGTCGGTGCCTCCTTGTGGGGCTGTCAGAAGTCGGACCCGCCGTCCACGTTGATGTCCGCCCCGGTCATGTAGCTGTTGACGCGCGATGCGACGAACGCGATCACCGGCCCGATCTCGTGGGGGTCGCCGGCCCGGCCCAGGTTCGCGGGGTGCCCGAAGTCCTCGGCGATCACCTTCATGGCGTCGTGGAGGTCGTCGGGGTCGATGCTGCGCTCCGGCGGCAGCGCCGCCAGGTAGCCCTTCATGCCGGCCGACAGGAACGAGCCGGGCGAGACGGTGTTGACGAGGATGCCCTCGGGCGCCAGGCCGATCGACAGGTTCTTGCTCAGGCTGGTGAGCGCCGCCTTCGCCGCCGTGTAGGCCACGATGTCGGGCGACTGGCGGCGCGTCGAATGCGCCGACACGTTGACGATGCGGGCCCACTCGGCGCGGCGGAGCAGCGGGAGCGCCGCCCGGATGCAGCGGGCCGCCCCCAGCGTGCCGATGTCGAACGTGGCGGCCCACTCGTCGTCGTCGATGTCGTCGAACCGGCCGATGCCCACGTCGACCGGGCCCGCTGCGTTGACGAGCACGTTCAGATCGCCCCACCGCTCGGCGACCCGGGCGAAGGCCGCGCCGACCTGGTCCCGGTCGGTGATGTCGGTCGGGATCGGGAGGGCCTCGGCCGCGCCGAGGGCGAGGAGGGCCTCGGCCGTGGCGTCGAGCGCCTCCCGACCCCGTGCCAGCACGGCGACCCGGGCCCCCTCCGCCGCGATGGCCTCGGCCGCGGCCCGTCCCATGCCCTTCGATCCCCCGTTGACGGCCACCGCCGCGCCTCCGAGCCCGAGGTCCATCGTCATCCCTCCTGGTCGTCTGCCGAGCGGCGGCCGGTCACCGTCGCTCGAAGGTGAGCCCGGCGGCCTCGCGGTCCCAGGTCGCGTCGGTCACGCCGTCGGAGCGGAGGGCGGCCTTGGTGATGCGTCCGGTCTCGCTGCGGGGGAGGTCGGGCCGGAACTCGATGTAGCGGGGCACCGCGAAGTACGGCAGCCGCTCGACGGACCACCGGCACAGCTCCTCCTCGGTGAGGCGGGCGCCGGCGCGGACCACGACGGTCACCTTGACGTCGTCCTCGCTCACAGTGCTCGGCACGGCGGAGACCGCCACGTCCTCGACGAGCTCGTGCCGGTGGAACGTCTGCTCCAGCTCCCAGCTGGAGATGTTCTCGCCGCGCCGCCGGATGTAGTCGGCCTTGCGGTCGAGGAAGAACAGGTAGCCGTCCGCGTCGATGCGGCCGATGTCGCCGGTGTGCAGCCACCAGTTGGAGCTGGCCGCGAGGGTGGCTTCCGGCCGGCGCCAGTAGCCGGAGAACATCACGTTGGGCTTGCGGGGGCGACAGACGATCTCTCCGGGGGTGTCGGGCGGCACCTCGACGTCGCCGTCGTCGAAGATGCGGACGTCGAAGTCGTCGCTGTTCACGACGCCGGCGGAGCCCGCCTTGGGCGGAACGCCCGGCGGCAGCCACGAGAGCAGGCACGCCTCGGTGGTGCCGTAGGCGTAGCTCCACGTGGCGACGCCGAAGCGCTGGCGGAAGATCGCATCGATCTCCGGGGGCATGGGCGCGCCGGTCACCTGGCGCAGCGTGGTGTTGGCCTCGGGGTGACCGGACCGGGGCTGCTCCGGGCGGTCGCGGTCCCGCGCGATCATCACCGCCAGCGAGCCCAGCAGCGACGCCATGCTGGCGCCCGCGGCGTTGATCTGCGGCCAGAACCCGGACACCGAGAAGCGGCGCTCGATGACGGCGCTGCCGCCGACGACCAGCGTGCCGACCACCGCCATCTGGATCGCGTTGTAGTGGAACAGGGGGAGCGGGGTCCACACGACGTCGGCCGCCGTGCGGCCCCACGCCACCATGTTCTGCTCGGCCATGCGGACGTGGTAGTTCTGGCTGATCGCGCAGCCCTTCGACGGCCCGGTCGTGCCGCCGGTGTAGACGAGGGTGGCCAGGTCGGCGGGGCGGGCGCGCACGCCGGGCCGGGCGTCGTCGCCCGATGCGAGGTCGGCCCAGCGGTGCCAAATGGCGTCGCCCGACCGGCGAGCGCGCTCGCCGACCGTCACCACGTGGTCGAGGCCGTCGATGCCGGTGATGCCGGCGTCGACGCGCTCGCTCAGGTCGTCCTGGACGACGAGCACCCGGGGCGCGGCGTCCGAGATCTGGTGCTCCAGGAACACGCCCTTGTGCGCGGTGTTCACGGGCACGGCGACGGCGCCCGCCTTGATCGCACCCCACCATGTCAGCAGCGCCTCGGGCGAGTTCTCGAGCAGGCTCGCCACGCGGTCGCCGGGCTGCACGCCGAGTCGGGTTAGCCCGTGGGCGACTCGGTTCGTCGTCGCGTCGACCTCCGCTGCCGTCCACCGGGTGCCGCAGACCTCGAGGAAGGGCCCGTCGGGATCGCTGTCCAGCCGGCGGTCGAGGAGGTCGCCGATCGTGCGCTGCTCGTCTCGAACCCACGGGTCGGGGGCGGGAGCCATCCGGTGTCACTCCTGGTCGGGGAGCCGGGACGGCCAAAGTATATATTGTGTGCAGACGCGCCGGCCCAGCCCGGCCAGGCCTCGACCCCGGGTCGTCAGGCCGGCCGGCGGGCGGTGTCCCCGGGCGCAGAGAACAGCCCGCGGGCCTTGAAGACCCGGACGACGAGGTCGCCCTGCCGCTTGAGCATGGACTGGTACTCCTCGACCGCCCTGTCGACGTCGCCCTTGCGGAGCGCCCGCACGATCGCCGCGCTGCCCCGTCGCTCGACGCCGATGCTGCCGGGGATCTGGTCGAAGAAGTTGCCGCTGACCAGGCCGGTCGTGGACCGCAGCATGACCTTGATGCGCGGGGAGTGGCTGGCCTCGACGATCGTGCTGTGGAACCGGAACGTCAGGTCGCCGAACGTCTCGGGGTCGCCCGTCGCCGCCCGCAGCCCCCGCTCGATCTCGGTCAGCTGGTCGAGCAGGCGGTCGCCGTCCCGCGCCATGGCCCGGCGAGTGGCGAAGCCGTAGACGAGACCCAGGAGCTCGTAGCTGTCGCGGACAGCGTCGGCGTCGAGCGCGTTCACGAAGGCGCCGCGGTTGAGCTCGATGGTGACCCAGCCCTCGCGCTCGAGTGCGATGAGGCCCTCCCGCACGGGGATCCGGCTGACGGAGAGGGCCTCGGCGATGGCGTCCTGGGGCACACGATCGCCGGGGTGGAGCACGCCCTCGAAGATCAGCTGCCGGATGTACTCCGACACCTGGCTGCCGCTGCTCCGCCGCCGGGGGGCGTCCCGAGGGGCGGGGAGCGTCGGGCTCGGCAGGTCGTTCGTCGGCACGGCCATCACCGCCAGGCTACGGCCCCGCCCACCGGGCGGGCATGCATGCCCGGGATCGCCGCAGAGCTCAGCCGCCGAGGGCGTCGACCGCCGTGCGGAGGTGGGGCCAGGCCAGCACCGGCGGGAGCCCACCGCACAGCGGGTCGAGCACGGCGGGCTGGCCGGTGTCGACCATCGTCCGCAGCTCGTCCGGGGTCACGATGCGGTACGAGCCCTTCTCGGCCCGGAGGTCGTCGATGGTCCGGGCGGCCGACAGGCTGGCGATCCCGTCGGCGCGCCTGCCCTTGTTCCACTCGCCGTAGCCGAGTGCGTCGCGGAGCATGTAGGGACCCACCTCGGCCCAGGCACGGTCCACGTCGTCGGCGACGAACAACGAGGTGGGCGCGCCCGGCGTGGTCATGAGGCAGCCCACCGGCGTGACCCCGCAGCGGGCCGCCTCGTCGGCGTAGGCCTCCTCGAGCTCGGGGCGACTGCCCTCGGCCACCAGCATCATGCCGAGGCGTGCGGCCCGCCTCGCGGCCGCCAGGGAGTGCCCGCCGTAGGCGAGCGCCGGACCGCCGGGGCTGTGGGGCTTCGGCGTCACCCGGATGGGCCCGCGGACCGGGTGCTCGAACTCCTCGCCGGTCCAGGCCGCCCGCAGGATGCCGATGGACTGCTCGATCGTGGCCGCCAGCGCGGCGCTGTCCACCCCGAACATGGCCCGCTCCTCGGGCCGGTACCCGAGGCCGATCACGTAGGACACGCGGCCCCGGCTGATGATGTCGAGCACGGCCATGTCCTCGGCCAGCTTCACCGGGTCGTAGTGCAGCAGCAGGAGCGCCATGCACATGATCGGCACCTGGTCGGTGGCGGCCGCCAGGGCCGAGGCCAGGACGAGGGGTGAGGGGAGGTAGCCGTCGGCGCTCGCGTGGTGCTGCGGGATGCTGATGCCCCCGCACCCGCGGGCGTCGCAGAACGCCGCCATCTCCAGCGCGGCCTCGTAGTACTCGGTCGACGGGATCGTCCCGTCGGCGTCGAGCCGCATTGCCAGCCTGATCAGGTACATCGCATGCCCCCGGGGTTGACGCGCGGGCCCGGCGGGCCTCGCTCGTCGAAAATTGTATATCATCTGAGAAACGCGAGTCCTGGCACCCAAGCGAAGGAGGCACGCCCGCATGACCGAGGGACCCGAGCCCGTCGCGGAGCCGTTCAGCCTGGAGGGCCGGCACGCGGTCGTGACCGGCGCCGCCCGGGGCATCGGCTTCGCGGTCGCGTCGCGGATGCTCGCAGCCGGTGCCGACGTCGTGGTCAACGACATCGACGCGGAGGCGCTGAAGGAGGCGGTCGACCGCCTGGACGATCACGGCCACCGGGTGGTGCCCGTCTGCGCCGACGCCAGCGACCGCGACGAGATCGCGGACCTGGTGCGCCGGACCGTCGACGAGCTGGGCTCGCTCGACATCCTGGTCAACAACGCCGGCATGTACGAGCCGACCCCGCTCGACCGGCTCGACCCCGCCGTCGTCGACCGCATGATCGACGTCAACGTGAAGGGCGTGCTGTACCTGTCGGCGGCGGCCGTGGAGGTCATGGCGCCGGGCAGCGTGATCGTCCACATCTCGTCGCTCGGCGGCGTGCGACCACCGTTCCCCGGTCTGTCCGTGTACCACGCCACGAAGGGCGCCCTCGACAGCCTGACCCGCGACATGGCGCTCGAGTGGGGACCGCGTGGCATCCGGGTCAACAGCGCCGCGCCCGGGGGCATCCTGACCGAGGGCCGGGTCCAGGTGACCGAGAGCCCGTACTTCACCGACGAGCAGATGGGCCAGATCATGGCGCGGGCCATGGCCCGGCCGCTCGGTCGCATGGGCTACGCCGACGACCTGGCGACGGTCGTGGTGTTCCTCGCCAGCCCGGCCGCCCGGTTCATGACCGGACAGATGGTGCTCGTCGACGGCGGCATGTACCTGGCCTGACAGGCTCGGCGTCCACCCAGAGAGGGGAATCCCAACCATGAATGCTGACTCGTACCGCTTCGACGGCAAGCGGGCCCTGGTGGTCGGTGGCGCCACCGGCATGGGCGCGGCGACCGCCGCGCTCGTGCAGGACCTCGGGGCCGAGGTCGTGGTCATGGACCACGCCGACGTCGGCCTCCCGGGCGTCAAGGCCATCCGCCTCGACCTGCGCGACCGGGAGAGCATCGACGCCGCCGTCGACGAGTGCGGCGGTCCCGTCCACGCGCTGTTCGCCTGCGCAGGCGTCGCGGACGGCACGCCGGGCCTCGAGCGGATCAACTTCATCGGGCACCGCCACCTGATCGACCGGGCCCTCGCCGGCGGCCTGCTGCCGCGCGGGGCGGCCATCGCCATGATCTCCTCGGCCGCCGGCCTCGGGTGGGAGCCGAACCTCGACCTGCTGAAGGAGTACCTCGACACCCCCGACTTCGACAGCGCCGTGGCCTGGATCGAGGTCCACCCCGACCGCAACGACTACATGTGGAGCAAGCAGGCGATCTGCACGTACGTGGCCCGCCAGGCGCTCGCGATGGCCACGCGCGGCCTCCGCATCAACGCCATCCTTCCCGGGCCGACCGACACACCGCTCGCCCGCGCCAACGAGGAGGTGTGGCTCGGGACGGGCGCCGACTACCGCGACGAGGCCGGGATCGCCGCCTCCACCCCGGAGGAGCAGGCGGGACCGCTCGTGTTCCTGTGCAGCGACGCCGCCCGCCACGTCAACGGCATCACCATGGTCACCGACGCCGGCTGGGTCGCCTCGGGTGTCACGGGCTCGTTCCCGCCGGCCACGCCGATGGTCGACTTCCTCTTCGGGCGGCTGTGAGGCTGAGAGACGGGGCCGTCCCGGCCGCTACTTGCGCATCCCTCCCGAGACCGTGATGTCGTCGCCGGTGACGTACGACGACGCGTCGCTGGCCAGGTAGAGCACGGGGCCGACGATCTCGTCGGGGTCGGCGATGCGCTTCATCGCGTTGGTCGACGCCAGCATCTCGACGAACCCCGGCGTGGCGCGGTCGGCGCCCCGGACCATCTCGGTCATGAACGGCCCCGGGCTGAGCAGGTTGACCCGCACCTTCCAGGGCGCCCAGTCGACGGCCATCGTCACGGTGAGGTTCCGCAGGGCCGCCTTCGACGCCCCGTAGGCCACCGTGTCCGAGCCGGCGTAGTAGGCGCCCAAGGTCCCGATGTGGACGATGCTGCCGCCACCGTGGTCGCGCATGACGGGCGCGACGCACTGGCTCATCCTCAGCGGGCCCTCGAGGTTGACGTTGAACACCTTGCGCCAGAACCCGAGCGTCATGTCCGCGACCTTCACCGGCGCCGGGTTGATGCCGGCGTTGTTCACGAGCACGTCGATGGTGCCGAAGCGCTCGACGACCGCGTCGACGAAGCCGGGGATGGCGTCCCAGTCGCCGACGTGACAGGCCAAGGCCAGCACCTCGCCGCCGGTCGCCGCCCTGATCTCGTCGGCCACCAGGTCGCACAGGTCCTGCTTGCGGCTGCTGACCACGACCTTGGCGCCGGCCGCCGACAGCCCCTCGACGATGGCGCGGCCGAGGCCCTTCGTCGAGCCCGTGATGACGGCGACCTTCCCGGTGAGGTCGAAGAGCTCGGTGGGTTGGGACATCGGTGCCTCCGTTCGCGGGTGGCTCAGCGCTGGCGCCGCGCGCGTTCGCGGGCCGCCCGCATGTCGATGACAGCCGCGGCGTGCTCGTCCTCCATCGCGTCGAAGGCCCGTACCGCCGCCTCGGCGTCGCCGGCCTCGATCGCGGCGTGCAGCGCCGCGATGCCGCGCTTCTGGATCGGGATGCTGGCGGGCACCGCGGCGAAGAAGTTCCCCGGCACGGCCTGGGCGATGGACCGGAGGACGGTCTGCAGCCGGCTCGACGCGGCGAGCCGGACGAGCGTGGTGAGGTACGCGTCGTTGGCCCGCTCCACCGGCGAGGCGCTGTTCACGCGGGCGAGCCCGGCCGCGAGAGCGGCCAGGTCGGCCAGGTCGGTGGCGGTCATCCGGTCGATCGCACGCCGCGCCGCGAACCCGTAGAACCGGCCGTACAGCGCGAAGCGGTCGGTGATCGCCCGCTCGTCGAGCGCGTTGACGAAGGTGCCGCGGTGGGGTTCGACCCGCAGCCAGCCCTCGCGCTCGAGCACGATGATGGCCTCCCGGACGGGGATGCGGCTCACCCCCACGGCGCGGGCGATGTCGTCCTGCGGCAGTCGCTGCCCGGGTCGCAGGCGGCCATCGAACACGAGGCGCCGCACGTGCCGGGCCACCGCCTCGGCGCGGGTCTCGGCGTCGCGGGGTGTCGCTCGGTGGTCGTCGGCCGCGCCGCCGAGGAGACCCGAGGTCGCGAACGCGGCGATCACCGCGTCCCCGTGGCGCCGGAGCAGGGCCCGCATGATGCCGTCGGCGTCGTCGGCGGCCCGGGCCCGCATCGCCGGGAACAGCGGGGCGAGGCCCTCCTGCTGGATCTGGCGGGCGCCGCCCACCACGTCGAAGAACCCCCGCCGGATGATGCTCGGGGTCACGAGCAGCGCGGCCGTGAGCCGGGGTGAGTCGGTGATGCCGAGCAGCGTCCCGAGGAACCGGTCGTTGAGCGACGCGAACGTGGTCAGGTCGGGCGCGTCCCGCATGGCGCGGTGCCGCTCGGCGAGTGCGTCCACCTGCGCTCCGGCCGCGACCGCCGTGGCCCGGCGGGCGACGAGGCCGAGGACCAGGCCGCGCAGCTCGTAGTGGTCGCGCACGTCGTCTGCTGCGAGCCCGGCGACGTACGCGCCCCGGTTCGACTCGAGCCTCAGCCATCCCTCGCTGTCGAGCGCGATGATCGCCTCCCGAACGGGGATGCGGCTCATCCCCAGGTCGTCGGCGATGTCGTCCTGGCGTAGCCGCTCACCCGGGCGGAGGTCGCCGGCGATGATGGCCTGGCGGATGTGTTCGGCCACCAGATCGGCGCTGCTCTCGCGCCGAAGTCGTGCACGGCCGTCGGGGCGGGGGAGGCCGACCGATGGGCTCGGCGTCGGGGCCGGCTGCGGCATCTGCATAATATATCTCATAGCGGATCGCGGCTATGCTGTCTCCGTCGACGAGATGTCGGGGAGGGCCGTCGTGGAGTTCGACCAGACCATCAGCTGGCAGCGGATCGAGGAGCGGTTGGCCAGGACGACCAACCCCCGCCACCGGAAGATGCTGCAGACCGTGATCGACCACGCCAGGGCCGAGGCCCACGGCGACGTCGACGGCCTCATGGCCACTCTCGGCGACGACCCGCAGTACCACTTCTGGAGCAACGGCCAGGACTGGGGGCCCAAGGGTCGCGACGGCGTCCGGGCCTTCTACGCGGACTTCGTGGCCTCCGGCGCCGGGTTCTTCGAATCGTTCAAGCCGCGCATCGTGGTCGACGACGAGACCGTCGTGACCGAGTGCGTGATGCGCGGCCTGGTGCCCGGGGCCATCGCCCGGCAGCGGGGGTACGACGTGCCCGACGCGGACGGCCACTACGTCGTCACCGCCCGCACGGCGATCTTCTGGCCGTTCGACGAGGCCGGCGAGCTGATCGGCGAGGACTCCTACGGCAGCAGCGACGTGAGGGACTTCGAGCAGGTCGCCGAAGAGGACCTGCCGCCCGCCTACGTGGCCATGCTGGAAGCGGTCGGCCTCGCCGGCGTGCGCTGAGCCGGATCTCGATGAGCGACCGCAGCGTGTTCGAGACGGGCCTCGAGATCCGGCGCGAGGTGCTCGGCGCGGGCTGATGCGGTTCAGCATCTGGCCGTCGACCAAGCGGCCGTGGGACGAGATCCTCGAACTGGCGCGGCACTGCGAGGCGACGGGATGGGACGGCGTCTACGTCGCCGACCACTTCATGCCCCACGGCGACTTCACACCCGACGTCGACCAGTCTCGACCGCTCGACGGCGACACCCTCGAGTGCTGGTCCGTGGTCGCCGCGCTCGCCGCTGCGATCCCGCGCCTGCGTCTCGGAACCCTCGTCTCGAGCGTCACCTACCGGCACCCCGCGGTGCTGGCCAACATCGCGGCGGCGGTCGACAACATCAGCCACGGCCGGTTGCTGCTCGGCATCGGTGCCGGCTGGCAGGAGAACGAGCACGCCGCCTACGGCATCGACGGGGGCACGGTGTCCGAACGCCTCGACCGCTTCGAGGAGGCGTGCCAGCTGATCACCTCGCTGCTGCGGGAGCGGCGCACCACGTTCGGCGGCAAGCACTACCGGGTCACCGACGCGCCCAACCAGCCCGCGCCCGTGCAGCGACCGCTGCCGTTGCTGATCGGCGGCGGGGGCGAGCGGCGCACGATGCGCATCGCGGCCCGCTACGCCGACGAGTGGAACTTCTGGTCGACCCCCGAGGTGTTGGCCGACAAGGTCCGCGTGCTGCACGACCATTGCGATGCGCTGGGGCGCGATCCGGCGGAGCTGCGGGTCTCGACGCAGGCGCTGCTGTTCATGTCGACGGACCCCGCCTGGGTGGCCGACCGGCGCACGACGGCGGCCGGCCGTGCCATCGTCGGCACGCCCGACGAGGTGACCGAGATCGTCGGCCACTACCGGGACGCCGGCGCCGACGAGCTCATCGTTCCCGACGCCCCGGTCGGCCCCCTGGCCGACCGCAAGGAGGCGTGCGACCTCTTCATCGGCGAGGTGGCCCCGCACTTCCGGTCGTAGGCCGTGCCGCACCCACCGCCGGGGCCGCAGCCACGCCCTCAGTGGCTGGCGCCGACGCTCCCGCCGAGGTACGTGGCGCCCAGGAGCTGCATGTCCGCCTCGGCGACCGAGCCCTGCCAGACGATCGTGCCCAGCTCCATGAACGCGAGGGTGTCGGCCACCTCGAGGGCGTTGCGGGCGTGCTCCTCGACGAGCAGGATCGCGCAGCCGGCGTCCCGCAGCTCGACCAGCGCCCGCATCACCTCTTCGGCCGCGAGCGGGGCGAGCCCGAGCGAGGGCTCGTCGGCGATGAGCACCTTGGGCGGATCCGCCAGGGCCGGGGCCAGGCTGAGCATCTGCTGCTCGCCACCGGACAGCACGCCGGCGCCGGCCCGGCGACGCTGGGCCAGGACGGGGAAGCGCTCGTAGGCCCTCTCCCGTCCCTCCGGGGAGCGGAGCTGGACCTCGAGGTTCTCCTCCACGGTGAGCCCCGGGAAGATGCCCCGCGCCTCGGGCACGAGAAGCAGCCCGGCCCGCGCCCGCTGGTAGGGCAGGGCCGCGGTCACGTCGGCGCCCTCGAGCGTCACCGTCCCGAAGGTGGGTGGAATGAGGCCAGCGGCGACGGCGCACAGCGTGGACTTGCCCGCCCCGTTGGCGCCGAGCAGCGCGGTGACCCTGCCCGGCTCGAGCCGCAGGTCCACGCCGTGGAGCACCTCGGCGTCGCCGTACCCGGCGACGACGCCCTCCATCGCCAGGATGGCGCCGGCGGCGGTCGCGGTGCCGCGGTGGCCGTTGGGCGACGGCGGGCCGAGGGGCACGACGACGGGCGGCGCGGCCCCCGCCGGCTCGTCGCCGCCGGCCGGCTGCTCGGCCGCAGCCGCCTCCATCGCGGCGAGCCGGGCCGCCCGCTCCTTCAGGCGACGCTTCTCGAGCTTCTGCTGGCCGACCAGGGCGAGGATGCCGTCGGGCTCCTGCGCGAGCTGGATGGCCCCGAGGCCCGACAGGATCGGCACGAAATACACCGACGACACGAGCGAGTTGACGGTTCCGCCGGGGAGCAGGTCGGCGAGCCAGTGGAAGACCGCGGTGCCCGCGGCGAAGGCGAAGCCGGCGATCAGCGCACCGCCGGGCCGCCGGATCCCGAACGTCACCGCGAGGGCGAGCCAGAAGATCCCGACCAGCGGTGGTGCGGTGCTGTTGCTGGCCGTGAAGCTGAACAGCCCGAGGAACACGCCTCCGAAGCCGGCGATCCCCGCCGCCAGGGCGAACATCATGATCTTGGTGCGGTTCGCCCGCACGCCCGCCGCCTCGGCACCCGCCTCGGTGCTGCGCACCGCGAGGATCGCGCGGCCCGACGCGGAGCGCCGCAGCTGGTGGATCAGCAGGGTGACGAGCCCGAAGACGCCGAAGAAGAGCAGGATCTGCTGCTGGACCTGGCTGAAGTCCAGCGGCACGGCCTCGACGTTCCACGGGAGCCCCGGCTGCAGGATGAAGCCGTTGAGCCAGTTGAGCGGGGCGACGTCGAGGCTCGGGGCGCGGATCGTCCAGCCGAGCTGGCCCTTGCCGATGGGCTCGTACGCGAACACCACGAGCGAGCAGAAGAAGGCGGCCGCGAGGGTCCAGATGGCGAGGTAGACGCCGCCGAGCCGCGTGGCGGGCAACGCGATGAGCGCCCCGGCCGCCGCCGCGATCAGCGCGCCGATCAGCGCCGCCCACACCCAGTTGATCTGGCCCGCGCTCGCGAACAGCGGGATGTCGGCCCCCCAGTCGCGGCTGAGCGCCCAGCCGGCGCCGAAGCCGCCGGCGGTCACGAAGGTCGCCTGCGCGAGGCTGACCATCCCGCCCATGCCGGTGACGACCACGAACGACAGGAAGATGATCGCCACCGCGAGGCTCTGGGCGATCACCGTCTGGGCGTAGTCGTTGCCCTGCAGCACGCCGATGTCGATCCAGTGGAGCGAGAAGGTCAGGATGGCGATCGTGAACAGCGCCCACGGCAGGCGTCGGCGCCAGGCGGGGAGACCGACCCGGTGGTCGGGTCGGGGCAGGTCGTCCGCGGCGATCGCCGCCTTGCGGGTGCGGTCCCGGCCGATGAGCAGGCCGAGCATCAGCACGAGGACGTAGGGCACCGCCGACCGCAGCCCGGTGAGGTCGCTGATGAAATCCGGGAAGATGTCGTCGGCATAGCCGGCGACGAGGTTCTGGACCACGCCGAGCAGCAGGCCGCCGGCGAACGCGATCGGCAGCGAGCGCAGCCCGCCGAGGACGACGGCCGCCAGCGACCCGAGGACGACGAGCGTGAAGGTGACGTCCGACAGGTCGAACAGCGGCGCGATGAGGATGCCGCCGAGGCCGGCGAGCACCATCGTGAGCACCCAGGCGACCGCGGAGGTGCGCGCCGCGTTCACGCCCCGGAGCCCCGCGAGGGGCTCGCGATCGACGACGGCCCGCATCTCGAGACCGACCCGGGTGCGCCGGAGGACGAACCACAGCCCCAGCGCGGCCAGGGCGGCGACCGCGAAGATCGCGAGCTGGTCGGAGTCGAGCGCGACCCCGCTGATCGGGTGGTACACGTGCGGCGGCGTCGGGCCCACGCCGGGCACGGAGAGGCCGTTGGCCGCCGCCTGGTTCCCGGCGAGCCCGAGGTCGAGCACGTCGTTGCCCACCGTGACCACGAGCCACATCACGAGGTTGGGCAGGGCGACCAGCAGACCGATGGTGCCGACGATCCGGGCGTACACCGGTGCCTTCGCCAGCCGCCGCAGCAGGATGCGGTCGAGCAGGAGCCCGAGCAGCGGCGTGTAGATGAAGGCCACCAGGATCACCGAGGGGAGGATGGGGAGGCCCTCACCGGTGTTGAGCTGGTAGTAGAGGTACGCCGCCGAGAACGCGATGGCGGCGTGGGCGAAGTTGAAGATGCCCGACGTGCTGTAGGTGAGCACGAGGCCCGAGGCCATGATCGAGTAGATCGCGCCCGTCACGGCGCCCGACAGGACCAGGTTCAGGAGCTTGGTCATCGGGTCGGGCTCTCGTCGCGCTGGTCGGCGGCCGGCTCCGGCGTCGGGTGCATCTCGCCGAGGTACGCCGTGCGGACCTCGGGGTTCGCCTGGATCTCGTCCGGGCTGCCGTCGGCGAGCACGCGACCCAGGTTGAGCACCACGACCCGGTCGCTGTGCTCCATCACGAAGCCGGCGTTGTGCTCGACCAGGACCACCGCGCATCCCGTCTCGGTCCGCACGGCCCGGATGTGTGCGCCCAGGCGCTCGGCCTCGGACTGGTCGAGGCCCGATGCCGGCTCGTCGAGCAGGAGCAGCTTCGGGGGTTCGACCGTCGCCCGCGCGAGCTCCACCATGCGGGCGATGCCGATCGGGAGGGAGCCCGCGTACTCGGAGCGGACGTCGACGAGGCCGCACCGCTCGAGCGTGTCCTCGACGCGGGCCCGGCGCTCGCGCTCCCGCCGGGCCCGGGTCGGCGAGCCGAGGACGTCGGCGACGAAGCCGCCGCCCCCGCCCCGCCCCTCCATGGCCGTCAACACGTTGTCCTCCACGGTGAGCCAGCCGAAGGTCTGCACCCGCTGGAAGGTCCGGCGGACGCCGCGGTGCGCTCGCTGCGCGACCCCCATCGAGCTCACGTCGACCCCGTCGAGGGCGACCCGGCCCCGGCTGGGGCGGCGCGCGCCGGAGACCACGTCGAACAGGGTGGTCTTGCCGGCCCCGTTCGGGCCGATGAGCCCGCACACGGTGTCCCGCTCGACGCTGAAGGACACCGAGTCGAGAGCGTTGATCCCGCCGAAGCGGACCGTGACGTCCTCGAGCTCCAACATCGCCGTGCCGATCCCGTCGCCGGCTGCCTAGTCGACCGGGTAGGTCGTGTCGGAGCAGTTGTACGGCTCGAGCACCTTCCAGGCGGTCCCGTCGCTCTCGAGCAACGAGTTGCACGACGGCGTCGAGACCACCGTCGAGTCGGGGTACTTGACCGGGCCGACGAAGCCCTCGATCTCCCAGGTCTGGTTGGCGAGCGCCTGCTGCACGGCCTCGGGCGTGACGTTCGTGCCCACCTCCTTCAGCGCCTGGATGAACATGTCGGCGGCGAAGTACGCCGGTGCGTTCGTGGCCGAGACCTTGGTGCCCGGCTCGAAGGCCTCGAGGTCCTCCTGCAGCTGGGTGAGGCCGTCGTTCGGCTCGACGTTGTAGAACGAGACAGCCACGCTGCCGGCGAGCGGGGCGACCAGAAGGTCGGAGTACAGCGGGGTCTGGAACGTCCCCTCGTAGCCCGCCGCCTTTACGGCCGACCAGATCCCCATGCACTGCACCGACAGCAGGCAGTACATGGCGTCGGGCTGGTCGCCGTCGTCGGCGCTGAGCCAGTCCTGCACGTAGGGCGAGTAGTCCGAGGTCGTGAGGGGGACGACCGCCTCCGCGTAGACGACGTCGAAGCCGGCGCCCTCCGCCGCGGTCTTCTGGAAGCCGGTCGAGCTCTGGCCCGACTGGTTGTCCTGCGAGAACAGCACGATCGACGGCTCGTCCTCGCCGGTCTTCTCGCTCACGTAGGAGTACAGGTGGCGGTAGCTGTCGGGCATCACCGGCGGGTCGGCCGGCACGAGGCAGCCGTTGAACCCGAAGCCCCAGATCGAGTCGTCGGGCTCGCGGGTGCAATAGGTGTTGTCGAACGCGAAGCCGACGTAGGGGACGTGCTGCTGGGCGAAGTACGGCCCCGGGTTCACCGCGGAGAGGTTGGGCACGATCGCGAAGATCTGCTCCTGGGTGACCAGGCGCCGGGCCTCGGAGGTGGCGACGGCGGGATCCTGCTTGTCGTCGGCGAACTCGAGGTACTCGATCTGGATGCCGTCGAGCTCGTCGGTGTCGTTGGCCCGCTTGAACCGCGCCTGGGCGCCGAGGTCGGCGTCGGCGAAGTTCGTCGCGCTGCCCATGCCGGCGACCGTGATCGTCGTACCGTCGAAGCCGCGCGACTCCGACACCTCGGGTGTCTCCTCGCCCGACCCGCCGGACGCCGAGTCGTCGTCGTCGCTCGATCCGCAGGCGGCCGCCGCCAGCGTGACGGCGAGGCCCACGACTGCGAGGCGCCCGAAGAGACTGATCCGTGCTGTGCCCATGTGGTCCCCCTCTGCACCCATGGCTGGGCCCGACCGCCCGTGCTGTCGCCGGCCGGTCCGATGTGATCCCGCGCAGCGTATGCACCTCTCAGACTCACTGTCAACGAAAAGATATGCAATATGCAATAATCGTGGAAGTCGGCCTGACCAGGCTCGACGTCGAGGGGAGGCGCCCGCACATGGACCCGCAACCGGACGGCTCGCTGGCCCGGGCCCGGAAGCTCTGGCACGGCCACACCGCCGTGATCACCGGGGCCGGGAGCGGCATCGGCGCGGGCATGGCGTGGGCGGCGTCCCGGCTCGGCATGACGGTCGTCCTCGCCGACGTCAGCGAGGCACGGATGACCCGGGTGGCGAGCCGAATCCACCGCGCCGGCGGGCGAGCGGTCGTCGTGCCGACCGACGTGACCAGCCTGCCGGCGGTGGAACACCTCGCGGACGTCGCGTTCGGCGACGTGGGCGGCGTGCGCCTGGTGGCGAACAACGCCGGCGTCGGGCACGTGGGCCTGCTGTGGGAGGAGCCCGCCGCGTCGTGGCACCGGCTGATCGACGTCAACCTCCACGGCGTGTACCACGGGATCCGGGCCTTCGTGCCGCGACTCGTCGCCGCCGGCGAGCCCGCGCACGTGCTCAACACCGCATCGGTCGGCGGCCTCAGCACGGGCGCCTACCACGGCGGGTACCAGGTCACGAAGCACGCCGTGCTGGCGCTCAGCGAGTGCCTGGCGGCCGACCTCGCCACGGTGGAGGCACCGGTGCACGTGTCGGTGGCGCTTCCCGGCCCGGTCGACACCCGCATCTTCACCGACGCCAACGCCCACACGGCCGGGAGCGCCGTCGTCGAGGGTCAGCTCCAGGCGATGCGCACGATGCTGGCCGAGCGCGGCATGACGGCCGACGAGGCGGGCGCCCGGCTGCTGGCCCAGGTGGCCGACGGCCGGTTCTGGGTCACGACCCATCCCGGCATGGTCGGCGAGTCGGCCGCCCGGCGGGCCGAGCGGCTGCTCGTCCTCGCCCGCTCGACCGCGGACGTGTGAGCTCCGGTGACGGCGACCGCGTCGGGCGGAGTTCGCCCGACCCCCAACCGGGTCGGCCCGACCGCGCCACCCGCGACCCGACCGACCCAGTTCCACCCGACCCAAACCGGGTCGGCCCGACCGCGCCACCCGCGACCCGACCGACCCAACATGGCGCGCACCCGACGCCCCCAGCAGGTGTGCCCCCAGGTTCAGGATCCGGCCGCTTCGGCCTGCACCCGCGCCCACGCGGCCACGACGGCGTCGTCGAACCGGGCTCCGCGGAGCCAGCCCTGGTAGATCGCGAAGTGGAGGACGACCTCCTGGAGCTCGTCGAAGCCGAGGTCGCCGCTCTTGAGGGCGGCGTAGGCGTGGGCGTCGGTCTCGTGGTCGACGCTCGCCGCACAGCACAGGCTGATGATGCGCCGCTCCCGGCGCGACAGCGTCGGACGCGTCCAGATCTCGCCGTACAGGTAGTCGAGGACGGCGAGCCCGCGGAAGGTCGTCGTCGCCTCGGGCGGGGGCGCGAGCATGATCGCCTCGTACGCCTCCCGCCCCCGCTGGCGTCGTTCCGGGCCGGAGGTGGGCTCCGTCCAGCGGGCGAACTCGGCGTCCACCGGCGCGACGCCGCGCTCGGCCGCGATGCGGGACCATGCGTCGCTGATGTACTGGTCGACGACCTGTCCCGTCGGCCATCCCAGCTGCGTGGCGAGGTGGAGGTTGAACTCCTGCACCTCCTGGAGCGTGCAGTCCCCGCTGTTGATGGCGGCGAAGAGATGGGTCTGGATCGGGATCACGGCGCCCGCCGCGGCGACGCACGAGAGCGTGACCCACCGGCGGTCCCGGCGCGACAGGCCGGGCCGGGGCCACATCTCCCCGAACACGAACCCGACCACCCCGGCGTCGTAGTACGGCTTGGTCGGGTCGGGCCCCGGATAGGTCATGACCTCGTGGTACGCGGCCTGCGCAGCGGCCGTACGGTCGTCGCGGTCGGTGTGGTCGGTCGAGATCGTCGTCGGTCCGCTCATCCGTCGGAGCCTCCGCTCCGCGCCTCCAGGTACCCATCGAGGTCACGAGCGTGCTCCACCAGCTCCTCGCCCACCTCGGGCGTCGTGAGCACCAGGAAGCCTCCCTTCGTGATCGCGTCGGCAACCAGCTCGCCGACTACGTCGGCGTCCACCACCGGCAGCTTCGGCGAGCGTGGCGTGGTGGGGGAGCCGAAGAACCGGATCTGCTCCGTGATGTTGGTGGCCACGCCCGCCGGGCAGACACAGCTCACGCCGATGCCCTTGGGCCGGAGGTACAGCGCCAACGACTCGCTGAGCCCCACTACGGCGTGCTTGGTCGTGGTGTACGGGAGCCGGTCGTAGCCGTAGGGCAGCAACCCGGCCAGCGACGCCGTGTTGATTACGTGCCCGCGTCCCTGCTCCACCAGGAGCGGCAGGAAGACGAGGTTGCTGCGGACGATGCCGACGAGGTTGACGTCGATGACCCGCAGCCACTCGTCCAGCGGGATCAGCTCGACCGGCCCGACCGCCATCACGCCGACGTTGTTCATGACGACGTCGACCTGCCCGAACCGTTCGAGCGCCGCATCGCGCACGAGCTCGAGGTCGTGCAGCCGCGCCACGTCGCAGGGTACGGCGATCGCCGCGCCGCCCGCGGCGACGACCTCGGCCGCCACCGCCGCGGCTCGCGGCCCGTCGACGTCGGTGACCACGATCCGGCTCCCGCGACCGGCCAGGGACAGCGCCGTGGCCCGGCCGATGCCGCTCCCGGCGCCGGTGATCACGGCGACGGCGGTGTCGAGGTCGACGAACGCGCCCACAGGCGACCGAGTGTCACCCAAAAATATCCAATATGCAACAGGCTCGGTTCACTCCAGCGCCTCGCGCCGGGTGCGGATCGCCGGCTCGGGCAGGGCGGCGAGGGTCGTCCGCAGCTCGGTGAACGCCTCCAGCCGGGCGGTGGCGTAGCGCAGGCACCACTGCTCGACCAGGCCGGCGTAGGACGGACCCATCGTCTCCTGCGCCCTCGCGAGGCTGTGGGCGACGTCGTCGATCATCCGCCGGGCCTGCTCCTCCTCGGAGGCCAGCAGGGCGAGCACCCTGTCCTTGCCGGCGACGTGACCGAGCCAGACCCGCAGCAGCGCCTGGTCCTTCAGGACGGGCGCGTCGACCGGCTCGTGCTCGATCCACCGCCCGAGCGCGTCGACGCCCTCCTCGGTGATGCGGTAGACGCGCCGGTTGCGGGGACTGCCCTCGGGCAGCTCACGGGCCACCACGTAGCCGAGCTGCTGGAGGCGCTTGAGCTCGCCGTAGATGTTGCTGATCGCCGGGCTCCAGAAGAAGAAGCGCAGGCTGTGGTCGGCCCACTTCTTGAGGTCGTAGCCCGACAGCTCCTCGCCGAAGGACAGCAACCCCAGGACTGCGTAGCCCGTGGTCGGCAGTGGCCGTGTGCGCGTGCCCATCCCCACCTCGCTGTCCCAACCTCGCTGTCGGGGTTGTATATGATCTGCAGATATGTATCTAATAGATACATCCTAGCCGGAGGGGTGGCATGAAGTTCTCGATGATCTTCGAGGCCCAGCTCGCGAACCCGACCCGCGAGCGCGAGCACCAGGTGCTCCACGACGCCGTCGAGCAGGCCGTCTACGCCGAGGAGATGGGCTTCGACCGGATCTGGGCGGTCGAGCACCACGCGCTCAAGTACTACGCCCACATGAGCGCGCCCGAGGTCTTCCTGTCCTGGGTCGCGGCCCGCACCAGCCGGATCCGCATCGGCCACGGCGTCGTCTGCATGCCGTTCGGCTACAACCACCCGATCCGGGTCGCCGAGCGGATCGCCATGCTCGACGCCCTCTCGGGCGGCCGCCTCGACGTCGGGGCCGGTCGCGGCGCCACCCGACAGGAGATGTCGCTCCTCGGGGTCGACGTGGACGACACGTACCCGCAGATGGAGGAGGCCCTCCGGATGATCGGGCACATGTGGGAGAAGGACGAGTTCGAGTGGCACGGCCTGCTCGACGTCGACCCCCACCCGGTCCTGCCGCGCCCGGCGCAGGAGCCCCACCCCCCGCTCTTCCTGGCGTGCACCAAGCGCGACACCGTGGAGCTGGCGGCCGAGTTCGGCGTCGGCGCGCTCGTGATGGGCTTCGCCGGCCCCGACGAGGTCGCCGTGCTGCGCCGCATCTACGACGCCGCCATCGAGCGGCGCACCGGTGGGCGGTTCGTGTCCAGCCTCGTGAACGACCATTTCACCGCGCTGTGCCCCACGATCGTGCTCGACGACCCCGATCAGGCCGTCCGCGTGGGCGCGCGGGGCCAGCGCTTCTTCGCCGAGGCGATCGCCCACTGGTACGGCGGCGGCCCGCTGCCGACCGAGGCCGCGATCGAGGGCGACGTCGAGGCCGCGATGACCGAATCGCACGATCGCTACATCGCCCACCTGCACGAAGCCGCCATCCCGGTCGGGCCGCAGGCCGACTCGACCTTCAAGCTGGACCAGGCCTACGGCGACGCAGGGGTGGCCATCGACTACGTCGAGCGGCTCCAGGCCGCCGGCGCCGACGAGATCATGTGCCTGATCCAGATGGGCACGGTCCCCCAGGCCGCCTGCCTCGAGACGATCCGCCACTGGGGCGAGACCGTCATCCCCCACTTCTGGGCAGGGGAGCGGCCATGACCGAGCGCAGCGAGGTCCAGCGAGCACCGACCTCCGGCGCCGGCCGCCTCGCCGGCAAGGTCGCCGTCATCACCGGCGGCGCGCGCGGGCAGGGCGAGGCCGAGGCCCGCCTGTTCGTGGCCGAGGGAGCGAGCGTGGTGATCACCGACCTCCTCGAGGACGAGGGCAAGGTCGCCGCCGCCGACCTGGGCGGCTCCGCCCGCTTCCTCCGCCAGGACGTGGCGAGCGAGGCCGGCTGGGCCGACCTGATGGCCTTCACGCTGCAGGAGTTCGGCCGGCTCGACGTGCTCGTGAACAACGCGGCGGTGCACCACCTGCGCACCATCGAGGACGAGACCGCCGAGGACTTCGACCGGCTGGTCGCGGTGAACCTGCGCGGGACGTTCCTGGGCATGCGCAGCGCCCTCGGGCCGATGCGGGCCGCCGGCGGAGGCTCGATCGTGAACATCTCGTCGCTCGCCGGTCTCCACGGCTATTACGCCCACGGCGCCTACGGTGCAGCCAAGTGGGGCGTCACCGGCATCACCCAGACCGCGGCGATCGAGTTCGGGCCGTCGGGCATCCGGGTCAACTCCGTGCACCCGGGTCCGATCGACACCGACATGCTCCCGGGCCGGGAGAACCTCGAGCGGCTGCGCGACGCACCGCTCGGCCGGGCCGGCCAGCCCGCCGAGGTCGCCGAGCTGGTGCTGTTCCTGGCCTCGGACGCATCCGCGTTCGTGACCGGAGCGGCGGTCACCATCGACGGCGGGCTCGGCGTGGGCCGCGTTCCCACCACCGGCGGACGGTGAGCGCCGACCTGCGGGGCCTGGTCTCGCCCGCCACGACCGCGCTCGTGGTGACCACCGACGACCTGGTGGAGGCGTGGGGGTGAGCCACCCGTACCGCGACGTGGCCATCGTCGGCGTCCACAACACCCGGCAGGCGCGCCGGCTGCCCGGGCACGACTCGTCCTCCATCGCCCTGGACGGCGTGAGGGGCGCCCTGGCCGACGCCGGCATCGCCGCCGCCGAGGTCGACGGCGTCGTCGGCGAGTTCGCCCACGAGTGGGTGCTCGAGCTGGGCCTCGGCCCGTGCTCGCGGCGCAGCAGCCGGCTCGGCATCCCCATGCTCCTCGACGCGGCCGCGATGGTCGCGTCCGGCGAGTGCGAGGTCGTGGTGGTCGGCGCCGGCGGCGCCGGCACGTACACCGACCGGGACGCCACGGCCCCGTGGACGCGGCCGGCCAACGAGCTCGTCGTGGGCTACGGCCTGTTCACCGCCGCCGAGTTCGCGCTCATGGCCCGGCGTCACATGCTGACGTACGGGACCACCCCCGAGCAGATGGCCGCCGTGGCCGCCACCATCCGCAACAACGGCCACGTCAACCCCGAGGCCGTCTACTTCGGCCGCGGGCCGTTCACGCCGGCCGACGTCCTCGCGTCGCGGCCGATCGCCGATCCGTTCCGCCTGCTCGACTGCGCGATGACCTCGGAGGGCGGCTGCGGCATCGTGCTCACCACGGCCGAGCGGGCGGCCGACGCCGCGGTCGACCCGGCGTGGATCCTGGGCGCGGCCGGCGACGCCTGCGGTCCCGCCTACGCGGTCCCGCCCGTCTGGGACCTGCGCGGGTGGGGGACAGACGACACGCCGGCCGGGTGGGTCGGCCGGCGGGCGGCGCGGCGGGCGTTCGCCATGGCCGGCCTGGGCCCCGACGACGTCGACGTGTGCGAGCTCTACGACCCGTTCTCGTTCGAGATCATCCGGCAGCTCGAGGCGTTCGGGTTCTGCGGCGAGGGGGAGGGCGGCGCCTTCGTCGACGCCGGTCACATCGCCCCGGACGGCCGGCTGCCGGTCACCACCGACGGCGGCACGATGTCGTTCAGCCACGCCGGGATCAACGCGCAGATGCTGCAGCGCGTCATCCGGGGCGTGCAGCAGGTGCGCGGCACCTGCCTGACCGGCCAGGTGCCGGAGGCCGAGGTGGCCCTCTGCACCAACGGAGGGTCGGGGGCGCTGTTCAGCGACGTGATGCTGATCGGGAGCGGCCGGCCGTGACCACGCTGAAGCCGCAGGCTCCGGGCATCCCGACCGGTCACACCTCGGTCGCGGCCGCACCCTACTGGGAGGGCTGCCGGCGGGGCGAGCTGCGGTACCAGCGGTGCGACGCCTGCGGGGCGTCCAACCTGCGACCGGCACCGTCGTGCGCCCGGTGCGGCGGCGAGGTGTCGTGGGCGGTGAGCCAGGGGCGCGGGCGGCTCTACAGCTGGACGGTGGTGTGGCGCCCCCAGCATCCGTCGTTCCGGGTCCCGTACGCCCCGGCGATCGTGCAGCTCGACGAGGGATCCTTCGTCCTGACCGCGATCGTGGGCTGCGAGCCCGACGACCTGCGGGCCGACCTGCCCGTCGAGGTCGAGTTCCATCCGGCGGGCGACGAGATCACGCTCCCGTACTTCCGGCCCGTCGAGAGGGGAACGCCATGAGAGCGGTGCGATCGACCGGGGAGGGCGTCGAGGTCGTGGACGTCGAGGAGCCGGACGGCCCCGGCGAGCTCCTGACGATGCGGACGGCCAGCATCTGCGGCTCGGACCTCGGCTACATCGCGATGGGCAGCCGTTTCGTGCTGGGCCACGAGCTGGCGGGCGTGACGGCGGACGGGCGCGCGGTGGCGGTCGAGGCGGTGTTCGGCTGCATGGCCTGCGCGCCGTGCCGGCGGGGGGACTACAACCTCTGCGCCCGGGTGGCCGAGACCGGGCTGGGCCATGCCCTCGACGGCGGCATGTCCCAGTGGTTCCGCGCGCCGGCCGAGAGGCTGGTGGAGCTGCCGCCCGGGCTCGACCCCGCCGACGCCTCGCTGGTCGAGCCCGCGTCGGTCGCCTGGCACGGGCTGCGCTCGGGGGGCGTCGGTCCCGACACGAGGGTCGCGGTCGTCGGCGGCGGCGCGATCGGCCTCCTGGCGGTGGCGGGAGCCCGCGCCATGGGCGCCCCCGTGGTCGCGCTCGAGGCCCGCCACCGCGCGCAGGTCGCCGCGGGCGAGCGCCTGGGCGCCACCACGACCGGCGACGGCGGATACGACGTGGTGGTCGAGGCCGCCGGCTCGCCGAGCGCGCTCGCCCGCGCTGTCGACCTGGCCGCGCCCGGCGGGTGCGTGGTGCTGATCGGGGTCCACGCGTCGGGCTTCGAGCCACCGTTCCTGCCCCTGCTCCTGAAGGAGGTGCGGCTGGTGCCGGCGATCGGGTACGGCCGCCACGCCCACGGGCACGACATGCCCGAGGCGGCCGCCATGCTCGCCGCCGATCCCGAGGTCGCAGCCACCCTCGTCACCCACCGCTTCCCCCTGGAGGAGGCGCCGCGGGCCTTCGCCACCGCCGCCGACCGGGCGGGCGGCGCGATCAAGGTCGTCATCGACATCGGTTAGGAGGGCCACATGCCCGAGGACAGCTTCTTCCACGTGGGCATGATCGTGCCCCGGCTCGAACCGGCTCTGGAGGAGCTCGGACACTTGCTGGGCCTGTCCTGGCGGCCGATCATCGACGCCGAGGTGCCGGTGCACGAGCCGGGCGGTGCCGACCGCCCGCTGCGGCTGCGCTTCGCCTACTCCGTGGCCGCGCCCCACCTCGAGGTCATCGAGGCGGTCCCGGACTCGGCGTGGGCGCTGTCGGAGGGCTCCAACCTGCACCACCTCGGCTTCTGGTCGGACGACGTGCCCGGCGACGCCGCCCGGTTCGAGCAGGCGCGGTGCCCGCTCGAGGTCTGCATGACCGGGCCGGACGACCGGTGGCCGGTCGGGTTCAGCTACCACCGCGGGCACGGCGTGCGGCTGGAGCTGGTGGACCGGGCCTCCCGGGCGGTCCTCTTCCCCGAGCTCCCCGAGGTGGTCCGGCGGTGACCGCCTCGACCGACGGGGTGACGGTGGTGACGGGGGCGGCCAGCGGCATGGGCCTCGCGTGTGCACGGCGGCTCGCCGGGGCCGGCTCGCCGATGGTGCTGGTGGACCGCGACCCGGCGGTCGACCAGGTGGCCCGTGCGGTCGCGGCCGAGCCGGCCGCCGGCACGGTCGACTCGTTCGTCTGCGACATCACGGACGCGGGTGCGATCTCAGGGCTGGCCGACGAGGTGCGGCGGAGGGGCTCGTTGCGCTGGTTGGTCCACGCCGCCGGGGTCTCGCCGACGATGGGTGACTGGCGGCGGATGTTCACGGTCGATCTCGTGGGCACGGCCATCGTGGTCGACGCCCACCGCCCGCTCGCGGGCGACGGGACCGCGGCGGTGTGCTTCGCGTCGTCGGCCGCCCACCAGTTGCCCGGCCCGGCGTCGCACCCGCTCGACGCCGTCGTCGACGACCCGCTGGCCCCCGACCTCCTCGACCGGCTGGCGGCGACGGCGCCCGGGCTGGTCAGCGATCCCGGCATGGCCTACTCGTGGGCCAAGTGGGGCGTCATTCGCCTCGTGGAGCGCGAGGCCGCCGCGTGGGGCGCCCGGGCGGCGAGGATCTGCTCGGTGTCGCCCGGCATCATCGACACGCCGATGGGTCGCCGGGAGCTCGACAACCAGCCGATGATGCCCGTCATGCTCGAGCACACCCCGCTGGCGCGCCAGGGCACCGCGGACGAGGTCGCCGAGGTCGTCGCCTTCCTGCTCTCGGACGCCGCCGCCTACGTCACCGGCACCGACGTCCTCGTCGACGGCGGGGTGGTGCCCACGATCCGCCGGGCCTTCACCGTCCCGCCGGCCGCGGGCTGACCCTCGTCCCGGTGGGGGGTCAGGCTCCCCAGCCGGCCCGGATCTCCGCGGTGGTGGTGAGGTTGGAGAGCAGTGCGAGCGAGTGCTTGACGACCGACCGGGCGTAGTCGCGAGGGAGGCCGGCGATGGCGTCGGTGGGCAGCGCGATCCGGTAGCCCAGGTCCGCGGCGGTGAGGCACAGGCCGAGCAGCGCCTCGTTCACCGAGACCCCCACCGGGACGATCGTGCGGACGCCGAGGTTCCGCAGGATCGAGTCGAGCTCGGTGCCGGTGAACGGGGTCAGGCCGTGGATCCGCCGGCACTCGATGTCGGCGGGGTCTGGTCCCAGCTCCGGCAGCAGGTCGGCGGCCGGGGTGCCCTGGCGGATCTGGTCGGGGTTCTTCGTCACCATCGCCATGATCGGGTTGTTGACGGTGACGCCGGCCCGGTCGGCTCGCATCTCGACCAGCGCGTGCACGACGCGGGCGCCGACCGACCGAGCCGCGGCGGCCAACCCGGCGGCGGCGTCCACGATGCCGAGGTCGGCGGCCTCGTCGGCCAGCTCCGGCGAGGGAGCGAGGTCGCCGATGATGCCGCGCTGCATCTCGCAGGTGACGACGGCCGTGGTCTCGGGGGCGAGGAGCTTCGCGAGGTCGACGGGCATCGGGATCCCTCCGGTCGTTTGGCGTCCGACCCTAGTCGGCCTCGATCGTATATTGCATAATTGCCGTCGGAGGAACGGAGGGCCGCACATGGGTCGGGTCGAGGGCAAGGTCGCGTTGGTCACCGGCGGCGGCTCGGGCATCGGGGAGGCGTGCGCTGTGCGGCTCGCCCGGGAGGGCGCCGGCGTGTCGGTGGTCGACATCTCGGCCACCGGCGCCGAGCGGGTGGCCGCCGCCATCGTGGCCGCCGGCGGGCGGGCCGTCCCGGTGGTGGCCGACGTCAGCGACGAGGACCAGGTGCGCCACATGGTCGCCACCACCGTGTCCGAGCTCGGCCGCCTCGACATCCTCCACAACAACGCGGCGCTGGTCGCCCACGAAGTGTTCCGCCGCGACCGCACCGTCACCGAGATGGACCTCGAGGTGTGGGAGGCGATCATGGCCGTCAACCTCCGGGGCCCGATGCTGGGCACCAAGCACGCGGTGCCGGTGATGATCGACGGCGGCGGGGGCTCGATCGTCAACATGTCGTCCGGGTCGTCCCAGCTGGGGGACATCGAGCGGTCGGCCTACGGCGCCTCGAAGGCCGGCGTCAACGCGCTCACCCTCTACACCGCCACCCAGTACGGACGCCAGGGGGTGCGGGCCAACGCGATCCTGCCGGGCCTGGTCCTGACGCCGGCCGCGGCCACCAACCTCCCCGCGGACGTGCGGGTGATCGTCGAGAGCAACGTGCTGACGCCGTTCGTCGGGGAGCCCGACGACATCGCCCACCTGGTGACCTACCTGGCCTCCGACGAGTCGAGGTACGTCACCGGCCAGCTCTTCCCGGTCAACGGCGGCCAGTCGAGCCACCAACCGACGTACGCGCAGCGCACCGCGGCGGTGGCCCGGTGACCGGCCCCGCGGGGAACCCCGACCGCTTCGCCGGGAAGGTGGCGGTCGTCGTGGGCTCGGCGAGCGGCATCGGCGCCGCGACCGCACGGCAGCTCGCCGCCGACGGCGCCTCGGTGGTGGTCGCCGACGTGGTCGCCGACGGCGCCGCGCGGGTGGCCGCGGCGATCGAGGACGGTGGGGGTCGCGCCGTCGCCGTCGAGGTCGAGCTACGGGACGAGGCCTCGGTCCGGGCCATGGTCGAGGGGACGCTCGACCGGTTCGGCCGCATCGACGCGCTGCACAACAACGCGGCCGACACCCGCCCGTCGACGATCGGCCACGACACCGACGTGGTCGACATCGACCTCGCCATCTGGGACCAGACGCTGGCGGTGGACCTCACCGGCTACATGCTCACGTGCCGGCACGTGATCCCCGCCATGCTCGCCACCGGGGGAGGGGCGATCCTGAACACGTCGTCGCTGGCCGGCCTGCGCGGCGAGAGCCAGCGGGTGGGCTACGCCGTGGCCAAGGCCGGCGTGCACGCGCTCACCCGCCACGTTGCCCTCCGGTGGGGGAAGCAGGGGATCCGGTGCAACGCCATGGCCCTCGGCGTGGTCATGACCGAGGCGCTCGTGACCGGGATCACCCCGGAGTTCCGGGCCCAGCTCGTGGCCTCGCTCCACGTGCCCGACGAGGGCACGCCGGCCGACATCGCCCGGGTCGCGTCGTTCCTGCTGTCGGACGACGCCCGCTACGTCAACGGCGCGACGATCCCGGTCGACGGCGGCATGGGCGTCGGTCTGGGCGGGTAGCTCCCCCGCGCCTCGCCAACAGGCGGAAGGCCGGACTGTATAAATCAGACTGAACGTCTTGTTATTGATCGAAGCGTCTAGCACACGTACGATGCGTTCGCGGCCGCCCGCGGTGGTGGCCCCGGACGGAGGGATTCCATGAAGGTCGGCGTCTCGATCAACACGCTCAACACGGCCGACTGGGAGCGGGTGAACGCCGGGGACTGGTCGCGCCCGCCCGTGCGGCCCGACTGGGAGGCGTTCCGGGGCACGCTGGCCCTAGGCGAGCTGGTGGAGCCGCTCGGCTTCGACTCGCTGTGGGTGTCGGAGCATTTCGGCAGCCCGTACGGCATGGTGCCCAACACCCTGCAGATGCTGGCCTACTGGGCGGGCCGCACCGAGCGGGTCGACCTCGGGAGCATCGTCGTCGTCCTGCCGTGGTGGAACCCGGTGCGGCTGGCCCACGAGGTCGCCATGCTCGACCTGTTGCTCGCCGGTCGGCGGTTCCGGTTCGGCGTGGGGCGCGGCGTGTCGCGGGAGGAGTACGACTCGCTGGGGATCCCCCAGGGCGAGTCCCGCGAGCGGTTCAAGGAGACGCTCGACATCCTCGAGCTCGCGCTGAGCCGGGAGCGGTTCTCGTACGAGGGCGAGATCTTCACGATCCCCCCGACGAGCATCCGGCCCCAGTGGCGTTCGCCCGACCTCATGCAGGGCGTGCTGTGCGCCTCGACCTCCCCCGAGTCGATGCAGATCGCGGCGGCACGGGGCCTCGGCCAGCTCTTCGTGACCGGCGCGCCGTTGCCCGAGCTGCGACGCCAGGTCACCGAGTTCAACACGATCCGGGCGGAGCGGGGCCTCGAGGCCCAGCAGCCGACCGTCTACATGTGGGCCCACTGTGTCGAGACCGAGGCCGAGGCCGAGGACGCGATGAGGTACTTCCGCCGGTACCAGCTGGAGGCGGCCGCCCATTACGGCTTCACCAGGCCCGGCAACTTCGACGGCCTCAAGGGCTACGAACGCTACGCCGAGCGCCAGGCGAGCGGGGCCGGCGGACCGACCGGTGGCGACAGCCCGGCGTTCGGCGAGGTGCAGTTCATCGGCACGCCCGACCAGATCATCGCCAACGCCGAGTACCTGCAGGAGATGACCAGCACCGCCGAGATCGTCGTGCTGTTCCAGTACGGCGGTATCGAGGACACCGCCGCCCAGCGGAGCATGCACATGTTCGCCCGCGAGGTGCTGCCGGTGCTGCACGCCATGCCGGCACCGCTGCGCGACGAGCACCGTCCCCAGCCCGCGGTCGTCGCCTAGGTGGCGGCCCTCGGGTTCGCCGGCCGGGGTTCGTCCTGGCTCGGGTCCTCGGGCGGGAGGCCGGCCCGGCGGCTGCGACGCTCCGCCCGGCGGCAGCCCCGGGGGAGTCGTGAGGCCGCGGCACCGGGCCTCGTAGGCTGGCCCGATGCCGCCGAAGGCCGTGGGCCCGATCTCGCTCCGTGATCGTCAGAAGGCGCAGACCCGCGAGCACCTGCTCGACGTGTCCGCCGCGCTCTTCGCCGACAAGGGCTACAGCGAGACGACGATCGAGGACATCGCCCGGGCGGCGGGGTCGAGCCGGGCGACCGTGTACTCCTACTTCTCCACCAAGGAGGACATCCTCCGCACGCTGTCGGTCGAGATGTGGGAGACGACCGAGGGCATCTACCGGGCCTTCGCCAAGCTCCCCGAGTGGTCGGCGGCCGCGATCCGCGGCTGGCTGGAGGACGTCACGGCCGAGTGGGACAGGACGCTCGTGCGCGTCCGGGTCGTGATCGAGTCGCGGAGCCGCGACCTCAACGACGACTACCTGCGCTACCACCGCAAGTTCGTCCGCACCCTCACCGGCGACAAGCAGCGGTGGAGCCGGTTCTCCCCCGCCGAGGCCGAGGTCCGCGCCCTCCTGCTGATCGGCCAGATGGAGACCTTCTTCGGCAACTGGTACATCCGGGGCTGGAAAATGGATCGGGCCACAGTGCTCGACACGCTCACCGACGTGTGGTGCGCGACCCTCAAGGTCGACTGAACCCCGTCACGTGGCCGCGAGCGCGGTCGTGAACACGGTCCGCACCCGGTCGCAGATGTCGTCGCGGGCCATCGCGGCGCGGTCGACGCTCTCGGTGTGGGTGAGAAAGCCGTGCTGCACGCCGGGGTAGCGACGGATCTCGGCCCGCCCACCCGCGGCCCGCAGGAGCTCGCCGTAGACCTCGCCGTCGTCGCGGTTGAGGTCGAACTCGGCGGTCACGATCAACGCCGGCGGCAGCCCTGACAGGTCGGGCGCGAGCAGCGGGTTGACGAAGGGCGAGCGCCGGTGGGCGGCATCGTCGAGGTACTGGCTCCAGAACCACTGGCTCGCCTCCTGGGTCAGCCCGGGCCCGCCGGCGTTCTGGCGGACCGCCGGCCGTGTCGAGTCGGGGTCGAACCCCGGGTAGACGAGGAGCTGGAACATCAGCGTGGGCCCGCCGAGCTGCGCAGCCATGATGCAGGTGACCGCCGCCAGGTTGGCGCCGGCGCTGTCGCCACCCACCGCGACGCGGCGCGGGTCGCCGCCGAGGTCGGCCGCGTGGTTGGCGGTCCAGGCCGTGGCGAGGTAGGCGTCCTCGAGCGCGGCGGGGAACCGGTGCTCCGGGGCCAGGCGGTAGTCGACCGACACGACCACGCAGCCGCCGCCGACCGCGATCTCGCTGCACATCTGGTCGTAGGCGTCGAGCGTGCCGATGACCCACCCGCCGCCGTGGAAGAAGACCAGCACCGGAAGGCCGTCCTCGGGGGAGGGCCGGTAGACGCGGACGGGAACCTGCCGGCCCGGCAGGTCGACCAGGGCGTCGCGGCGCTCGTGGACGGGCGCACCGGGCCGCCCGGGCATGAGCGCACGCAGCCGCTCGACGCCGATCTGCGCCAGCGGGGTGGCGACGACCATCGCCGCCTGGTCGGCCACCGCCTGCGCGTCCGGGTCGAGGCGGCCGGTCGACGGCGCCACCCACGGGATCTCTCTGGTGCTCTCGTCGAACACTGCTCGGCCCTCCCTCTGTCCGGCCTAGTCGGTCGTCTCGCCGAGCCCGCGCCGCGCGAAGTCGACCAGGTGCGCGATCTCGGACGGCGTGGGGCGCGACTGCCGGATCAGGTGCGCCTCGAGCCGCGCGAACGTGAGCTGGTACACCGCCTCGGCGTCGCGGCGGACGTCGGCCGGACGCGCCGAGGCGTGACCGGGCAGGTCGGCGACGAGGGCCGCGAGCTGGTCGATCAGCAGGTCGATCGACGCCCGGTGGTCCTCGGGGAACGCCTCGCTGAGCCGGGCCTGGTGGACGACGAACGGGCGGGTCCGCGCCGCGGCGTCGTCGCGTGCGGCCTGGGCCAGGACCCCCTCGATCCACGTCTCGATGCGTGCGAACGGCGTGCGCGCCTTGGCGATGCGGTGGTCGAGGTAGCTCTGCAGCTTGCGCCGGCCGTCGTCGAGCAGGAGCAGCAGCAGCTCGTCCTTCGACTGGAAGTAGCGGTAGAAGGCCTGGGTCGACAGGCCGGTCGACGCCAGCACGTCGCGCAGCGGGGGATCGAGGCGCCCGGTGCGCTCGACCAGATCGAGCGTCGCGTCGACGATCCGGTCGATCTGCTCCGTGTACTGCGCGTGCCGGGCCGCGGTGGCCCGCTCGACGGCCCGCGTGGCGACGGCGTCGGTCAACCCGGCCATGGGGCCGTGCCTCCCGGCGGGCGCTTGCCTGGCATCCAGATCATTGCTCTAGAATATACAGAACAGTGATCTGCGAGCGCTCAGGGATCGCGTGGGCGCGACGTCGGGGGCGATGTGGAACGAGCGGTGTGCTTCAGCGGCATCGGCGGCCAGGGGGTGCAGCTGGCCTCGCAGGCGGTGGCGCGGGCGTCGCTGGCCGACGGCCGGGAGGTGCAGCTGTTCGGCAGCTACGGCGGCATGATGCGCGGCGGCAACACCGAGACCACCATCGTGGTGTCCGACGGTCCCGTGGAGTCCCCGCCCACGGTGGCCGACGCGTGGGCCGTGGTGCTCATGCACCACGACTACTCGGGGCCCACCCTCGCCCGCCGGCGGCCCGGGGGCCTGGTGCTGGTCAACTCGACGGTGTTCGCGGGCCACCTCGATCGTGCCGGCGGCGAGGTCCTCGACGTGCCCGCCACCGCCCTGGCCATCGAGGTCGGCAACGTCATGGCCGCCTCGGTGGTGATGGCGGGGGCCCTGGCCGCCGTCACGGGGCTGGTGTCGGCGCCCGGGCTGGAGGCGGGGGTCGCCGCCGCGCTGCCGCCGTACCGCCGGCAGCACGTCGAGCTCAACGTCGCCGCCCTGCGGGCCGGCGCCGCGGCGGTGCCGGCCGGCGTGACGCCCGCATGGGCCGGGGCCACGGTCTGAGATGGCCCGCACCGTCCTCACCCGCGGCACCGTCGTCATCGACGTCGACGCGTGCAAGGGGTGCGACCTCTGCATCGACGCCTGCCGCCCCGGCGTCCTGACGATGACCACCCACGAGGTGAACGCCCGCGGCTACCGCTACCCCCTGCTTGCCCCGGGCTGCACCGGCTGCCAGGCGTGCTCGCAGATCTGCCCCGACTTCGTGTTCCAGGTCTACAAGTACGACACGCCGATCGAGCACGTACTCGACGACGCCGCCGCCCCCGGGGGGTCGCGGTGACCAAGGTGCTGCTCGAGGGCTCCGAGGCCATCGCCGACGCGATGGTCGCGGCCGGGTGCCGCTTCTTCGCCGGCTACCCGATGACCCCGTTCACCGAGGTGCTCGAGCACATGGCCCGCAAGCTGCCCGCGGTCGACGGGGTCTGCATGAACGCCGAGTCCGAGCTCGAGGCCGTGGGCATGGCCTGGGGCGCGGCCGCCACCGGCACGCCGGCCGCCACCGGATCGACCGGCCAGGGCCTGTCCCTGATGCAGGAGTCGCTGGCCGAGATGACGCTGGCCCGGGTCCCGCTCGTGGTGCTGAACATGGCGCGCGCCCAGGGCGACTACCACCAGGCC
>JBKPHT010000283.1:0-11395 GCA_046730015.1 Actinomycetota bacterium
GCAACTGCGAGCATGGACGACCGCAACCAGGGCGAGCCCGACCGCGGCCAGCACACGCTCCGGCGGACGATCGTCCACATGATCGAGGAATACGCCCGGCACTGTGGCCACGCCGATCTGCTTCGCGAAGCAATCGACGGAGCCACTGGCGACTGACCGACGACGAGCGCTTATTGCCCGATGTCCGGCCCTTGGGAGGGGGCACCGATGCGCGATCGGCTCGACAACCCCGGCTGCCGCTCGGCGGAGGCGTGAACGTCGAGGTGTGCATCCGCGAGCTCGACCCCGGTGAGGACCTGCTTCATCGTCGCCCAGAAGTTGGGGCAGTCGAGGAGGTCTTCCTTGGGGCAGACGAGGGAGTGATCGATGGCTTGCCGTGCCGCCTCTTCCCTGGCAATTCGGTGCCTCAGCTCTTCGGACTTGCGAACGGCAAGCGCGCGCCACGCGTCCGGCGAGCGCTTCCGGGAGGCGATGAGCTTCGTCTCCGCGAGCGTGAAGCCCACTTCTTGAAGGAACCTGACGAGGCCGACTGCTGCGACGGCGTCGACCGCGTACCGCCGATGCCCGGATACGCGCCGGGTGGGCCGTACCAGGCCGAGCTCGTCGTAGTAGCGCAGCGCCGAGGTCGTGACACCCGTGCGTCGGGCGAGCTCGCCGATGGTGAGGGACTCAGCCATCCTCCCTTCAAGCGTACTTGAAGATCGGACGGTCCCCCGTTCGGCGTGGGGCTTGACTTCAGGTGCGCTTGAAGTTGTAGCGCCTTGGACCATGAGAAAGCAGCTCCTTCGTCGCATGGTCTCTCAGTTCCACCACCCCCGCGGACTACCTGGGCGACTGGTGGGCTGGGAGATGGCACTTCGGCCTTCGAACCGAAGGCGCAATGCGTGGGCGGTGTCGCTCATGGACGTGCAGCCGTCGGATCGCGTGCTCGAGATCGGCTTCGGGCCGGGTGTTGCGGTGCGCGCGATCGCCCGGCGGACGACCCGGGGCAAGGTTGTCGGCATCGATCGATCTGCGGTAATGCGCGCCCAGGCGGCGCGCCGGAACGCGGCGGCGATCCGGGCGGGCCGCGTCTCTCTCGCCGTCGCCTCGGTCGAGGACCTGCCCGCCTTCGATCGCCCGTTCGACAAGATCCTGGCCGTCAACAACATGGGCATGTGGCCCGAGCCCGGGGTCCGGCTCGAAGAGCTCGTGGGCCTGTTGCGCGGCGGCGGACTCATCGCGGTCGTCTCGCAGCCGCGGACTCCGGGCGCGACCGCCGAGACGACAGCGGCGGGCGCACGCGAGATCGTCGGACTGCTCGGAGGGGCGGGTTTCGTCGCGATTCGGGTCGAGACGCTGGACCTCAAGCCGCCCGTCGCGTGCGTCATCGGGTCAGCACCCCGCGCCCCGGCGCGGTCTTCGACCCCGGACGACGGGGCAGTTTCGGCGTGACGTCGCGCTTGGCAAGTGATCCGGGATCGTCATGTCCGTGCTCCCCTCACTGATCGCGCGACTCGGGCCCTGGTGCCACGACCGACGCAGGCTGGTGCTCGCGGTATGGATCGCGCTCCTCCTGCTCTTGGGCGGCATCGCGGCGGGGGTCGGCGACACCTATCACCAGGAGTTCGGCGTCGACGGCGCCGAGTCGACCGAGGGCTTCGACATCCTCGACGCCGCGTTCGGCGGTGCGGGAGCCGGCCAGGTCGGCACGATCGTCTTCCGGGCCGAGCAGGGCGTGGACGATCCCAGGGTCCGGTCCGCGATGGAGGCGCTGTTCGCCGAGGTCGCGGACCTCGACGGCGTGACGCGTGTCGAGAGTCCCTACGCCGATGGCGGCGAGCAGTTGGTCGCGTCGGAGGGCCCGGAGGCGGGGAAGATCGCCTTCGCGAACGTCGAGATGCCGGAGGACATCGGATCCGACGTCGGAGGCAGGATCAGCGACACGATCCGCGACGCCGCGCCGGCCATCGACGGGTTGCAGGTCGAACGGGGAGGGTTCATCTTCGCCGAGCTGGACGAGCCGAACTCGGAGGTCTTCGGCCTCGCGTTCGCGATCGTCATCCTCATCGTCGCGTTCGGGTCGGTGCTCGCGATGGGCCTGCCCGTCGGGGTCGCGTTGTTCGGCATCGGCATCGGCAGCGCCCTGGTCATCTTGTTCAGTCACCTGCTCGAGGTTCCCGACTTCGCCCCGTTCGTCGGCATCGTGATCGGCCTCGGCGTCGGCATCGACTACGCACTGCTCATCGTCACCCGCTACCGGGAGCAGCTCCACGACGGGCAGCCGATCCGCGAATCGATCCGGATCGCGATCGACACCGCCGGCCGGTCGGTGGTCTTCGCCGGCGCGACGGTCGTGATCTCCCTGCTGGGCATGGTGCTGATCGGCCTCGGGTACGTGCAGGGGCTCGCGGTCAGCGCGGCCACCACCGTGGCGGTCACCGTGGTGGCATCGGTCACCCTGCTGCCTGCGCTGCTCGGCTTCGCCGGCGAGAGGGTCGAGCTCACGCGGTGGCGGGGGCTTCTCGCCGCCGGGTTCGTCGCCTTGGCACTCGTCGGCGTCGGTCTCGAGATCACCCCGTTGATGATCGGCCTGCCGATCGCCGTCATCGTGTTCATCGCCGGCTTCTTCGTGCCCGGGCTGCAGAAGGCCGTGGCGCACCGCCCGCCGAAGCCGCGGCGGGAGACGGTCGCCTATCGCTGGAGCCGAGTCATCCAACACCGGCCGTGGCCGTCGGCGCTCGCGGGCGCGGCGGTGCTGCTCGTCCTTGCGGTTCCTGTCCTCGGCCTGCGCCTCGCGTTCTCCGACGAGAGCAACTTCGCCGCCGACACGACGACGAGGAAGGACTACGACCTGCTCGTCGACGGGTTCGGCGAGGGCTTCAACGGCCCGCTGCTGCTCGTCGCCCGCGTTCCTGACGGCACGGATCCTGGTGGGTTCGCCGCCCTCAACGAGCCGATCTCGCGAGATCCGGAGGTCGCAGAGTTGCAGGGGCCGGAGCCGAGCCCAGACCGGTCGGCTGTTGCCTGGCGGCTGTTCCCGCGGAACGGTCCGCAGGACGAGGAGACCTCCGACCTCGTGAACCGGCTGCGCGACGACATGCTCCCACCGTTCGAGCAACAGCTCGGAACGGAGGTCTACGTGACCGGCATCGTCGGCGCCAACGTCGACTTCGCCAGCATTCTCTCGGTGCGGTTGCCGTACTTCTTCCTCGCGGTCCTGACGCTGTCGTTCCTGCTGCTGATGGTCGTGTTCCGATCACTGCTGGTGCCGCTCAAGGCGGTGACCATGAACATGTTGTCAATCGGTGCCGCCTACGGGGTTGTGGTCGCGGTGTTCCAATGGGGCTGGCTGAGCGACTTGGTCGGGGTGTCGCCCGGTCCGATCGAGCCGTGGGCGCCGATGATGCTGTTCGCTGTCGTCTTCGGCCTGTCGATGGATTACGAGGTGTTCCTCCTGTCGCGCGTCCGCGAGGAGTGGAACCGGACGGGGGACAGCCGTACGTCCGTCGCCGACGGCCTCGCCGCGACGGCCAAGGTCATCACAGCTGCGGCGGCGATCATGGTCGTGGTCTTCAGCAGCTTCCTGCTCGAGAACGACCGGACGTTCAAGCTGATGGGAATCGGTCTTGCCACCGCCGTCCTTCTCGACGCAACGATCGTCCGGATGCTGCTGGTGCCGGCGACGATGGAACTGCTCGGCGATCGCAACTGGTGGCTGCCCAGGTGGCTCGACCGACTGCTGCCGAACATCGACATCGAGGGCCATCCACAGGCGGCGCTCGACGACGACGAAGAGCCCGAATCCGATGTCCTCGTCGGTCACAACTGAACACAGCTGTCTGACGGCGTTGAGTCCCGAAACCACCGCGCCGTGACCGACCGGACACCGAACCACGGGATGGCGGCGGCCGAGGATGCGCAGGCGGCTGCGACCGTCTCGCAGTGGTACGACCTCATCGATCGAGGACGGACCGCCGACGCCTGTCTTCTGTTCCACGCCGACATCGAGTGGATCGAGGCCGAGGGGAGCCCCTATGGCGCACCAGGCACAGCGCTCGTCGGCGTGGCCGGGATCGTCAGTGAGGTGTTCACCCCTCTTGCTCGGGACTGGGCCGAGCTGCGGATCCTTCGAGAGCAGATCCTCCCGGGTCAGCCGGTCATCGTCTTTGCCCGATACGTGGGCATCCATCGTGCCAGCGGCAGACGACTCGACGCTCAAGTGCTCCACCTCTGGGACATCGCCGCCGGTCGAGTCAAGCGCTACCGCGGCTACGCCGACACGCTTGCCCTCGACATCGCGCTGCAGGGCGGTGCTGCGGCTCGTACGCCATGCGTGCCGTCACCAGGTCGCCGTCGAGGATGACCGCAGCCAGGCTCTGGTCACACGGCCTTCGTCGCGCCCGGCCGGTCGTTCGAAGTCCATTGGACGCCGAGGCTGGTCAGGGTGTGGCGGACTGACTGGCCCTGTCGTCGGCTGGTCACGAGGCCGGCATTGCGGAGGACGGCGGCGTGGGTGGACGCCGATGTCAGGCTGATCCCCAGCGCGCGGGCCAGTCCGCTCGTCGTGTGCTCGTCGGCCAGAGCGCGAAGCACCCGTGCCCGGGTGGTGCCCAGTACCGGTGCCAGCGGGTCGCGGTGGCTCTTGGTCGCTGTCGGAGCCATCCAGGCGAAACGGGCCAACGGGTACACGAGCGTGGGTTGCGTCCAGGCCACGGTGAAGCCCGGGCGGGTCCACAGCGATGGCATGAGCTGGAGGCCTCGACCCGCCAGGTCGACATCGGCGTTGAGTGGCCCGTCGACCTCGACCACTCCGTCGCGCCACCGGATGCCCGGGTGCAGGCCGTCCACTGTCGTCGCGACTCCTTTCGTCGCCAGCTGCCAGGCGCGGAACCGCAGGTCGGTTTCGACGACGTGTTCGATCGCCGGCCACAGCAGCTCGAGCACCTGGTCGTGGTAGTCACGCAAGGAGGAAGCCAGTTCCGTCCGGGCGGACACACCGCCGCTCGCCAGGTCGAGCATCCAGGACGACGCCGTCGGCTGTGGGAGGGTCGCCAGGTTGTTCCGGATCAGCCGGGCGGGCGTGGACATGACGATGTCGAGGGCTTCGTCCAAGCTGTCCGCCCCCTCCGGCGCGAGGAAGTCGGGGACGTTGCCGTGAGCGGGCACCAACTCCAGAAGGTGACGCGCCGATGCCGGGAGGCGGACCCCGCTGGCCGCGCAGAGTCGTCGGAAGGAGCTCGTCGGCTGCTGAATGGCCTGGACGCTGACGGGGAGCTCGCAGTAAGGGCCGGGCGCAGCGAGCCTCGTTCGGGCAACGTCGTCGACACCTAGCCGCAGTCGAATCATGCGTGCAACCACCCGAGCCGAGCTGTCGTGAACGAGCCAGGGGCACCAATCGTTTTGGCCGGCGCACCACGCTGTCAAGGAGTTTCGGCCGTGGCAGAAAGGCTTGCGGTCGACCGGTCGTCCGGCTGATTTTGTGCCCGTCAGCGCGAGCACGCCAGGGAGGTTGCAACCGTGCGTGGATCGACCGTCCTCCTGTCCACCGGCCTGTCCGCCGGACTGTTCGCTGTGCTCATCACGGCGCCTCCGGCGCTGGGCGACACGCCGCCCGCCGACGCCAACTGCCTCGGCGTGGTCACGGCGCAGCGGGCCGTGACCCACCACGACATCGGCGAGCATGCGTCGTCACAGGAAGAGCCTCGCCTCGGTCTGGGCAACGTTGCCGAGGAGGTCCTTGGCGACGGCGCCCACGTCGGTGAGCTCGGCGCCTTCCTCGGCGAGATCGACGGGGACCCCGCGACCCACTGCCCCTGACCGGCGCCGAGTCGTTCAGCCCAGCGGCCCGGCGGTGCCGGCATGCCTCATGGACGGCGCTCAGCGGACGGGATCTCGGCGTTCGCCCACCGGCGGGACCAGGAGTCGAGGGGAGCCAGCGCTTCTCCGAGGTCGGCGCCGAGCGGGCTGAGCTCCCACCCTTGGTCGTGGCGGTTCACCAGCCCAGCTTCCTCCAGGTCGCGGAGCCGGTCGTAGAGGACGCTGGAGGACAGCCCGCCGCACCGAGCCAGCAGCGCGCGGGCGCCGAGCGGTCCGTCGCGGAGCTCCCACAGCACCCGCAGCGCCCATCGGCGCCCGAGCAGGTCGAGGGCGGCCATCAGAGGCCGGCCCGTGGTGGAGCCTCGGACCGGTCGCCCCGGCCGTGGCGTGCTCACCTCGTGGAGCCCCCGCACGCCCGTTGCGTTTCTGAAATCAAAACGCTACCGTCCTCGCTGTTTCGAGAATCGAGACACTAGCGAGGTCTCCCGTGAGTCGCATCGAGCCGCTGACGCCCCCCTTCGCCTCGGAGACCGCCGACGTCCTCACAGCGATGATGCCGCCGGGTGTGCCACCGATCGCCCTGTTCCGGACCTTCGCCCGCAACCTGCCCATGACGCGCGCGATGCAGGGATGGGGCGGCTACGAGCTCTCGCGGCACCTCTCCCTGTCGATGCGGCAACGGGAGCTCGTGATCGACCGCGTCACGGCCCGGTGCCGGTGCGAGTACGAATGGGGAGTCCACATCGCGTTCTTCGCCGACCGTGTCGGTCTGACGCCGGCGCAGATCGCGTCGCTCACGCACGGCGCCTCGACGGACCCGTGCTGGACCGACCCGGCGGAGCGTGCACTCCTGGCGCTGGTCGACGCCCTCCACGACACCGCCGACGTCGACGATGCCACGTGGGCCGCGGCGGCCGAACACCTGGACCCGGCACAGCTTCTCGACACCTGCCTCCTGACCGGCTGGTACCACGCGATCTCGTTCGCGGCCAACGCCGCCCGGGTGCCACTCGAGGATGCCGCCCCGCGCTTCGCCGACGTCAGCTAGCTAGGTGTTCGTCGCCCGCTGCGAGCCTCGCGACGCGCGCGCCGCGAGGCTCGGGGGCTGCTCAGGGGACGTGGCGGCTGAGGAAGTCGCGGATCTTGTCGGCGATGAGGTCGCCGTCTTCTTCGAGGGCGAAGTGGCCGGTGTCGAGGAGGTGGAGCTCGGCGTCGGGCAGGTCGGTGAGGAACGCCTCGGCGCCGGCGGGACCGAAGATCTCGTCGTGGGTGCCCCACACGATCAGCACCGGCGGTTGGTGGTCGCGGAAGTACTGCTGGAAGGCGGGGTAGTCGTCCAGGTTGAACTGGTAGTCGTAGAACAGGTCGAGCTGGACGTCCTTGTTGCCCGGGCGGTCCAGGTAGCGGTAGTCGAGCTCCCAGGTGTCGGGGGCGATGGTCTCGGGGTTCCGGGTGCCGTGGGTCCACTGCCACCTGGTGGCCTGGTAGGTGAGGTACTCGCGCACGGACGCCTCGTGGGTGGCGCGGTCTTGGGCGTGGGCGAACAGGCGGTCCCAGAACGGCGTGAACCCCTCGAGGTAGGCGTTGCCGGATTGGGTGATGAGGGTCTGTACCCGGTCGGGGTTGCGCTGGGCGAGCCGCAACCCGATCGGGGCGCCGTAGTCCTGGATGTAGATCGAGAACCGGTCCAGGCCGATGGTGTCGACGAACGTGGCCACCACCTGGGAGATCCGCTCGAAGGTGTAGTCGAAGTCGTCGCAGGCCGGGAACGAGCTCTGCCCGAAACCGGGGTAGTCGGGGGCCACCAGGTGGTAGCGGTCCGACAGCCGGGGGATCAGGTTGCGGAACATCTGTGAGCTGGTCGGGAAGCCGTGCAGGAGCAGCAGCGTGGGGTTGGCCGGGTCGCCGGCCTCCCGGTAGAAGATGTCGAGCCCATCGACCTGCACGCTGCGGTGCTTGGTGGCCGCGGTCTGGCCTGCGGTGGTCATGGGGGTCACAGTGTTCATCGGGCGTTTCCTCCTCGGAGGGATGGGGCGGGAATCGGTTCCTGCGTCGGTGCGCCAAGGCGAGGCCGGCGCCCCGACGGCACGTCGGTGTCGTCGAGGGCGAGTAGCAGGCTGCTGCCGGCGATCAGAAGTGCGGCGGCGACCAGCAGGGCGAGGTCGTAGCTGCCGGTGAGGACGCGCAGCGCGCCGCCTGTGAGGACCCCGGCGCCCGCGAATACCTGGTGGGACACGAAGACCACACCGAGCAGGCCGCCGAGGACGTCGGTGCCGTACCGGTCGCCGATGAGTCCCATGAACAACGGGATGACCGGGAAGGAGGCGGCGCCGAACGCGGCGGCGACGATCAGCAGTTCGCCGCTGGCGGTTGCCAGCGCAGCCACGGCCAGGACTGCTGCGGGCCACCAGAACAGCGCGATGACGAGGCGGCGCTTGCCCCACCGGCCGACGAGCTGGCTGACCCCGACGAGGCTCAGCCCACTAGCAACAGCGGCGATGGCGAGAAGGGCGCCTCCGATTTGGAAGCTGCCGCCCACGTCGAAGGCGTAGCGCGGCAGGTGCAGCAGGGCGAAGTAGAGGGTCCAGCCGTTGATGCCGAACGCCAGCGTTGCCAGCCAGAACGGCCTGGAGCGCATGGCGTCGGCCAGGGTCGCGCCCGGGCGGGTGCACTCCGGGGGGTCTGGCCGGCCATCGGGGTGCTGGCCGACGCGTTCCGGCTGGCTCACGGCGCGCAGAGCCACGAGCGGGACGACGATGGCGAGGACCGTGAGCCCGAGCGCCAGGTAGGCGACGCGGTAGCCAGCCCGCTCGATCAGGAACCCGCCGAGCGGGACGAGGGTCAGCTGGCCCGCGTTGATGCCGAGGAACACGCGGGGCAGGACGCGGGCCCGGTCCCGCACGTACCAGCGCGAGATGAGGACGGTGACGGCCAGAGAGCTGGACCCGGCGAAACCGACTCCGGCCAGCAGCCCGTACGCGACGAGCCACTGCCATACCGTCTGCGCCGAGGCCATCAGGACGTAGGCCGCACCCATGAGGGCAAGGCAGGTCGCGAGAACCGGTCGCGTGCCCACCCGATCGATGAGCCTCCCGAGGGGTGGCTGGGCGAGACCGCTGACTGCGGTGTTGAGCCCGGCCGCTGCGCTCAGCGTGCCGAGGTCCCAACCGCGGCTATCCGTCAGTGGCGCGAAGAACTGGCCGGCGGCGAAGTTCAACCCGAACGCGCCCGTCAACGCCACGAACCCGACCACGGCGATGTGAGGCCCGAGGAATGGCGGCCCAGCAGCCCCCGACGAAACGGACATCGGGACGGTGACCGCTGAGGCTGGAGCGTCGTGGCCGAGCACGACGTGGTTAGTGGCAGGCCCGATATGCGTCTTACCCCGTCGGGCTCGCGCTGTCCGGCGCGCCTGTCAGCACCGACCGTCTGACCCAGGACTTGGCGGGCGCCGAGTCGACCGACGCACTCGTCACGCGCCGGTCGGAGCAGAACCATGACTGCCGGAAACCGCGAGGCAACGGTAAGACGTGCCGGTCTGCTGCCACTAACTCAGCTGAACAGCCCCGCGGGCGGCGGCAGGGAGCCTGACCGCCGCCGGCTGGACAGGAGGCCGGACGGTGTAGGTTTCGCGGCAACTGGCCCTGAACGCCGCGGCGATCGCGCCGGGGCATGTCCGCGTGGGGGCGAGATGAGGTGGTCGACGTCGAACCCGTGCGCCCCCGCCTGCTCGAGGCGGCCGGGTTTCGGCGCGGTGACATACCGGCGGCACAGCGCCACCTGGCATGTCGTCGGCCGCGCCGCGCTGCCGATCCGTACCGCAGCGGGCAGCGATCCACGAGGCAGGGGATGCGCGCGTGACAGCGGATAGCCCGCCTCCGCGGCCACCCGCCGCTCTCGATGACGCATCGAACGAATGGCTGCGTCGCCTCCGCGCCTGCGGCGTCGAGCGCGAGCAGGCGCTCGCCGAACTGCATGAGCTGCTGCTCCGCGTGGCGCACGCCGAGGCACGGCGCCGCCGAGGTGCACTCCCGGACGCCGTGGTCGCCGACCTCGATGATCTCTGCCTGCAGGCATCGGATGATGCCCTCGTGTCCATCACAGCCAAGCTCGACGACTTCGCCGGCCGGAGCCGCTTCACCACCTGGGCAATCAAGTTCGCCATCTTCGAGATCTCCACGCGTCTGCGCCGTCACGCCTGGCGCGGTCGCAGCGTGCAACTCGACGACGAGAGCTGGTCACGTCTCCCGGACGCCCGCGCCACGACGGGCCAGCAGCGCGCCGAGCACCGTGAGCTCCTCGCCGAGCTTCGGCGCGCCGTCGATCAGGTCCTCACTCCTCGCCAGCGTGACGTCTTCATCGCCGCTGCCGTGCAGGAGGTTCCTATCGATGTGCTCGCCGAACGCCTCGGCTCCAACCGCGGAGCCGTGTACAAGACCCTCCACGACGCCCGCCGCAAACTGCGCGGCGCGTTGGCCGATGCCGGCATGGAGGTGACGGCATGAGCGACTATCAGCCGGTTCACGACATGCTCGGACATGCCGCACCCGACCCTGGCTGCGACGCCTGTTTAAGGGTCATGGACGAGGTCGCCGAGGCGCAAGGCGCAGGCATGGACATCAGCCGCCGCTTCCCCGAGGTCGCCGCCCACGTGCGCGACTGCGCGGCGTGCCGCGAGGACCTCGAGGGTCTCATCGCCTACCTCGAAGACGACGCCGACGGTCGATAGGCGGATTGGGCGGGCGACGCCACCACTGCGCGGTCGCCCGCAAGCTCGTCGCCCGAACCTGGGCCATCGCCAGCGGCACCGCCTACCAGCTCCGCGACCTCGACGGCACGCCGATCACTCGCCGCCACGCCACCACCCTCGCCGCCGCCCTCACCGTGCCCGCCGACATCCGCCGCCGCAGCCGCGCTCACTCGGCAGCGCCTCCCTATGTCGACGCTCGGTGTGCCGTGTCCTCGACAGCCCTCTTCGTCGCATCGCTAGAGCCGCCGCGTACGGTGGCTCGCCGTGGAGCACATCATCCGGAATGCGAGCATCGACGACGCCGATGCCATCGGCGCCGTCGTCGTGCGGGCGTGGCAGGCCGCTTACCGGGGCATCATGCCCGACGACTACCTCGACGGGCTCCGAGCCGAGCAGCGGGCCGCCATGTGGCAGCGTGTGCTCGCAGACCTCGGGCCCGACCGCTGGGTGCGAGTCCTCACAGTCGGGGACGAGCTCGTCGGGTTCGCCTCCTGTGGTCCCGACTTGGCCGACGTCAGCGATGGCGAGACCGGCCAGCTCTACGCCATCAACCTCGACCCGGACCACTGGGGCAGGGGTCTCGGCCGGGCCCTGTTGGCCGAAGTCACCCGGGGTCTTGCTGATGTCGGCTACCACACTGCCGTGCTGTGGGTCGCCACCGGGAACGAGCGGGCCCGCCGGCTGTATGAATCCGAGGGGTGGACAGCCGAGGGTCCCGCCCGTGATGCCGAGATCTTCGGCGTGATCGTGAACGAGGTGCGCTACCGGAAACGGCTCGACGCCTAGACAGAAGCTAGGGGCTCAAACGGGCTCTCCGCGTTTCAGGGTGGGCTGATGGTGTCGAGT
>JBKPHT010000284.1:0-1550 GCA_046730015.1 Actinomycetota bacterium
GCGTCGCGGGCGCGGGTCAGCTCCTTCTCCTTGACGAGCATGTTCTCCCAGGCGGTCTGCCACTCTTCGGGCGAAACGATGGGCGGTGTGTTCACTCCGTCTCCTCCTCCGTCAGGTGGTCGTCGGCTGTCGCCGCACCACTTGGTGCCATTTGTGACGGAACGCCGTTCGCAGACTCATCGGCCCGCGGCCGCACATATCGCATGCACCGATCCTCGGTCCTCGAGCCGGCGGTCGGGGCGCTTCGCGTGACCGGTTTCGGCTGGGGTGGATCAGGTCATCGCCAGCTTGTACTTGGCGTAGTCCTCGACCCGCGCGAGGAACTCGGGGCTGCGGCGGAACCGGCCGCTGAGATCCTCGTGCCGCACCCCTGCACGCCGCCACCGGAGCAGCCGGCGTTCGAGAGGCCGCAGCCGGTCGGCGGGTCGGTCCGACGTGTCCGATCGATCCGACACGTCGAGCTGCTCCAGCATCGCAGACCGGTCGAGTTCGGCCAGGAACCGCACCTGGGCGACCCACCGCTCGCTCCGCCCGAACCTGCGGGCGATCTCCGCGTCGTCGAGGCCGATCTCGGCCCACCGCAGAACCCGGCGCTCGACGGGCCGCAGGTGATCGTGCTCAACGCCGGTCATCGGGACCTCCTGGTCGCTGATGCCACCGTACCCGGCCTGCCAGCCTCCTGGGCGGGAAGCCTCGAGCCGGCGGGGTATGGGGCGGTCGCACCGACCACGTGGGGTTGGCGGAACAGCGGCGTGCTAGCTCATCGTCTTGACGGAGTCGAACTGCTCAGCAGTCGGCGTCGCCGGGGGGACGCTGAATGAACCAGTCGGCGATGGCTGGCATGCGTTCCTCGAAGTCGCCGGGCGCCGAGATGTTGAGCGCGCCGGCCCGGGTGTCGCCGCGATTCTCGAACGTGTGGGTGGCACCTCCGGGTACGAGGACGAACGAGCCGGCTGGGGCGTTGACCCATTCGTCGCGGACGAGGAAGCTCAAGGTCCCCTCGAGTACGAAGAACACGTCGTCCTCTGGATGGCTGTGGGCGCCCGGTCCCCTTGTGTGCGGATCGAGCCACCACTCCGAAATCGAGTAGCGGCCGGCGGTCTCGGGGCCGTCGGCCTTGAAGACGGCGGAGAGTCGACCCATTGGATAGCTCCGTCCCTCGCCTGGCGCGAGCACGAGCGGGTCCCGGTCGGTCGAGGCGGGGGCGTCGGTCATGGTTGCCTCACGGTCCGACGGGGGCGGGCGTCGCCGTTCGGTCCAGGCGTGATGTGGATGAGCTGGCCTGGCTCCCGCGTCGTGACCTGGTGCCACACCCCCTGTGGGACGACGATTGCGTCGCCTGCGCCGAGGTCGACCTGGGTGTTGCCGCCGGAGAGTTCGAGGGTCACCGAGACTGCGCCCGAGACCAAGTAGAGCAGTTCGTCGCCATCGGGGTGCATCTCGCCGTCGTGGGGTGGGTCGCCAGCGATCTGCGGTGCGCCGATCGTGAACCCGTCGATGCGCTGGGGTGGCCGGCCTGCAACCTGGTCCACGAGCCGTGCCCGCCCGTC
>JBKPHT010000285.1:0-3526 GCA_046730015.1 Actinomycetota bacterium
CGGCGAGCTCGCCGCGTTCCGGGCCCAGCGGCGGGCCGCGGGTGGCGTCGGTCGCGGCGCCCGGGGCAAGAAGGTCTACGGCATCACCGACGCCGGCCGGCAGCGGCTGGTCGAGATGCTGGCCGATCCCGACGTCGCCGACGACCGGGCCTTCCCCCTGCGGGTCGCGTTCTGCCACAACCTCTCCCCCGCCGACCGCCTGGCACTCTTCGAGCGCCGCCGCGCGGAGCTCGTCCGCCGGCGCGACCGGCGCGCCCCGTCCGGCCCCGGCAGGCCGGTCAACACTTACCTCCGCTCGCTCCGCGAGCGCGACACCGCCGCCCTCGCCGCCGACATCGCCTGGCTCCACCGGCTCATCGCCGCCGAGCGGGGTGGCGACGGCGCCGACCTCGGCACGGCGAGCGGCACCCCCACCGACCCAGGAGGCACTCCATGAGCACGATCCGTCTCGCCATCGCCGGGATCGGCAACTGCGCCAGCTCGCTGGTCCAGGGCATCGAGTACTACCGGGACGCCGACCCCACCGAGGCGGTCCCCGGGCTCATGCATGTCGACCTCGGCGGCTACCACGTCCGCGACATCGAGATCGTGACCGCGTTCGACGTCGACGCCGACAAGGTCGGCCTCGACGTGGCCAAGGCCATCCACGCCGGGCCCAACAACACGATCCGCTTCGCCGACGTGCCCGAGCTGGGCGTGCAGGTGCTGCGGGGCCCCACCCTCGACGGCTTCGGCGAGTTCTACACCCAGGAGTGCGAGGAGTCGCCGGCCGACCCCGTCGACGTCGCCCAGGCCCTGCGCGACGCCCGGGCCGACGTGCTCGTGTCGTACCTGCCGGTCGGGTCGGAGCAGGCCCAGAAGCACTACGCCCAGGCCTGCCTCGACGCCGGCGTCGCCTTCGTCAACGCGATCCCGGTGTTCATCGCCTCCGACCCCGCCTGGGCCGCCAAGTTCACCGAGGCCGGCGTGCCGATCGTGGGCGACGACATCAAGTCGCAGGTCGGCGCCACGATCGTCCACCGGGCCCTGGCCCGGCTGTTCGAGGACCGGGGCACGACGATCGACCACACCTACCAGCTCAACTTCGGCGGCAACATGGACTTCATGAACATGCTGGAGCGGTCGCGGCTGAAGTCGAAGAAGAAGTCGAAGACCCAGTCGGTCACCAGCCAGATCGAGGCCGGCATCAGCGACCGCGACGTCCACATCGGGCCCTCCGACCACGTGCCGTGGCTAGAGGACCGCAAGTGGGCGTTCATCCGGCTCGAGGGCCGCAACTTCGGCGACGTGCCCCTCACCGTCGAGCTCAAGCTCGAGGTGCACGACTCGCCCAACTCGGCCGGCGTCATCATCGACGCCGTCCGCTGCGCCAAGCTCGCCCTCGACCGCGGCCTCGGCGGCCCCGTCGATCCCGCCTGCCAGTACTTCATGAAGTCGCCGCCCACCCAGGTGCACGACGACGTCGCCCGCGACTCGCTCGAGTCCTTCATCGCCGGCGCCTGACCCCGGGCCACCGTCACCTGACGGCCCGCTGGGGCCCGACGACAGCGCGACCCCGCAGCCCCGCCGACCCGGTGCCGGCTTCGGGGTCGTGGTGCGCTCGGGCACATCCGGCGCGGGTGGCGACGACGAATCGCGGGCATGCGGATCGACCTCGACAGATATGCCGACCGGGCCCGCCGGCTCGACCTCGCCGGCATCGACTTCGACGCGTTCCGCGACCGGCCGCTCGGCCCCGACGTGCTCCGCTGCCTCCGCTACATGCACGACGTGGAGCACCACACGGTCTGCTACCTGCGCGACCTCCTGGTGACCCCGGCCCACCGCGACCCCCGGGTCACGACGTTCCTCACCGTGTGGAGCTACGAGGAGATGTGGCACGGCGACGCCATCGGCCGGGTGCTCGCCGCCCACGGCGACGACGCCGGCGCCCCGCGCATCGCCGCCCTGCGGCAGGGCCTCGGGCTGCGCGACCGACTGGCGCCCAGCCTCCACGCCCTCGGCGCCGCGGTGGCCGGCAAGGCGTTCGGCGCCGTCCACATGACCTGGGGCGCCGTCAACGAGTGGACGACCCAGGCGGGCTACGCCCGGCTGCTCGGGCTGGCCCGCCACCCGGTGCTGACCGACCTGCTCAACCGGATCATGCGGCAGGAGGGCAACCACGTCGCCTTCTACGCCGGCGAGGCAGGCGACCGCCTGGCCGCCCACCCGCGGGCCCAGCGGGTGGTGCGGGCCGCGCTGCGCCGGCTGTGGCGGCCGGTCGGCGCCGGCGTGATGCCCCGGGCGGAGGTGGCGTTCCTCGTCCGGACCCTGTTCGCCGACCCGGCCGGCCGCGCCATGGCCGCCCGGATCGACCGGCGCATCGACCGGCTGCCGGGCCTGGCGGACCTCTCCCTCGTGGCGGGGGCCGTCGATAGGTACGCCTCGGCAGCCGGTCCGGGGGGACCGATCGCGAGCGCAGCGTGATCGGCCCCCCCGTCGCCGTTCACCGTGGGGGGTACGGTGACGATCCGCGATGGGCCCTTCGCCGTTCACCCCTCCCGGCGACGACGACCTGGCCGCCGGGGTGGCCCGGGGCGACAGCCGCGCGCTGGCGGAGATCTACCGACGCCACGGCGGCGCCGTGTGGAGCGTCGCCCGCCGGGTCATCGGCGACGAGCACCGAGCCGAAGAGGTCAGCCAGACCGTGTTCGCCGACGTCTGGTCGGCGCCGGAGCGGTTCGACCCCGGCCGCGGCACCCTGCGCACCTGGCTGCTCACCCAGGCCCACGCCCGCAGCGTCGACGTCGTCCGGGCCGAGACCGCCCGCCGGCGGCGGGACGATCGGGACGCCCGGGTCATTGCCCCCGCCTGGGCCGAGACCGACGTCGAGGCCGTCGTGGAGGGCGCAGCGGTCGCCTACGAGGTCCGCCGGGCCCTCGACCAGCTCCCGCCCGACGAGCGTGCCCCGATCGTCCTCTCCTACTTCGGCGGCCAGAGCTATCGCCAGGCCGCGGCCCACCTCGGGCAGGCCGAGGGCACGGTCAAGAGCCGGATCCGCACGGGCATGCAGCGCTTGCGCCGCGCCCTCGAGGCCGAGGGGGTGACGCTGTGAGCGAGCGAGGCGAGCTAACCATGAGCACAGTGCCCTACTCGGCCCGAAGGGCCGCCGGCTCGCCAGCCGCCCGAAGGGAGGCCTGGTGAGCCCCACCTCGCACCCTGTCGACGAGCTCGCGGTCTACGCCCTCGACGCCCTCGAGTACGACGAGCGCGCCGCGGTCGAGGCCCACCTGGCGGGCTGCGCGTCGTGCCGGGCCGAGGTCGACGCCTACCGCGCCACACTGGCCCGGCTCGTCGTCGACGAGCCGCCGCCGCCCGCCGTCTGGCAGCGCATCGCCTATGAGGTCGGCGCCACCAGCATCCCGACGCCGCTGCCGACGATGCCGTCGGGGACCGCGCCGCCGGGCGCGCCGCCCGGCCCACCGGGGACCTGTCTCTTATACACATCTCCGAGCCCACGAGACCCTGTCTGTCATCTCGTATGCCG
>JBKPHT010000286.1:0-7711 GCA_046730015.1 Actinomycetota bacterium
GCGCCCCCCGGCGGGGCACGCCCTCCGGCCGCCCGGCGCGGCCCGCCCGGCCCGGGAGCGGCAACGGCAGCAGCCTCACCGGCCCGTCCTCGCCGTTCGACGGCGGCCACCTCGGCCCCTCGCCGCTGCAGCCCGGTGACACCGGCCAGATCCGCCCGGTGAACCCGTCGCAGCTGCCGCCCGACCTCCACTGGGCCGCCGACGATACCGGCCCCGTCTCGTCGCCGTTCAGTGGCCTGACCAGCCTCGGACCGACCCGGCCGGCCCCCGCCCCCCACGACGGCGAGATCGCCCCCCACGTGGCGGCGATGAGCCCGGAGGCCCGCGCCGCGGTCCAGTCGACCGTCGGCAACGCCGGCGGCTCCGCCGGCCGGGGCACCGGCCCGGGCGAGGACTCGGCCCTCCGGGGCCGGCTCATCAACTTCCTGTCGACCGTCCGCTGACCGCCCGGCCGGCCCTCCTCGTCACCGGCGGGTCCGGCTACCTGGGCAGCGTCCTGGCGGCGGCCGCCCCGGCCGCCGGCTGGGCCGTCACCGCCGCCGGCCACCGTCGGCCAGGGGACGCCCGGCTCGACGTCCGCGCCGCCGACCAGGTGGCCGACCTGGTCGGCCGGGTCCGGCCCCGGGCGGTCGTCCACGCCGCCTATCGGCAGGACGGGCCCGGCGCCCGGGAGGTCACCGCCACCGGCAGCGGCATCGTGGCCGACGCCGCCGCCGCGGCGGGGGCCAGGCTCGTCCACCTGTCGACCGATGTCGTGTTCGACGGGCGGGCCGGGCGCCCCTACCGGGAGGACGACCCGGTGACGCCGCTGTCCGCCTACGGCGAGGCCAAGGCCGAGGCCGAGAGGCTGGTGGCGGCCGCCGCTCCAGGCGCGGTGCTGGTCCGGACGTCGCTCATCTACGGAGGGCCGGGCCGCCCGGCGAGCCCCCACGAGCGGGCCGCCCGGGACCCGGACCGGGCCTTCTACACCGACGAGATCCGGTGCCCGGTCCAGGTCGACGACCTCGCCGCCGCCCTCCTCGAGCTGTGCCGGTTCGACGTCGCCGGGCCGCTGCACGTGGCCGGGCCCGAGGCGCTGTCCCGCTGGGGGTTCGCCTGCCGGCTGGCAGGCCGGGAGGTGCGGGCGGCCGCTGCCCCGCCCGGCCGGCCGCTCGACTGCCGGCTCGACTCGTCCCGGGCCGCGGCGCTGCTCCGCTCCCGGCCCCGCGGCGTGTCCGAGGTGCTCGGTGGGCCACCATGACACCATGACGACCGTGCTGCTGGGGGTGGCGGGGGCGCTGGTGGGCGCCCTCGTCGTCGGCGCCGCGATCAACCACGCGGTGACCCGCTGGGTGGGCTGGCGGGTGACGCTGCCGCTGCTGCTCGGCCGCGTGCCGGCCCGGGCGGAGCTCGGCCCCGCCCGGGCGGCCTGCGCGACCTGCGGTGCCGACCTGGCCCCCGCCGGCCTGCCCGCCCGCCCCGCGGCGCTGTGGCGCTGGCGCTGCCCCCGCTGCCGGGCCACCCTGCCCCGCTGGACGGCGGCGGTCGAGCTGGTCACCGGAGCCCTGTTCGCCCTCGCCGCGGTCGTGGTCGGGCCCGAGGTGACGCTGGTGCCCGTGCTGGTGTTCACCGCCGGGATGGTGGCGGCGTCGGCCGTCGACCTGGCCGTCATGCGGATCCCCACCCGGTTCGTCTACGCCACCGGCGGCCTGACCCTGGCCGGCGTCGTGCTCGCGAGCGTGGTGGACGGCACCCCCCGGCGCCTGGTCGGCGCCGCGCTCGGCGCCGCCGTCTATGGCGGGCTGCTGCTGGTGCTGCACCTGGCCTCGCCCCGGACGCTCGGCTTCGGCGACGTCCGGCTGGCCACCGTGGTGGGCATGACCGTGGGCTGGTGCGGCTGGCGGGCGGACCAGCCGGTGTTCACGCCCGTGCAGGCCGTCCTCAACGCCTGCCTGGTCGCGGCCCTGGCCGGCTCGGTGGTCGGGCTCGTGCTGCTGGTGGTGCGGCGCCGCGACCGCCCGTTTCCCTTCGGGCCCGCCATCGCGGCCGGTGGCCTGGTCATAACGCTCGCCGTGGTCTGACACGGCACTCTGTATCGTCGTGTCGTGCTCCGGTACCTGACCGCCGGCGAGTCCCATGGCCGCGCCCTCGTCGTGATCGTCGAGGGCCTGCCCGCGGGACTTCCCGTGACCACGGAGGAGATCGGCCGCGAGCTCGCCCGGCGCCGGCTCGGCTACGGCCGCGGGCCGCGCATGCGGTTCGAGCAGGACGAGCTCACGATCGTCGGCGGCGTCCGCCACGGCCGGACCCTCGGCTCCCCGGTGGCGATCGAGATCGGCAACTCGGAGTGGAAGCGGTCCGACCGCTGGCACGAGGAGATGGCGGTCGAGCCGGGCGAGACCCGCGCCCCGCTCACCGAGCCCCGCCCGGGCCACGCCGACCTCGCCGGCATGCAGAAGTACGGCTTCCGAGACGCCCGCGACGTCCTGGAGCGGGCCTCGGCGCGGGAGACCGCGGCCCGGGTCGCGGCCGGAACACTGGCCAAGAACCTGCTCGGCCACCTCGGCGTGCAGGTCGTGTCGCACGTGATCCAGATGGGGTCGGTCCGGTCGAAGTCCGACGAGCGCCCCGGCCCTGCCGACGTCGACCGGGTCGACGCCTCGGCCCTCCGCTGCATCGACCCGGTGGCCGAGGACGCGATGATCGAGGAGATCAAGGCCGTGGCCAAGGAGGGCGACAGCCTGGGTGGCGTCGTCGAGGTGCTCGGCTACGGCGTCCCCGTCGGGCTCGGCAGCCACGTCCACTGGGACCGACGCCTCGACGGGATGCTGGCGCAGGCCCTGATGAGCATCCAGGCAGTGAAGGGGGTCGAGATCGGCGACGGGTTCGAGGTCGCCGGCCGGCCTGGCAGCCGGGCCCACGACCCGATCACGTGGGACGCCGCCGGGCGCGCCTACCGCCGGACCTCGACCCTGGCCGGCGGCATCGAGGGTGGCATGTCGACCGGCGAGCTGCTGGTGTGCCGGGCGGCCATGAAGCCGCTCGCGTCGCTCAACCGGCCGGTGCTGGCCACCGTCGACGTCGAGACCAAGGAGGCGACGGTCAGCTTCAAGGAGCGGACCGACGTCACCGCCGTGCCCGCCATGGGCGTCGTGGCCGAGACGATGGTGGCGCTGGTGCTGGCCGGCGAGGCGCTGCGGAAGTTCGGGGGCGACTCGCTGCCCGAGGTCGTCCGCAACGCCCGCGCCTACGAGGCGACCCTGCGCGATGGCTGACGCGGCGGCCGGGCCCGCCGGCGGCCGTCATGTCGTGCTGGTCGGGCTCATGGGCGTGGGCAAGAGCACCGTGGGCCGGCGGCTGGCCAAGGAGCTGGGACGCCCGTTCGCGGACGTCGACGAACAGGTCGAGCTGCGGGAGGGGATGACCGTCCCGGCGCTGTTCCGCGACCGGGGCGAGGCGGAGTTCCGCCGGGTCGAGGCCGAGGTGCTGGCCGACCTGGTGGCCCGGCCGGCGCCCCTGGTCGTCGCGGCCGGCGGCGGCGTGGTCACCGGAGCCGCCAACCGGGAGCGGCTGGCCGGCTGCTGCGTCGTGTGGCTGCAGGCGTCCGCCGCGTTCCTGGCCCGGCGCACCGACGCCAGCCACCGCCCGCTGCTGGCGGGCGACCCCCGGGCCGCGCTCGACCGGCTGCTGGCCGAGCGGGCCCCGCTGTACGAGGCCGTGGCCGACGTGGCCGTGGACGTCGAGCCGTTCCACGTCGCCGACGACAAGCCCAAGCGGGCCCTGGCCCGCCACATCGCAGCACTGGTCGCCGACCTGACGGTGACGCCATGACGGGGGCCCCCGGGGCGGCGCCGGACGGGTCGATCACGGTGCCGGTCTCCGCGGGCGGCACCACATACCCGGTGGTGGTCGGCGAGGGCACGCTCGCCCGGCTGCCCGGGTTGCTGGCGCCGGGCGCCAGGCGGATCGCGGTGGTCACCCAGGCCGCCGTCGGCGTCGAGGTCGACCCCGGCCGGGAGCACCAGGTGTTCACGATCGGGGACGGCGAGCCGGCGAAGTCGCTGGCCACCGTCGAGGAGCTGTGCCGCGCGTGGTCGCGCTGGGGCCTCACCCGGGCCGACCAGGTCGTCGCCGTCGGCGGCGGCGTGGTCACCGACTGCGCCGGGTTCGCCGCCGCGGTGTACCACCGGGGCGTCGGCGTCGTGCACGTGCCGACGACGCTGCTCGGCATGGTCGACGCCGCCGTCGGCGGCAAGACCGGCGTCAACCTGCCCGAGGGCAAGAACCTGGTCGGCGCGTTCTGGCAGCCGGCCGCGGTCATCTGCGACACCGCCACGCTGGCCACGCTGCCCGAGCGGGAGCGGCGCAGCGGGCTGGGCGAGATGGCCAAGTACCACTTCCTGACCGGCGACGACCTGCTGCGGCTGCCTCTGGTCGAGCGGATCGCCGCCTGCGTCGCCATCAAGGCCGCCGTGGTCGCCGCCGACGAGCGGGAGGACCCGGGCAACCGGACCGGCCGGGCCACGCTCAACTACGGCCACACGCTGGCCCACGCGCTGGAGATCGCCGGCGGCTACGACCTCCGCCACGGTGAGGCGGTGGCGGTCGGGCTCGTCTACGCCGCCGAGCTGGCCTGGTACCTGGGCCGCATCGACCAGGCTCGGGTCGACGAGCACCTGCGGGTGCTGTGGGAGTACGGGCTGCCCACCGAGGTGCCCGCCGGCCTCGACCCGGGGGCGCTGCTCGACCTCATGGCCCGGGACAAGAAGGCCGTCGGCGACCTCACGTTCGTGCTCGACGGCCCCGACGGCATCGAGGTGGTGGCCGGGGTCGACCGAGAGGGCGCGGCGGCTCCCCTGGGGTGGCTCACCGGCGCCGGCGAACGGCACCGGGCGCCGGGGGTCGGCCCGTGACGGCCGGCGGCCGGCCGGTCGTCCTGCTGCTCAGCGGCGCCAACCTCAACCTGCTGGGGGACCGGGAACCCGAGGTCTACGGCCGCGCCACCCTCGACGACCACGTCGCCGCCGCCCGGGCCGCCGCCGCGGAGGCGGGCCTGGAGGTCGAGCACCTGCAGTCCAACCACGAGGGCGACCTGGTCGACGCCGTCCACGGCGCCCGGGGCCGCTGCGCCGCGATCGTCGTCAACCCGGGAGCGTTCACCCACTACGCGTGGGCCCTCCACGACGCGCTGGCGGCGTTCGCCGGGCCGGTGGTCGAGGTCCACCTGTCCAACCCCCAGGCCCGGGAGGCCTGGCGGCACACCTCGGTCGTGTCCCCGGTCGCCACCGGCACGATCGCCGGCTTTGGCGGCGAGGGCTACGCGATGGCCGTCCGGGCGGTGGCCGGACTGTTGGCCGGCGGCGCAGCCTCTTAGGCTGCGGCGATGACCTTCGATCGTGCCGCGCTGCCGGCCATGGACGTCGCCGGCCGCGCCGCGGCGGTGCGAGTGGCGCTGGCCGGCGCCGGCTGCGACGCCCTGGTGGTCACCAACCTCACCAACGTCCGCTACCTCACCGGGTTCAGCGGCTCGGCCGCCCTGCTGCTGGTGACCGGCGACCGGATGCTGTTCGTGACCGACGGGCGCTACCGCGACCAGTCCGCGTCCGAGCTGGCGGCCGCCGGCGTCGACGCCGAGATCGCCGTCGGCCGCACGACGGAGGCCCAGCGCGACATCGTGAGCGCCGCCGCCGGCTCGATCGCCCGGATCGGGCTCGAAGCCGAGCACGTGACCTGGGCCCAGAAGAAGCGGCTCGCCAAGGAGTGGTTCCCGGCCGCCAAGGTGGTCGCCACCGGCCGCCTGGTCGAGGCCCGACGGGAGCGGAAGGACGCGGGCGAGGTCGCCCGCATCGAGGCCGCGTGCGCGATGGCCGACGCGGCGCTGGCCGCCGTCCGCCACCGGCTGGGGGAGGGGCCGACCGAGACCGAGGTCGCCCTGGAGCTGGAGTGGCAGATGCGGCGCCTCGGCGCCGACGGCCCGTCGTTCGAGACGATCGTGGCCTCCGGCCCGAACGGGTCCAAGCCCCACCACCGGGCGGGTGACCGCCGCGTCGCCGAGGGCGACCTGGTGGTGCTCGACTTCGGCGCGCTGGTCGACGGCTACCACTCGGACATGACCCGGACGGTGATGGTCGGCGAGCCGTCGGCCACCCAGGCCCGGATGCTGGAGGTGGTCCGGGCCAGCCAGGCCGCCGGCGTCCGAGCGGTGCGGGAGGGGGTCGAGGCCACGGCTGTGGACGAGGCCTGCCGGGCGGTCATCCGGGACGCGGGCTGGGACGAGGCGTTCCTCCACGGGACCGGGCACGGCGTCGGCCTCGACATCCACGAGGCGCCGAGGGTATCGACGAACGGGACTGGTACGCTGACCGGCGGCCACGTCGTCACCGTCGAGCCCGGCGTCTACCTCCCCGAGCACGGCGGCGTCCGCATCGAGGACACGGTCGTGGTCACCGCCCAGGGCTGTCGGACGCTGACGCGGGCGCCCAAGGAACCAGCCCTCTGACCCCGAGATCACGCGCCAGGAGCCGAGCCGATGGCCGCCACCACCACCAACGACCTGAAGCGGGGCATGACCCTCGACCTGTCCGAGGGCCTGTTCCAGGTCGTCGACTTCCAGCATGTCAAGCCGGGCAAGGGCCCCGCCTTCGTCCGCACGACGCTCCGCAACGTCCGCTCGGGGGGCGTGCTGGACAAGACCTTCCGGTCGGACGAACGGGTCGAGCAGGCCGTCGTCGAGAAGAAGGACATGCAGTTCCTGTACCGGGACGGCGACGATTACGTGTTCATGGACACGTCGAGCTACGACCAGATCCACGTCGGCCCGACCACGCTCGGCGCCGCCACCAGGTACATCGTCGACGGCTCGTCGATGGTGCTGCAGTTCTACAAGGACGAGATCATCGGCACCGATCTGCCCGCCGCCGTCGAGCTGGCCGTGACCGAGACCGAGCCGGGCATCCAGGGCGACCGCGTGTCCGGCGCCCGCAAGCCGGCCACGCTCGAGACCGGCCTGGTGGTGCAGGTGCCGCTGTTCGTCAACCAGGGCGACAGGATCAAGGTCGACACCCGTACGGCCGAGTACCTCACCCGCGCGTGAGCCCCGTGGCCGACAGCCTGGAGCCCACCGAGGTCGAGAGCCGCCGGGCCGGGCGCGAGCGGGCGCTCGAGCTGCTGTACGAGGCCGAGGCCAAGGGGACCGGCGTCGACGAGGTGCTGGCCGGCCTGCCGGTGCCGCCCGTCGACCTGGCGGTCGAGCTGGCACGGGGGGTCGACGCCCACCGCGACCGCATCGACCCGGTGCTCGCCCGGCTGGTGGCGCCGCGGTGGTCGCTGGCCCGGCTGGCCGCGGTCGACCGGGCGATCCTGCGGATCGGCGCCTACGAGCTGTTCGAGGCCACCGACCGGTCGCAGGCCCTGGTGATCAACGAGGCGGTGGTGCTGGCCCGCCGGTTCGGCAGCGACGACTCGCCCCGGTTCGTGAACGGGGTGCTGTCGGCGGTCGCCTCCGAGGCCAGGCCGGAGGGATGACGGGGCGGCCGTTGCCGCTCCCGGACCCGCCCCTCGCCGACCCCGGCACCGGCGTGGTCCTGCGGCCCTGGCGCGACGCGCCGGCCGACGTCGCGGCCCTGGTGGCGGCGTGGGCCGACCCGGCGGTGGCGGGGACGTCGGCCGTGCCCGCCGACCGGTCCCTGTCTCTTATACACATCTCCGAGCCCACGAGACAAAGCATCCAATC
>JBKPHT010000287.1:0-5790 GCA_046730015.1 Actinomycetota bacterium
CACCTTCCTGGCGCCCGACCGGGGCGACCAGGCGCCGGCCCCGGTCCCGGTGGCGCTGGCCCGGTCCACCGAGGAGGAAAAGCGGCGCCAGCTGCGGCGGCTGGCCGAGTTCCAGGCCCGCCACGCCGCCGAGCGGCCGGCGGCGCTGGACCGGCTGCGCCACGCGGCGCTGGCCGGCGACAACCTGTTCGGCGTGCTGATGGACGTCGCACGGGTGTGCTCGCTGGGCGAGATCACCGACGCCCTGTTCGAGGTCGGCGGCCGCTACCGGCGCAACGTCTGACGAGGTCGGGCCCGGCTCCCCACGGGCCCGACCGGCGCCAGCACCACGATGTCGTGGTGGCTCCGGCGCCGGCGGGGCCGGTCCGGCTCGGGCAGCGCGCGGAGCGCGGCGATGGCCGGCTCGACCACCGCCGCCCAACGGTCGTCCGGCACGTCCCACAGCATCGACCACACCCGGCCCTCCAACAGCCGGGCGACCTCCTCCGGCGACTGGGACTCGTCCTGGGGCGCCGAGGCGGACCGGGTCACCAGCGCGAGGCCGGCGCCGGGCGCGGCGGCGAGGATGTGGCGCGGCCGGTCCCGGGCGGGTCGGAGCTGCTCGGCCACCGACATGAAGATGTCGCCGATCGGGTCGGGATCCCACTGGCCGCCGGCGGGCACGACGACGACCCGGCCGCCGGGCGCGACGACCCTCGCCGCCTCGGCCAGCAGCCCGCCGACGTCCGGCACGAGCTGCAGCACCCACACCACCAGCACGTTGGGGACCGCGTCGTCGGGCACCGGCAGGTGGTAGCCGTCGGCCGCCGCAACCCGGGGGCCGAGCCGGGCCTGCGCCTGGCGGAGCATCGGGAGCGACAGGTCGACGCCGACCACCGGATGGCCGTGCTCGGTCACCGGCAGCGCGATCGCGCCGGTGCCGACGCCGATGTCGAGCACCGGACCCGGCACCAGGTGAGGCGCGAGGGCGGGGACCAGGTGGCGGCCCCGATCGAGGCCGCCGCGGGTCTCGTCGTAGCGCGCCGCGATGCGGTCGAAGCGAATGGACCCGGCGCCCCCAGCTGACATCGGCCCACTCTACGCGGCCGGCCCGACGACCAGAGTGGCGGGCTCGCAGCCACCGTTCATCGACACTTCGCGCCGGGGAACCCCCGTTCCTTGGGCAGATGTGCGACCATCGGGCCGTACGCGCAGACCGATCGTTCGAGGGGGTCGCGATGGGGGCCAGCTCATCCAGGTCCGAGAAGCCCGCCGCCGACGTCGCCGTCCTCCGGGCCACGTCGCCGATCAACCTGACCTGGCGGCGCCCCGCGCCCGGCGACGACCCAGAGCCCAGGACGGGCAAGAAGGCCGGGAAGAAGCGAGGCAAGGCCGCCAAGGCGAAGGCGGCCAAGGCCAAGGCCAAGGCCAGGGAAAAGGCCGAGAAGGCGGCCCGCAAGGCCGCCGAGGCCGCCGCCTCGGCCCGCAAGGCCGCGCGGCGGGCGGCCAGGACCCGCCACCTGGCCGCCGTCGCCTCTCCCCGGTCCGGGCCCGCCGGGGGGTCGCCCGACCGTACGATCGACCTCACGACCACCGACCCCGCCTCCGCACCGCCCGGCGACCTCGCAGCCGAGCACGGCCACGAGCACCGCCACGACAGCGCCCATGGCAAGGCCCGGCGCCGGATGTCCGCCTACCCGGCGGACGAGCTTCGCAACGACCTGCTGCTCGCCTGCATCTCGCGGGCCATCGACGACCGCGAGATCGCGCTCCAGAAGCAGAGCCGGGTCTTCTTCCAGATCTCCGGTGCCGGCCACGAGGCGTTGCTCCTCGGGCTCGCCCACGAGTTCCGGCCCGGCTACGACTGGTTCTTCCCCTACTACCGCGACCTGGCCCTCATGCTCGGGCTGGGCATGTCGGCCGAGCAGATCCTGCTCCAGGCCGTCGGCTCGTCGGCCGACCCGGCGTCCGGCGGCCGCCAGATGCCGGCCCACTGGGGCGACCGCGACCGCAACGTCGTCACCCAGTCGAGCCCCACCGGGAGCCAGTGCATCCCCGCCGTCGGCTGCGCCGAGGCCGGCCGCTACATCGTCCGCCGGCCCCAGCTCGGCCTCCCGGCCCACGGCGACGAGGTCACCTACGTCAGCCTGGGCGAGGGCGCCACCTCCGAGGGCGAGTTCTGGGAGAGCCTCAACACCGCCTGCACCGAGCACCTGCCCGTCCTGTTCGTGGTGGCCGACAACGGCTACGCCATCTCGGTCCCGTCCGCCGAGCAGTCACCGGCGCCGATCGACGAGCTGGTCCGGGGGTTCGCCGGCCTGCAGGTCCGGTCGATCGACGGCACCGACTACTTCGCCGTCCGCCGGTCCGCCCGCAAAGTCGTCGCCCACGTCCGGGCCGGCGTCGGGCCCGCGCTCATCCACGCCAAGGTCACCCGGCCCTACTCCCACTCGGCCGCCGACACCCAGAGCAAGTACCGCCTCCCCCGCGAGCTGCAGTGGGAGGCCGACCACGACCCCATCGACCGCCTCGAGCGGTCGCTGATCGACGGCGGGGTGATCTCCGCCGACGAGGCCGCCGAGATCCGGAACGAGGCCACCCGCATCGTCGCCGCCGCGGCCAAGGCCGCGCTCGCCGGGCCCCGGCCCGACGTCGGCTCCGTCCTCGACCACGTGGTCGCGCTGCCCGACATTCCCGACCCCGGCGAGCCGGGGGACGGCGCCGGCGGCGAGCCGGTGGCGCTGGGCGAGGCCATCCGCCGGGCGCTGCACGAGGTCATGGAGGCCGACGAGCGGATCCGCGTGTTCGGCGAAGACGTGGCCGACGCCCGCGAGGCGATCCTGGCCGACGTCGAGGGCAAGGGCGGCGTGTTCGGCACCACCCACGGGCTGCAGCGCAGCTTCGGCCGGGCCCGCTGCTACAACACCCCGCTCGCCGAGGCCAACATCATCGGTCGGGCCGTCGGGCAGGGCATCCGGGGCCTGCGGCCGGCGCCGGAGATCCAGTTCTTCGATTACATCTGGCCGGCCATGCAGCAGATCCGCAGCGAGGCGGCCACCATCCGGTGGCGGTCGAACGGGGCGTTCACCTGCCCGATGGTGATGCGCGTGCCGATCGGCGGCTACCTGCAGGGCGGGTCGATCTGGCACAGCCAGTCGGGCGAGTCGATCTTCGCCCACATCCCCGGGCTGCTGGTGGCGTTCCCGTCCCGGGCGGCCGACGCCGCCGGCCTGCTGCGGGCCGCGTTCCGGTGCGAGGACCCGGTGCTGTTCCTCGAGCACAAGCACCTGCTCCGCCAGCCCTACACCCGCGACCCGTTCCCCGGCCCCGACTACGTCGTGCCGTTCGGCCGGGGCCGCTACGTCCGCCGGGGCACCGACCTCACGATCGTGACCTGGGGCGCCACCGTCGAGCGGTCGCGGCAGGCGGCCGAGCAGCTGGCGGCCGACGACGGGGTCGAGGTCGAGGTCGTCGACCTGCGCACGCTGGTCCCCTGGGACCAGGAGATGGTGGCCGAGTCGGTGGCGAAGACGTCGCGGCTGCTGGTGGTGCACGAGGACGTGGTGCGTGCGGGCTTCGGCGGCGAGATCGCTGCCTGGGTGGCCGACCACGCGTTCTGGGACCTCGACGCCCCGGTCGGCCGGGTGGGCGCCCAGGAGTGCCACGTCGCCTACGCCCCCGAGCTGGAGCGGGCCATCCTCCCCCAGCCCGACGGCATCGCTGCCGCGGCCCGGCGGGTGCTGGCCGAGTAGCCGGGGGCTCAGCCGGCGACCCGCTCGACCGGTGGGTAGTCGTAGTCGCCGTCGAGGACCTCGTCGGTGGGGAGGTAGAGCCGGAGCATGAGGACGAACGGCCCCGGGGGCACCGGCAGCCAGTTGGCCCGGTCCGCCGGGTCGGCGGGCTCGGTGGCCGACAGCACCAGGTCCAGCGAGCCGTCGTCGCCGTACACCAGCCCGGGGGTGCGGTCGCCGATCGCGTAGCGGCCGCTCGGCTGCTCGACGAAGAACATGTCGGGCCCGTACACCGACAGCGACCAGAACGCGTCGACCGGCGGCAGCCCGCCCGCCGGGAACCGCAGCCGGTAGGCGTGCTCGCCGGTCAGCGGCGCACCGTCGGCGTCGACCCGGGCCACCGGGTAGACCGCCTCGGCGGGCACGTTCGCTCCCCAGCCGATCCGGGCCACGAACGCCCGGAGCAGCGTGTCGTCGCCGTAGGTGCCGATGTCGAGGTTCACGCTCCACCCGTTCACCAGGTCGCCGCCGAGCCGGTCGACCGTGGCGGTGATCTGCTCGGCGCCGGCCGCCGCCCCGTCCGCCAGGCTCGCCGCGTCGAGATCGCCCGCCCGGCCGAACAGGTCCCGCTGGGCCGGCGTCACCGGCGGGTTGACCGCGAGCGCGCTGTCGAGCTCGGCGAAGAACATGAGGTCGGCGGGGATGTCCTGAGCGGTTCCCGCCGGCTCGCCCAGCGGCGGCGGCGCGGGGGGCGCCGGGGTGCCGGCGAGGACGCTGAGCGGCAGGAGGGTCGTCTCCCCGCGGATGGCGGCGACGTTGGCGATGTCGGCCTCGTCGTCGACGAGGAACCGGCCGAGCAGGAAGACCTGGGGCGTCGGCGCCTCGATCACCTCGGCCCCGGCCGGGACGTCGCCATCCCAGCCCGGCGGGGCGATCACCCAGCTCCCGGCCCGCCCGCTGGTGGCCCGGGTGCCGACGTAGGCGAACGAGTCGGTCCACGCGTCGAGGAGCTGGTACGTGTAGTAGCGGTCGGTGACGGCCGGCAGGGTGAGCACCACCGGCTCCGACCGCAGGTCGAGCACGGCGACGGAGTAGAGCGTGTCGCGGTTGGGGGCGACGATCACCCGCGACTCCGGCCCGGCCAGGGCGTTCTGCCAGAACAGGCGGTTGACGCCGATCAGCCCGCCGATCCGCTGCATGGTCCGGGTCGTGACCACCAGCGGGTAGCCCGCGACATACGCCTCGGTGGCGAGCTCGGTGTCGGTCATGTCGGCGCTCCAGGGCGAGGTCGAGGTAGCGGACGGCGGGGCGGGCTTGCCGGCCCCGTCACCGTCGTCGGCACCGGACGAGCAGGCGGCGACGGCGAGCGCGCCGGCGACGAGCAGGGCAGCGGGGCGGACCAGCGGGATCGTCATGGAGCGGTCTCCAGGTCGGGCGGGAACCAGTCGGCCGCCACGACCTCGGGCCGCCCCTCGTAGGCGCGGAGCACGAGGACGCACGGGCCGGGCGGGGTCGGCAGCCAGTTGGCGGTCGCCGCCGGGTCGGTCGGGCGGTCGGGGCGGAGGACGATCGGCAGCGAGCCGTCGGCGTCGCGCCGCAGGCCGGGCGTCCGGTCGCCGACGCTGTAGCGGTCGATCTCGTTCGGGACGAGGAACAGGTCGGGGCCGTACACGGTCAGCGACCAGAAGGCGCCCACCGGCGGCTCGCCGCCGGGCGGGAACCGCAGCACCGCGGGGGCGGCGCCGTCGACGATGCGGCTGTAGCCCCGGTTCTCGGTGGGGAGGTGGCCGGCCAGGCTGAACCGGGCGAACGCGGCCCGGTAGGCGACGTCGTCGCCGAACGCGGCGCCGCGGGACCGGGTGCCCCAGCCGTGGCGGGTGAGGTCGACCCCCCGCCCGTCCCTGATGCGGGCCTCGCCGGCCTCGATCCCCGCGGCGACCACGTCGGCCGGCGGGTCGGCGAGGAGCGCGGCGAGCCCCGCGGGCGGCGGTGGCTGCCAGGGGGCGGGCGGGTCCACGGCCAGCACAGCTCGCAGGTCGGCGAGGAACGCGGCGCCGGGGTCGGCCCGGGCGGCGTCGCG
>JBKPHT010000288.1:0-6961 GCA_046730015.1 Actinomycetota bacterium
GTGAACTTCGAGGCGCCGGTGCGCATGTCGCTCGCCCTCCTCCCCCGCATGCTCGAGCGCGACCGGGGCGTGATCGTGAACGTGTCCAGCTTCGGTGGCCGGGCCGGCATCCCGGGCGAGGCGGCCTACTGCGCCTCCAAGTTCGCCCTCGCCGGCTGGTCGGAGTCGATGCAGCTCGACCTGTGGCACACGGGCGTCGACGTCCGGCTCGTCCTCCCCGGGGCGATCGACACGGAGATCTGGGACCGGCCGGGCAACGACCCGCCGGTCTACGACGGCCCGCTGGAGCCGGCGGCGGACGTGGCCGCCGGCATCGCCGCCGCCATCGAGGGCGACCGGTTCGAGCACTACCTGCCCGACATGAAGCCGATCGTCGAGATGAAGACCGCCGACGTCGACGGCTTCCTCGCCGGCGTCATCGCGTTCTGGGCGGGCGATGCCGATGTGGGTTGAGGTCCTACGATCCCGCCCGTGACCGTCGTCAACCACGTCGGCCTGTGCGTGACCGACCTCGACCGGTCGCGCCGGTTCTACGAGCAGGTCTTCGGCTTCGCGTCCCGCAACGAGCTGGCCGTCCCCGACGCGCCTGCCTCCCGCCTGCTCGGCGTGCCGGAACCGGTGGGCCTGACCGCGGTCTACCTGGTGCGGGACGGGTTCGTGCTGGAGCTGCTGCACTTCGACCGGGACGGCAACGACCCCCGCCGGGCGCGGTCGTTCACCGAGCCGGGGCTCACCCACCTGTCGTTCACCGTGCCCGACCTGCCGGCCGCCAGGGCCGCGGTCCCCGCCGCGGGCGGCGAGGTGCTGGACGGCACCGACGTGGGCGGCCGGGCCGTCATGGTGCGGGACCCCGACGGGCAGCTGCTGGAGCTGCTGGCCGCTGACACCGGACCGGACCCCCCGTGAGCCCGTAGGGTGCGGGCGGTGCAGTCCCACGAGTTCCGCTTCGAGGTCGAGGCCACGCCCGCCGACGTGTGGCGGGCGCTGCACCCGCCGCTGGAGCGGGGCGTGATCGAGCACGGCGGCGTCCGCATCGAGGTCGTCCACCCCGGCGACAACGACGGCGTCGGGCTCGTCCGCCACTGCACCTTCCCGGTGCCCCGCTACCTGCTCAGCGGCGGGCTCGGGCGGTCGTGGGAGGTCGTCACCGAGTCGCGGCCGCCTGAGTGGTCGCGCTACGAGGCGGTCGGCAAGCCCCTGTGGTCGCGCGCCGGCGGCTGGCACCGGATCGAGGCGATCGGCCGGGGGCGCACCGCCGTGACCTTCGGCGAGACCTACGAGGCGTTCAACCCGCTGGCCCGCCGGCTGCTGGAGGCCCGGGTCCACCGGTTCATCTCGGCCGGGAACGACGAGCTGATCAGGCAGGCGGTGGAGCGGGGCGTGGCCTCCCAGCGGCGCCGCTCCCCCCACCGCTGACCTCGCCGGACGGGGTTCCGAACGGCGCGCCGAACCGGTCGAGGTGGGCCACCGCGCCGACCGGCCGCCGTCGCGGCGGGCCGAGCCGGGCCGCCGGCCGCCCGAGCGGCACGACGGCGAACGGGCGGACGCCGTCCGGCAGCCCGACCGCGGCAGCGAGGGCCGCGGGGTCCTGCGCCGCGAGGGTGGTCATGGCCGAGCCGTAGCCCAGCGCGGCGGCCGCCAGCAGCAGGTTCTGCACGGCGGGGAAGACCGACGAGGCGAGCACCGCGGGCGGCGTGCCGTCCCGGCCGTCACCGGCCGCCGCCACCACCACCGGCGCCCCGCCGTGCCCGCGGCCGACGAACGCGTCGACCTCGGCGAAGAACCGGGGCCCGAGACGCCCCCGGGAGTGCTCGCGCCCGCAGGCGTCCCACAGCCGCCGCGCGACGTCGTCCACCGCGCGGCGGAGGGCGGGGTCGCGCACGACCACGAACACCCACGGTTGGCGGTTCTCGGCACTGGGCGCGTGAGTGGCGGCCTCCAGCATCGCCACCAGGTCGTCGTCGGGGACGGGGTCGGCCGCGTACGCCCGGCAGGCCCGCTGGCGGAGCAGATGGCCGATCACGCCGTCCGGCGGGTGATCGCCCGGTGGCATCCCTAGGCTCCGCTCCCATGATCAGCCGCATCTGGCACGGGTACACCGGTCCGGGCGAGGCCGACGCCTACGAGGCCCTGCTCCGGGAGGAGATCTTGACCGGCATCGAGGACCGGGGCATCGCCGGGCTCGACGAGATCCAGCTGTTCCGGCGCACGCTGGGCGACGAGGTCGAGTTCGTCACCGTCATGTGGTTCGAGTCGCTCGACGCGGTCCGGGCGTTCGCCGGCGACGACCACGAGGCCTCGGTGGTGCCGCCCGCGGCGAGGGCGCTGCTGTCCCGGTTCGACGAGCGCTCCCAGCACTACGAGGTCCGCGAGCGGCGCATCGCGCCTACCGGCCGGGCAGGTCATCCTTGACGACCTTGCCGGTGGCGTTGCGGGGCAGCCCCTCGACGAACGTGAACGACCGCGGGACCTTGTAGTCGCTGAGCCGGTCGGCGCAGAAGGCCTGGAGCTCGTCGGCGGTCGCCGGGTGGCCGGGCGTCCGGACGACCCAGGCGCCGACGTCCTCGCCCAGCACCGGGTGGGCGACGCCGGCCACCGCCGCCTCCCGGACCCCCGGGTGCTCGTACAGCACCGCCTCGACGTCGGCGGCGTGGACGTTGTTGCCGCCCCGGATGATCACGTCCTTGCGCCTTCCCACCAGGTAGACGAAGCCGTCCTCGTCGAGCCAGGCCAGGTCGCCCGTGTAGAGCCAGCCGCCGCGCCAGGTGCCGGCGGTGGCCTCGGGGTCGCGGAAGTACTCCCGCTCGCGGCCCGGGTTGCGGACGGTCAGCTCGCCGATCTCCCGCGCCGGGAGCGTCCGGCCGTCCTCGTCCACGATCCGGAACTCGGTCGGCGGCACCGGCCGGCCGACCGACCCGATGCGACGGGACCGCTCCTCGGGAGGCATGAAGCAGAACGCCGGGCCGGCCTCGGTCATGCCCCACGAGTTCGAGACCATGGCCTGCGGCAGCCGCTCCTCCAACCGTGTCAGGGTGCCCGGGGCCAGCGGCGCGCTGCCGAGCGAGCAGATCGTGAGCGACGACAGGTCGGCGGTGGCGAACCGCGGGCTGGCGACCAGCAGCTCCGCCATGGCCGGCACCAGGAACGCGGCTGCCGGGCGCCGGCGCTCGACCACGTCGAACCAGCGGTCGGCGTCGAAGCGGGGCAGGTAGAGCAGCGGCATGCCCAGCTTCATCGGGTTGTAGGTCGAGGCGATGCCGGCGAACGTGAACATCGGCGACGCGTGCAGCCACCCGGCCCGGCCCCAGCGGGGCAGGCCGTTGGGGACCATGGCCACGTTGCGGTGGCGGACGACGACGCCCTTGGGGCGGCCGGTGGTGCCGGACGTGTACATCAGGTCGGCCATGTCGTCACCACCGACCGGCACCTGGACGGCGGAGTCGTCGGGGTCGGTGGCGTCGTCCCAGCCGACCACGTCGCCGGCGCCCCGCTCCCCCACCCGGCCGGTCGTCACGACGGTCCGCAGGTCGGGCAAGTCGGGCCGGGCGGACAGCAGGTCCGGCGTGGTGGCGGCGCCGCTGACGGCGACCACCGCCCCGGCGTGGCCGAGCACCTCGGCCAGCTCGCGGGGCACCAGCCGAGTGCTCGTCGGCACCGCCACCGCGGCGGCCTTGTGGATCGCCGAGTAGGTGAGCAGGAACCGATGGCCCTCCTCCGGCGGGACGTGGATGGCCACCCGATCCTCCTTCGCCACCCCCTGCCGCACGAGCCAGCGGGCCAGCCGGTTCGACCGCGACTCCCACTCGGCGAAGGTCATGTCCCGGTCGGCGGCCACGTCGGTGAACGCCACCTCGTCGGGGTAGGCGCCCGCCATGAGCCGCAGCTGGTCGGGCAGCAGGTCGGCCACCGACGCCCTCACGGGCGGAGGGGCGGGGCGACGACAGCTTCTAGCTGCACACCGTGGTCGGCCGCCAGCATCTCGGCCGCCTTCTCGCCGATCATGATCGCGGCGGCGTTGGTGTTGCCGCTGACCACGTTGGGCATGACGCTTGCGTCGGCGACCCGGAGACCCGCCACGCCGATCACCCGCAGCCGCTCGTCGACGACGCTTCCCATCCGGCATGTGGACGTCAGGTGGTACACGGTGAACGAGTAGTGCCGGGCGAGGTCCTCGAGCAGGTCGTCGCTCGGAGTGTCCCCCGTGACGTAGCCGTGCTTGGCGGCGAGCGACGGCGGGAGGAGCAACGGGCCGAGCTCTCGCGGTCCGGGCCACTGCGCCACGACGTCGAGCGCACGGCGGAGCACCGCGACCATGACCTCCATGTCGTGGGGGTCGTCGAAGTAGTTCATCCGGATGTCCGGCTGGTCGGTCGCCTCGGCACTGGAGAGGACGATCTCGCCCTCGCTGTGGGGCTGCACCGGGTTGGCCAGCACGATGAGGGTCTCGGCGTCGGGGGCGAGACGCTGGTCGGGGTCATCGAAGTACTCGCTCGGGTCCACCCGCAGGCAGCGCTGCCAGATGTCGGCGTTGTAGCCGCAGACGAAGACCGCGAGCTGGGCGTCGTGGGTGTGGTCGTCGCCGAGGCCGGTCGAGAACCAGGCGCTCGCCTCGTACAGCGACGACGACACCAGACCGTGCCCGGTGGTGGCCCACTCCGTGACCCGACGCTCGGCTTCGGCCTTCAGCTCCCGGAGCTCCTCGGGCAGGCCGTCGTCGTCGGCCGGATCGGCAGGCAACGGTCCGGCTGGTGCCCGCAGCGCGTCGGGTCCCATCGACAAGCCCATCTGGCTCATCGACACGCCGGCGCCGGGCGCCGGGTAGACGAGGCCGACCTGCAGGTGGTCCTTGAGGTGCTTGCCGACGTCGGGGGCGTCGAGGTGGCAGGGCACGCCGACCGCTTCGAGCTCGCGCTTCGGCCCGACGCCCGACAGCATGAGGATGTGGGGTGAGCCGACCGCACCGGCGCTGAGCACCACCTCCTTGGCGGCCCGGGCGACGGCGGTCTCGCCGTCGGGCGTCCGGTACTCGACCCCGGCCGCCCGCAGCTCGCCGGGACCGCCATCGAGGATCACCCGCGTCACGTGCGCCCCGCAGATCACGTCGAGGTTGGGTCGCTGCTCTGCCTCCCCTTCGAGGAACGCGTGGTAGGTGCTCGACCGCTTGCCGTCGCGTGTCGTGGTCTGCAGCAGCGAGACGACGCCGTCGGGCCCGCCGCGGTCCCGGCCGTTGTAGTCGCCGCGGGGGATGCCGGCGGCGACCGCCGCGTCGACGAAGTCCCGCGCGCCGGAGAGCACGGGAGATCGAACCGACACGCCGAGGGGGCCCGTGGTGCTGTGCGCGTCGGCGTCGACGACGATGTCCCCGCTGGGGGCCAGACCCTCGCTCTTCTTGAAGTAGGGCACCACGTCGTCGTAGGCCCACCCGGTGGCGCCGGCCGCCGCCCACGAGTCGAAGTCTCCCGGGTGTCCCCGGACGTAGGCCATGTAGTTGATCCCGGATGATCCGCCGAGCATCTTGCCGCGCGGCACCATCATCCGGCCGTCCGCGAGTCCGAGGCCGCACCCACCGGCGTCGGCGGTGTACATCCAGTCGGTCGCGGGATCGCTCTGCAGCACCGGGCAGGCGGCCGGCATCAGCTCCTGGGGAGGCGGGGGGCCTCCGGCCTCCAGCAGCGCAACCCGACAGGCGGGGTCCTCCGACAGCCGGGCGGCGACGACCGCACCAGCCGACCCACCCCCGACGACGACGAAATCGTACGGCCCGGCCATGCCGGCCCAACGTAGCCGTGACGTCGGGTCGGCGCTTCTAGCGCGTCTAGCTGCCCGGCTCCGGGTCCCGTGGGAGACCGAGCAGCCGCTCGCCGATGACGTTGCGCTGGATCTCGCTCGTCCCGCCGGCGATCGTGAGGCAGCGGTTGGCCAGGAACCCGTAGGTCCATTGCGCCGCGGCTCCGGCGGTGGTGGCGCCCTCCGGGCCTAGCAGGGCCAGGCCCGCCTCCTGGGTCCGCTGGTCGTGCTCGGCGGCGAGCAGCTTGCGGACGCTGGCCTCGGGCCCGGGGGCGGCGCCGGCCAGCGACCGGGCGGTGGCCCGCAGGCCGATGGTCGCCAGGGCGTGGGCCTCGGCCACCAGGGCGCCCAGCTCGTCGAGCAGCCGGGCGTCGGCGGGCTCCCCCGCCGCCTCCCGCCGAGCCACCAGGCCGACCAGGGCCTCGATCCCGCCGCCGAACGACGAGCCGCGGCTCATCGAAACCCGCTCGTTGGCGAGAGTCGTCCGGGCGAGGGGCCAGCCGCCGTCGACCGCGCCCACGACGCAGTCATCGGGCACGACCACGCCGTCGAGGAACACCTCGTTGAACATGGCCAGGCCGGTGATCTCCCGCAGCGGGCGGACGTCGATGCCCGGCGTCCGCATGTCGACGACGAAGTAGGTGATGCCCAGGTGCTTCGGGGCGTCCGGGTTGGTGCGGGCCAGGCAGATGCCCCAGTCCGCCTCGGTAGCCATCGTGGTCCACACCTTCTGGCCGTCGAGCCGCCATCCGCCTTCGACCGGGGTCGCGCGGGTGGTGAGCGACGCCAGGTCGGAGCCGGCCTCCGGCTCGCTGAACAGCTGGCACCAGGTGATCTCGCCGTGGAGGGTGGGGCGGACCCATCGCTCCTGCTGGGCCGGCGTGCCGTGGACGGCGATGGTGGGGGCGGCCCAGGCGCCCACCTGCAGGTGGGGGACCCGGACGCGGGCCCGGCGGAGCTCCTGGTCGATCACGACCTGCTCGACGGCGCCGGCGCCGCGGCCCCAGGGCGGGTCCCAATGGGGCACCAAAAGCCCCGCGTCGGCCAGCCTGCCGCGCCGCCGGTCAGGCGCGAGGGCGGCGATGCTCTCGACCTCCGCCCGGATCCCCGCCCGCCGGGCCTCGGCCTCGGGCGGCAGGGCGAGGGCGACGTGGCGGCGGGCGCCGCCGAGCGC
>JBKPHT010000289.1:0-2329 GCA_046730015.1 Actinomycetota bacterium
TCCTCGCGGGCCTCGATGACCAGGACCCTGGCGGTCGAGCCCGGGGCGGTGACGTCGGCGTCGGGCTTCGCCCTGGCGTCGGCTGCCGGGTCGGCGGCCACGCCCAGGTACGCCAGGCCGGCCACCGCCGCCGACCGCACCGCCGGCGCGTGCTCGCCCACCCCGCCCGTGAAGGCAAGGATGTCCAGCCCGCCCAGCGCCGCCACCATCGCCGCCACCGCGGCCCGCAGGCGGTGGACGTAGACGTCCCGGGCCAGCCTCGCGTCCGGGTCCCCGGCGGCGCCGCGACGGACGACCTCGGCCATGTCGGGCGTCCCGGCCAGGGCGGCCAGGCCGGAGCGGTGCTCCAGCGCGTCGAGGACCTCCTCCGGCGCCAGGCCACCCCGGGTGACCAGCCACAGCACCGCGCCCGGGTCGAACGAGCCCGACCGGGTGGCCATGACGAGGCCCTCCAGCGGCGTGAACCCCATCGTCGTGTCGACCGACCGACCGTCCCGCACCGCGGCCAGCGACGCGCCGGCGCCGAGGTGGCACGAGACGATCCTCGACGCCGGGGCGCCGACCGCGGCCGCCATCTCCGCCGCCCGCCGGGCCACCCAGGCGTGGGACAGCCCGTGGAAGCCGTAGCGGCGCACGCCCCGGTCCCGGCGCCACCCGGCGGGGATCGCGTAGGTCGCCGCGGCGGCGGGCAGCGTCGCGTGGAACGCGGTGTCGAAGCACGCCACCGCCGGCATCCCGGGGCGCGCCCGGGACAGCGCGTCGAGCGCGGCCAGGGCCGGCGGCTGGTGGAGCGGGGCCAGGTCGGTCAGCTCCTCCAGCCTCCGGCGGACCGCGGCGTCGACGACCACCGGCTCCCGCAGGTCCGGGCCGCCGTGCACCACCCGGTGGCCGGCGGCGTCGACCGGCCCGAGGTCGGCCAGCGCGGCGTCGAGCTGCGCCGGCGCCAGGTCGCCGACCGCGGGGAGATCGAGCCGGCCCGCGACCGAGTCGTCCCCCTCGACAACCCGCAGCTTCAGGCTCGACGAGCCGGCGTTGACCACCAGCACCCGCATCGGGCCGGCCCCCGGGCTCAGTAGGGCCAGACCCAGTCGTGCACCGCGGGCAGGTCGTCGCCCTTCGCCCGCGTGTGGTCGCGGGCCTCCCGCCGGCGGGCCTCCATCTCGTCCCGGACGTCGGCCACCGCCACGCCCAGCGACGGCACCCGGTCCACGACGTCGATCACCAGGTGGAACCGGTCGAGGTCGTTGAGCATCACCATGTCGAACGGCGTGGTGGTGGTGCCCTCCTCCTTGTAGCCCCGGACGTGGATGTTGTGGTGGTTGGTCCGCCGGTAGCTCAGCTGGTGGACCAGCAGCGGGTAGCCGTGGAAGGCGAATACGACCGGCACGTCGGTGCCGAACAGGGCGTCGAAGTCGGCGTCCGACAGGCCGTGGGGATGCTCGGAGCTGGGCTGCAGTCGCATGAGATCGACCACGTTCACCACCCGGACGGCCAGGTCGGGCAGCCTCTGGCGGAGCAGGTCGGCGGCCGCCAGCGTCTCCAGCGTCGGCACGTCGCCACAGCAGGCCAGCACGACGTCGGGCTCCCGCTCCGGGTGGGAGGAGGCCCACCTCCACTCGCCCGCACCGGCGGCGCAGTGGGCGATCGCGGCGTCCATGTCGAGCCAGTCGGGCATGTCGTTCTTGCCCGCCACCACCACGTTCACGTAGTCGAGGCTGCGGAGGCAGTGGTCCATCGTCGACAGCAGCGTGTTGGCGTCCGGCGGCAGGTACACCCGGACCACCTCGGCCTTCTTGTTGACGACGTGGTTGAGGAAGCCGGGGTCCTGGTGCGAGAAGCCGTTGTGGTCCTGGCGCCACACATGGCTCGACAGCAGGTAGTTGAACGACGGGACCGGCTCCCGCCACGGGAGCTCCCGGGTGACATTCAGCCACTTGGCGTGCTGGTTGACCATCGAGTCGACGATGTGGACGAACGCCTCGTAGCAGTTGAACAGCCCGTACCGGCCGGTGAGCGTGTAGCCCTCCAGCCAGCCCTGGCACATGTGCTCCGACAGCACCTCCATCACCCGGCCCGACGGGGCGAGGTGGTCGTCGTCCGGCTGGATCTCGGCCACCCAGGTCCGGTCGGTGACCTCGAACACGGCCGACAGACGGTTCGACGCCGTCTCGTCCGGGCCCATGATCCGGAACGTCTCGGGGTTGCGGGCGACCACGTCGCGCAGCCAGATGCCGGACACCCGGGTCGGCTCGGAGGATGTCCGGCCGGGGCGGGGGACGTCCACGGCGTAGTCCCGGAAGTCGGGCAGGTCGAGGTCGCGGCGCAGCCG
>JBKPHT010000290.1:0-11991 GCA_046730015.1 Actinomycetota bacterium
GGCGCCGGCCGGCGGCGATCGACGCGGTCGACCACCGCCCGGGCCGCGCGCGGCCCCGGCCGGGTCGACAGCGCCCCCGCGCCCCCGACCGGCCCGTCCCGTTCCGCCCGCCCGCGATCCGCCATCAGCAGCCTCCCGGCCCCCGGGCGGGCAGGCGGCGACGGGGCACGCGTCCGACAGATGTCACCCGAGGATCTTCGCGGATCTCGAGCAGCGGACCATCACCGCCCTCGCGACTCGCGGATCTGCGGTGCGGGAATGTTGACACCCTGACTCGGGTTTCGCTCTACTAGATGGACGGAACCCTGACCTCTCTCATCGGATTAGTAAGAGTTCGCCGGGGGAGATCGGGATGACGCCACCACGATCGGAGCGACCCATGGCTCAGCGCGAGATCGACGCCGCACAGCTCGCCGACGCCGACAAGTTCGACGCCATCCTGGCCCAGTACCTCGCCGGGGAGATCGAGGAGGACGCGTTCCGCATCTTCCGCCTCAACAACGGCATCTACGGCCAGCGCCAGGGCGGCCACAACCAGATGGTCCGGGTGAAGATCCCGTGGGGCGGGCTGCTGCCCGACCAGCTCGACCTCATGGCCGACCTCGCGGACACCTACTCCCGCGGCTGGGGCCACATAACCACCCGGCAGAACATCCAGTTCCACTTCGTGCAGCTGGAGAAGGTCCCCGAGGTGATGCGGCTGCTCGGCACCGTCGGGATGACCAGCCGGGAGGCCTGCGGCGACACCGTCCGCAACATCCAGGGCTGCCACCTGGCCGGCGCCTGCCCCCACGAGCAGCTCGACGTCACGCCGTGGGCCGAGGCCGCCTACCGGCACTTCGTCCGCAACCCACTGGCGCAGCGGCTGCCCCGGAAGTTCAAGATCAACTTCTCCGGCTGCGCCACCGACTGCGGCCAGGCGATGTTCAACGACATCGGCGTCATCGGCACGACCCGGACGCTGGAGGACGGCTCGGTCGAGCCCGGGTTCCGGGTGTACGTGGCCGGCGGGCTCGGGGCCAACCCCCACCCGGCCCTGGCGCTGGAGGAGTTCACCTCCCGCGAGGACCTCATGCCCACGCTCGAGGCGTGCCTCCGGGTGTTCAACAACCACGGCAACCGCGACAACAAGCTCCGGGCCCGGATGAAGTGGCTGGTCGACACCCTCGGCTGGGAGGACGTGCAGGCCCGCATCATCAAGGAGCGGCGCCTGCTGATCGGCTCGTCGTCGTGGCCAGGCGGCATCCCCGCCGAGGTCGACAAGGCCGGCGACGCCCCCGCCGGCGTGGCCGTCGGCGTGGTCCCCACCCCGATGGGCCACGGCGTCCCCGTGCAGATCCGCCGGCGCGACCCGTTCGAGCAGTGGGACGACACCAACGTGGTCCGCGGCGCCGCGAAGGGCACCGTCTCGGCCATCGCCTACGCGCGGCTCGGCGACGTGACCAGCGCGCAGTTCCGGGCCCTGGCCGCCATCCAGCGCGACCTGGGCCTCGAGGTCCGGCTGACCAACCGCCAGAACGTCGCCTTCCGCGGTCTGACCGAGGAGCAGCTCCCGGTGTTGTACCAGCGGCTCGACGCCATCGGCATGGCCCAGCCCGGCGCGGAGCTGGTGCGGGACGTCGTCACCTGCCCCGGCGCCGACACCTGCAACCTCGCGGTCACCCAGAGCCGGGGCCTCGGTGCGGCCATCGGCGACCGGCTGGAGGAGGAGGGGCTGGCCGAGGTCGGCGGGCTCCGGGTCAACATCTCCGGCTGCACCAACAGCTGCGGCCAGCACCACACGAGCGACATCGGGTTCTTCGGCGCCGAGCGCCGGGCCCACGGCCGGTCGGCCCCGGGCTACCAGATGCTGCTCGGCGGATACGTCGGCGAGGAGAAGATCCACTTCGGCGACAAGGCCCTGCGCCTGCCGGCCAGGAACGCCCCCGAGGCGACCGTCCGGGTCGTGCGGCGCTTCGCCGACGAGCGGACGGCCGGCGAGTCGTTCCGGGAGTGGGTCGACCGGGTCGGCGGGGCCAAGGCCATCGCCACCGAGCTCAAGGAGCTCGACCAGTTCCCCGCCCCCGAGGACGGCCCCGAGTTCTACGTGGACTACGACGAGACCGGGCCCTACGAGGCAGAGGTCGGTGCCGGCGAGTGCGCCGGCGTGTGAGCGAAAGCTGAGGGATCACAACGGCCGTGAGCGAGCGCAGCGAGCGAACCATGAGCACAGCGCGTTACCCGGCACGAAGTGCCGAAAGCTCACTGCGTGCGTCCCGAAGGGCGCACCAGTGAGTTTCCTCGTCGAGCCCCCTCCCCTGCCGGTCCGCGCCTTCCACGACGAGGAGCTGGCCGAGCTGAACCGGGACTTCGAGCACTGGTCGGCCCCCAAGATCATCGAGTGGGCCGTCGACCACTTCGCCCCCCACCTGTGCCTGGCCGCGTCGATGCAGGACGCCGTGCTCATCGACCTGGCCACCAAGGTCGAGCCCGGCATCGAGGTCGTGTTCATCGACACCGGCTACCACTTCCCCGAGACGCTGGACACGGTGGAGGCGGTGCGGCGCCGCTACGGGCTCAACCTGCGGATGATGACCGTCGCCCACCACGACGAGGAGCTGTGGAAGGTCGACCCGGAGAACTGCTGCTCGGCGGTCAAGGTCGGCCAGCTCGACCGGGCCCTGGCCGGCAAGGCGGCCTGGATGAGCGGGTTGCGGCGCGAGGAGGCCGCCACCCGGGCGACGGCCCCGATCGTGACCCGCGACCTGCGGGGGCTGGTCAAGGTGAACCCGCTGGCCACCTGGACCGACCTCGACGTCCAGGGCTACATCGCCGACCACGACGTACCCATCAACCCCCTTCTGACCCAGGGCTACACCTCGATCGGCTGCCAACCCTGCACCGCCCTGCCCACAGGCGACGACCCCCGGTCCGGGCGCTGGGCCGGGCGGGGCAAGACCGAGTGCGGCCTGCACGACGGCTGAGCCGCTCGCCGGCTAGTGCCGTGACACGGCACTAGGTCGCGCCGTCGTCGTCCCGCCGCAGGAACCCCATCAGCCGGTTGACGGCCGAGAGGTCGGTGTCGTCCGGTGCGTCGACCCGGTCGTCGCCGGTGCCGCCGTCGTCGTCGTCAGCGTCGTGCGCCTCGTCGCCGACGTCCCGCCGGACCCGCCCGATGAGCCGATGCCCATCGCGCTCGCCAGATCCGGCCATGCACCCTCCTCACCTACCCCGCGTCGGTCCGATCGTCCGCCTCGTGTGCCGTCCCCCTCGGGGACACAGTGCCCGACCGGCACCTCGCGATACCCCAAATCTGATGGCGATCGCGTTGCGGTCTGACGGAACCGTCACTCAGTGCCGTGAGTCGGCCACCGCGGTCGCTCGGCCGGACGTCAGGGCCACGAGGACGACGAGGAGGCCGCTCGACAGGAGCACCACCTGGGTCGACACCAGGTGGCCGACGAACGGCCAGCGGACCTCGTCGAGCACGTCGTCAGCGACACCTGCGCCGATTGCCGCGACCGCCAGGCCGCCCCGGATCACGACGTGGAACACCGTGAACGCCAGCACCCGCTCCCGCGGCGCCAGCTCGTTCTGCGGGAGCTCCATCGCAAGGGCCAGGATCAGGGCCGACAGGCCGCCGAACAGCACCGCACCCAGCAAGGCGAAGGCGATGGTCGGGGCCAGGCTCATCGACGCCACCGTCGCCCCCTGGGCCACCAGCAGCACCCGGATCGTCGCCAGGCCCCGGCGGCGCAGGCGGCGCAGCACCAGCAGGGCGATGCCGGCGCCGACGCCGAAGCAGGCCACCAGCAGGCCGAACTCGGTCTGGCTGGCCCCCAGCACCTCCCGCACCCACACGATGCCGAGCGAGAACAGCGCGCCCAGCCCGATGGCCACCGCGGCGGCCACCGGGGCCAGGCGGCGGACGAGGGGGATGCGGAGGGCGGACAGGAACCCTGCGTCGGGGGCGGCCGCGGCCGGGGTCACGGCGCCGGGGGCGGGACCGGGGGCGGGGGCGGCGCCCAGCTCGGGCAGGCGGCGGATGGCCAGGAACGAGACCACGAACGTCAACGCGTCGAGGGCGAAGATGAGGCGGGCGGCAGCCAGCCCGCCGTCGCTGCCGGCGAGTGCCGCGATGAGGGCGAAGACCCCGGCGCCGATCGGGATCATGCCGTAGGACGAGGCCAGGACCAGCCCGTTGGCGACGGCGAGGTCACCGTCGTCCTCGACCAGATCGGGGATCGACGCGTCCCGGGCGGGCAGGAACACCATGCCGGCCAGCTCGGCCACGAACGCGCACGGGTAGATCCACCACAGGTGCGTCACCCATGGCAGCAGCGCCACGACCGGGACCCGGACGGCGTCGGTGGCCAGCATGATCTTCCGCCGGCTCCACCGGGTGGTGAGGCGGGCCGCCAGGGGGCCGGCGAGCACGGTGGGGGCGAGGCGGAGGACGAGCACGCCGCCGACCGCGGTGGCCGACCCGGTGAGCTGGAGGACCAGCGCCATCAGCGCGACCGTCCCCATCCAGTCCCCGAGCGACGACACCGCCTGGCCGATCAGCAGGTCGTGCAGCGGCCGGCGCCGGGCCCGCCCGCGGGGGACGGGCCGGGTCGCAGGAGCGGCGCCGCGCCACCCGAAGCCGAGGCCGGTGGCGGCGTCGTCGGTCACCGGTGCACCCTTCGGGCACACCGGTGACCGATTCGCCACGTCGTAGCGAATGTCGACTGTGCTTCCTCGAGCTCGCTCCGCTCGGTCATGTCCCCGCCCCCTCGGCGGCGCCCTCGTCGGCCAGGGTCTCCCGGCCGGCGGCCCCCCGCACCCAGTCGACGGCGGCGGCGACCGGGGCCACGGCGGCCGGGCTCAGGCCGTGGCCCATGCCGGGCACCAGGTCGAGCAGCCGCGGCCCGGGTGCCGCCGCATGCAGGGTGCGGGCCGCCCCGGGCAGGACGTAGCGGTCGTCCAGGCCGTGGAGCAGGGCGATCGGCCGGGTCACGGCCCGGATCTGGTCGATGGGCTGGGGTGGCCGGGCGGGGCGGGCCTCGACCCGGGTGGCGGTCCGGCGGGCCAGGAACGTCCGCCCCGGCCAGGTTTGGGTGAGCGCGACGGCCATGACGCCCCGGGAGGTCAGCGGCATCTTCCAGCGGGCGGGCGCGGCCACCAACACCGCGCCGTCGGCCCGGCCGGGGTCGGCGGGCGCGGCGCTGGCCAGGTGGTCGAGTGTGGCGACCGCGCCGAGCGACGAGCCGACGACCAGGACGACGTCGGCCTCGTCCCGGGCGGCGGCGACCGCGGCGTCGACGTCGTGCCGCTCGTGGAGCCCGAGGGAGCACCGCCCGGTGGAGGTGTGGTGGCCCCGCAGGTCGAAGGTCAGGACCGCTCGTCCGTCGGTGGCGAGCCGCACGGCCAACATCTCGACCTCGGGGGTGTCCTTGCCGCCGCAGAAGCCGTGGACGACGACGACCGCTGCCACGGGCCCGCCGCCCCCGGCGCCGCGCCGGGGAAGCCACCAGCGGGCGGCCAGGCGCTCGCCGTCGGCGGTGGTCAGGACCGTGCCGGTCACGTCTCCCACCACCACGCCAGGCCGGCCAGGCCGCGGCCGGTGTGGGCGACCATGACCGGCCCGAACTCGCCGACCAGGCACGAGGCGGGAGCGAGCGGGGCGCTCAACTCGACGAGGCGGTCGGCGGCGTCGGGGTCGAGCGCATGGAGGACGGAGAGGTGCAGGCGTCCACCGGGGACGGCGTCGGCGGCGCAGCGGGCGACGATCCGCTCGTAGGCGGCCTCGGCGCTGAACGCCGGGCGGAGCGGGCGGGCCCGGCCGTCCCGGAACGCGAAGAGGGGCCGGACGCCGAGTCGGTCGCCCAGCCAGCGGGCGGCCTCCGGCACCCGGCCCGAGGCGGCCAGGCGTTCGAGGTCGGCGACGGTGGCGGTGAGCCGGACCCGGGCGGCCACCCGCTCGGCGACCGCGGTGACGGCGGCCAGGTCGCCGCCGGCCCGGGCAGCCTGGGCGGCAGCCAGCACGACCAAAGCCTGAGCGCCGGCGGCGGTGCCGGTGTCGAGCACCGACACGGTGGGACCCGCGGCATCGGGCCCGGGGGCCTCGCCGACCAGCTTGGCGGCCAGGACCGCGGCGTCGTGGGTCGACGACATGGCGGCGGCCACCGTGAGGACGAGGACGTCGCCGTCCCGCTGGGCGTCGGTGATGACGGTCGCGAACTCGCCGGGCGACGGGGAGGCGGTGGAAATCGGCTCGTCGAACCGGGCCACCAGCTCGTCGAGCGCCATGTCGCCGTCGCGGTGGCGCTCGTCGCCGACGTGGAGCCACAGGGGCACGACCCGGATCCCGTGGCGGTCCACCAGGTCGGGCGGCAGCGCGGCGGCGCTGTCGGTGACGACGGTGACGGTCACGAGGCCACGACCTCGACCTCGTCGGGCGCGGCCGCCGGATCGGCACCGGCGGCCGGGGGCGGGGCGGGGTCGCGGTCGAACAGGAGGCGGTGGGTATAGGTGCGCAGGTCGGCGACCTCAGGGGGCCGGTTGCCGGCCAGCCTCTTGGCGAGCATCACCGCGGCGATGCCCCCGGCAGCAGCGGCCGCGGCCCGACCGTGGACGCGGGCCACCACGGGCGCCAGGGCGACGTCGGCGGCGAAGCTGCCGAGGCCGGTCTGGCGGCACAGGCGGCCCCCGGCCAGGCCCAGCGCCAGCACGACCGTGCCCGCCCCGGCCCGGGGCAGCAGCGCGCCGAGGGCGACGGAGATGCCCCGGCCGCCGGCTCCGCCCAGCCACGGCGACCAGTTGTGCCCGGCGACGCCCGCAGTGGCGGCCGCGGCCGCGAGCAGCGGCCGGTCTCGTCCGGCGAGCATCGGCCCGACGGCGCCCTTGGCCACGTCGCAGACGCCGGCCACGGCCATCGGGCCGAACCCGGCGACCTCGTAGAGGGCGGTGCCGGACACGGTACCGCCGCCGATGTCCCGGAGGTCGACCCGGGCCCGCGCCCGGGCGGCGATGTTCGAGAACGGCACGGACCCGGCCAGCCAGGCCGCCCCCACCACGGCCGCGGGCCCCAGCCGGCGGGCCCTCACCGCGGCAGGCCCCGCGTCGCGAGGGTGGCGGTCGGGCGGCGTCGGGGACGGGAATGGTCGTCGCGCAGTTCGACCATGCTGCAGACCTCGGGCCCTTGGGTTGTCGTGTCGCCGTCGAACATATCGGCGCGACGGGCCGGACGTGGCGATGCGTGCGGACGTTCCGCGCCGGGCCTCACACCACGCGAGCGGTCAGGCCGGCCGCCCGGCGGAGCCCGGCGAGGTCGAGGACCCGTACCCGACTCCGTCCCAGCTCGACCTCGCCCCTGGCGGCGGCGGCGCGGAGCACGCGGTTGGCGGTCGACCGGGTGGTCCCGGCCAGCGTGGCCAGCTCGGCCTGGTTGAGACGGACCCAGCCGCCGTCCTCCGCGGTCGCGGTCATCGCGTGGAAGTCCAGGAGCCGGCGGACGACCCGCTGGTCGGCGGGGGTGAACTGCAGCTCGATCAGGTGGGCGGTGAGGGCCCGGTTGCGCTGGGCGAGCAGCGACAGGAGGATGCGGTCGACCGACGGCACCCGGGTGCGGAGGGCCTCGAAGTGGGCCTGGGCCACCATCAGGGTGGCGGAGGGGCACAGGGCGGCCACGGTCGCCGACCGCCGGGCCCCGGCGGTGAGCAGCACCAGCTCGCCGAACACGTCCCCGGGCGCGAACACGTTGACGGCGATGACCTCGCCCATGGTCGACGAGCCGCGTGCCACGAACACGCCCGCGGTCACGATGTGGAGCGCGTCGCCCGGGTCGCCCTCGTGGAACACCACCTCGCCCCGGCCGAACCGCCTCCGGACGCCGACCTGCAGGAGCGCGCCACGCTCGCGGGGATCGATCGCATCGAGCATGCGCCTCGTCACCCCCGATCGTGCTCGCCTCACCGCTTCCCGTGGGGACGAGGCTACCGCCGGCCGGTGGCCGGGGATGTGAGGGATCGGCGGCGACCGGGGCCGTCAGCCGGCGTCGCGCCAACTGGCCAGGGCCGGCTGGAGCCGGAGGCGGGCCAGGGCCCGCTGCCGGGTGGGGCCGATGCTCCCGACCGGTCGCCCGATGGTGGCGCCGATCGCCCGGTAGTCGGGCCGGTCGTCCGCCGCCAGCAGGGTGAGCAGCCGGCGGTCGCCGGGCCGGAGCGCGTCGAGCGCGGTGCCGAGGCAGCGGCTGAGGTCGCCGCGGCGGGCGCCGCGCAGGCCGTGCTCCTCGGTGTCGTCGTCGGCGGGCCGAGCCGCGCCGAGGTCGAGGGTGGGGGCCGCGCGCCCCTGCAGGCGCCGGACGCGCCACGACTCGCGGGTGGTCACCCGGACCAGCCAGCCCCGGGTGGCCTCGGGCACCCGGATGGCCCCGACGTGCTGGACGAGGGCCACCCATACCTCCTGGACCACGTCCTCGACGTCGGCCGGGTCGGACAGGTGGCGCCGGGCCACGGCGCGGACCATGGGCTCGCAGCGCTCGACGATGCGGCCGAGGGCGGCGCGGTCCCCCGCCCGCGCCAGTCGCACCCAGGTGCCGATCGACGCGCTGTCGTCGTCCTCCCCCGATCCGATGTCCTCGTGCTGGGTCCGCGCCGCCATGGCGGCAGCGGACCACAGCAGAGCGCCGTTGTCGTCGCCCGGCGTCACGCTCGGTGTGTGCCGGCGCGCACACTCCGTGACCGGGAATGGTCAGTCGCCTCCGGCGGAGTGGCCCTGCTCGGCGTGGCTGCCGTGGTCCATCACCTGGGCCTCCGCCCACAGGCGGAGCGCCTCGACGAGGGCGGGGTCGGCGGTCGCGTAGGTGATGGTGGCGCCGCCAGGCACGTCGGCGTAGGTGACCTCGACCGCAGCGGCACCGGCCTCGAGGGCGGCCAGGCCGGGCATGTCGTCGCCGTGGATGGCGGCCGGGTCGCCGTAGTCGCCGGCGGCGAACCGCGCCGCCTCCTCGGCGAGGTGCGCCCTGACGAGGGCGACCTGGTCGGCGTCGCCGGGGTCGTCGGCGACGACGGTCTGGACCAGGCCGTCACCGACCGGGGTGAACCGGTGGGTGGTGGCGTCCAGGTCGAAGGGCATGACCGCGCCGCCGCGCTCGGCGACCTCGGCCTGGCGGCCGCCGGCGTCACCGCAGGCGGCCGGAACGACAGCGAGGGCGACGGGGAGGGCAAGGAGGAGTCCCAGCGCCGCGACCCCGGGCGCGGTCCGGTCAGCGCTCACGAGCGGCCTCCGCCAGCGTGGCGAGCGCGGCCAGGACGGCGGGCCGGTCGGCCGGGGGGATGCGGTCGAGCAGGCGGGCCATCCGGGCGGCCCGGTTCCGGGCAAGGGTGCGGGCGGCGTCGGCACCGTCGGGCGTCAGCTCGACCAGGCGGCGGCGGGCGTCGTGGCGGCCCGGGCGGCGGCGGGCCCAACCCCGGGTCACGACCTGGTCGACCAGCCGGCTGACCGTCGACTTGCCCAGGCCCAGGCGGTGGACGAGGTCGGTCTGGTCGAGCGGCCCGTGGTCTGCCAGCACCGCGAGGGCGTGGGCCTCGGACACCGGCACCGGCGTGCCGCACGGCGTCTCGTCGGGACGGTGGAGGCCGAAGGCCCGGACGAAGGCGACGACACTGCGCTGGAAGGCGTCGGCGGTGCCGGCGTCGCCGTCGACGTCGCTGTCGGCATCGGCGTCGGCACGCTCCCGCGGGTCCGGCATGGTTCGACGATACAACCAATTGGTTCGGCCGTCGAACCATCTCCTGCGATGCCCGATCGGGCAGCGGGCGCCGCCTCATGGGTCACCCCGGCGACCCCGGCCGCCCGGGCCGGCGACCACGACGGTGGAGGAGGCTGCGCTCGCCGCGCCCCGTCGAAAGGACCGCGATGCAGGACCCGGCGCGGCGTCGGGCGGCCCGCTCGACGCCGACGGCGACGGGCTGTCCGACGCCTGGGAGTCGTCGCTCGGCACCAACCCCCTGCACGCCGACAGCGACCGCGACGGCATCGGCGACGCCCTCGAGGCGGCGACCGGCACCGATCCGCTGCTGCCCGGGGACGACCCCGAGGACCGCCCGGACCACCCCGAGCCCTGAAGGGAGAGGGGCCGAGCCTCGGCCACGGAGCATGAAACGACCTGCAGGCCGCACCGCTAAGAGTGGCGCGCTCCGCAAGCAACGACTATCACATGGGGTGCATGGGGACGCTGGTGTCGGGGACGACGGACGACGCCGCCCCGGCGGCGGGGCGCCGACGGACGCGGCGGCAGAGGGGACCGCAGCACGCCGCGCCGGCCGGGCCGCGCCCGGCTGACGACGGGCACGACGACGGGCACCACGACCGGGGGCTCCTCCGGCGGATGGCCGACACGGTCGTCGCCTACCTGCCGCGAGGCAACACCCTCGACGACCAGACCTTCTCCCGGCGGCACCGGTTCCTGTGCTGGGTGCTCGCCCTGCACGTGCCGGCGCTCTTCGCGTTCGGCGTCGCCCGCGGCTACGACCCGGTCCACGTCGCCGTCGAGATGTCCGTGCCGCTGGCGTGCCTGGCGTTCGCCCGCCTGGCGGTCAACCGCCGCGTCGCCGCCTTCTTCGTGACCGCGGGCCTCGTCTACTGCTCGTCGGTGCTGGTGCACCTGTCGGGCGGGTCGATCGAGGCCCATTTCCACTTCTTCATCCTCATCGGCCTGATCGCCCTCTACCAGGACTGGGTGCCGTTCCTGTGGAACGTCATCTTCACGGTGGTCTCCCACGGCGTCGGCAGCACGATCGGCGCCGAGCTGATGTTCAACCACGACGCCGGTCAGGCGCGGCCCTGGACCTGGGCCGCGCTCCACGGCGCCGCCGTGCTCGCCGCCTGCGTCGGCGTGGTGATCTTCTGGAAGCACACCGAGCAGGAGCAGGAGCGCAACGTCCAGCTGGTCGCCGACATCGCGGCGGCCGACGCCAAGCGCCGGGTCGCCACCTCGGAGCTGCTGGTCAACCTCGCCCGGCGCAACCAGTCGCTGCTCAGCCGGCAGCTCGAGGTCATCGCCGACCTCGAGCGGCGCGAGCGGCACCCCGACGTGCTCGAGGAGCTGTTTCGGCTCGACCACCTGGCAACCCGCATCCGCCGGAACGCCGAGTCGCTGCTCGTGCTGTCCGGCGACGAGCCCGCCCGCCGGTGGGGCACCCCGGTGCCGCTCAGCGACGTCGTCCGGGCGGCGGCGGCCGAGATCGAGGACTACCGCAGGGTCGAGGTGCTGGTCAGCGCCCAATTCCAGGTGACGGGCCGGGCGGTCGCCGACCTCGCCCATCTGCTGGCCGAGCTGATCGAGAACGCCACGACCTTCACCCCGCCGGACCGGGCGGTCCGCGTGCGGAGCCAGGCCCCGCCCGACGACCCCGCGTCGGCCACCCTGTCGATCGAGGACCAGGGCATCGGCATGACCGACCGCGAGCTGGCCGAGGCCAACGCCCTGCTGGCCGAGGCCCCGGAGGTCGACCTGGGGCGGCAGCGCACCCTCGGGTTCCACGTCGTGGCCCGGCTGTCGCAGCGGTACGGCCTGGTCGTCCGCCTGGTGGCGACGCCCGGGGGCGGGGTGACGGCCCTGGTGACCCTGCCCAGCGACCTGGTGAGCGAGCGCCGCGGGTCGGCCATCACGGTCGACCGCGGCGGTGGGCTGGGCACCCGCCTCGCCCGCATCGACGCCCGCTCGGACACCCGGCCGGAGCCGGTGGGCGTCGGCGTCGCCGGGCCCGCCGGGCCGGGGGTCGACCTGCTCGACCCGCCCGCCCCGATCCCTGCCGTGCCCCCGGCGGAGGCTCCGGGTCCTGCGCCTGTCGTCGCACCGCTGCCCCCGCCCCCGCCGCCCGCACCGACCCCCGCCCCGGCTCCCGCCGCAGCTCCGGCCCCCGCCGCAGCTCCGGCGACCGCGGGCGAGCCGGAGCTCGTCCCCGCCGCCTGGTGGTGGGAGTCGGAGGCGTTCGTCCGTCCGCCCCCGGCCGAGGACCCGGCGGC
>JBKPHT010000291.1:0-14151 GCA_046730015.1 Actinomycetota bacterium
CGTGCTCCTCGTCGCCGCTCTCGTCGCCGGCATCGCGGCCGTCCGCCAACGCGACCGCGCCCAAGACGAGCGCCAGGTCGCCACCGCCCGCGAGCTGGCGGGGGCCGCCAACGCCAACCTCGACGTCGACCCCGAACGCAGCATCCTGCTTGCCCTTGAAGCCGTCGAGCAGTCCCGGTCCGTCGACGGCTCGGTGCTCCCTGAGGCGGAGGAGGCGCTCCACGGGGCGGTGACCGGCTCCCGTGCCGAGCTGCGCGTGCCGGGCGTGGGCGGCTCCTTGGACTGGAGCCCGGACGGCACCAGCTTTGTGACCGAGGGACCGGAGGACACCGGCATCGTCGATCTCCGGGATGCGCGGACGGGCGAGTCGCTGCGCTCGTGGCATGGCCACGACGTCGACGTCAACGACGTCGCCTTCAACCTCGACGGCACCATGCTGGCTACCACCGGTGACGACGGCGCCGCCCGCATCTGGGATCCCGAGACGGGCAAAGAGGTGCGCAGTGTGAAGGGCGACACCGGCCAGGTGTGGGGACCATCGTTCAGCCCGGACGGCTCGCTTTTCGCCGCTGCGTGGCAGGACGAGGGCGTCGTGAGAGTCCTGGACGTCGCGACGGGGCGGGTGGTGCGGGAGATCCGCTCGATCCCCCAACCGCGGACCACGTCGTTCGACCCCAAGGGCACCAGGCTCGCGGTCGCCTCCCCGAGACAACCCGTCGCCGACAGCGATCCGGGTGCCGTTGTCGTGGATGTCGCTTCCGGCGACGGGCTGTTCGCCTTGGAGGGGCACGTGGGCGGAGTCAATGACGTCGACTGGAGCCCCGACGGCATGTCGATCGCCACCGCAAGCGGGGACGGCAGCGCCCGGTTCTTCGACGCCAGCACCGGCCACCCGCTGTTCTCTCTATGGGGACATCGCGCTGGCGTCCTCGACCTGGACTGGGGCCCCGGCTCCAATCTCGCGGCCGGGCTCGTGATCACGGCGAGCTCCGACGGGACGGCCAAGCTCTGGGGGTTGTTCGAAAACGGCGGACTCGAATTCGCCACCGTGTCGGCGCAGGACACCAGGAGCGGCATCGACGGGGTGGCATTCTCACCCGACGGCACCCGGGTCATGACCGGCAACCGGGACATCTCCGCCACGAGGGTCTGGGACGTCAGCCGCACCGGCGACGCCGAAATCGCCAACCTGGTCACAACGGCCTTCGCCGCCCCCGCGGTCACCTTCAGCCCCGACGGCCGTTACCTCCTCTCCACCGGTCCTGCCGGCTCCGTGACCGTCTGGGATGCGCAGACGCACACCTTCGTGCGCTCGCTCGGCGCATCGTCGCCGTCCGGGGTGCCGAGCTGGGTCACCACCTTCTTTCCGCCTGTGGGCTCCCCGGATGACGTCCTCTTCATCGACGTGAGCCCCGACGGAGGACTCGTCGCGGCGGGCGGCCCCGGTGGCGTGCGGGTATGGGACATGAACACCGGGCGGGAGGTGTTCGCCCGGCCGCCTGCGCCAGTACCCGGCATCGACAACCAGGTCGCTTGGAGCCCAAGCCGCGACATTCTCGCCGTCACGGGTGGCGAGCGCGACACGGGGCTGGTCACGATCGTCGACAGGACCGGCCGTGAGGTCGCCGTGCTGCGGGAGGAGCCCGGCGTCGGTGTCGCCTTGGGTTCGTTCAGCTCGGATGGCGAACGATTGCTCACAGAGCGTGTGTCGGGGCAATACGACCCGACCACCGACCGAGTTGCGATCTGGGATTGGAAGGCGGGAACGGTCGAGCGGACCCTCGGCCCGGGACTGGGTCTTGTCGTTGCCAGCCCCGCAGGCAACCTCCTCGCCGCTACCCGCCCGGGTCGGGCCGTCGAGGTCTGGGACTGGGCGACCGGGGACCGCGTGGCGACCCTGCAGACCGGTCACGTGCAAGCTCTCGCCTTCAGTCCCGACGGCTCGCGCCTCGCGTCCACCGGTGACGACGGCACCGTCCGGCTCTGGGACCCGCGCTCCGGCGAGCTGATGCTCGTGCTACCCGGGCAGACCGCGGCGGCCAGCTCAGTCGCCTTCAGCCCCGACGGCTCACAGCTCGCCTCGGCAGGCGGCGAGGGAATCGTGCGTGTCTGGGCGCTCGACCTTGACGAGCTCGTCGAGATCGCGGAGAGCGAGCTAACCCGGACGTTCACCGACCAGGAGTGCCGACAGTACCTGCACATGCCGACTTGCCCGTCTACGTGACCGGCCAGGCACGGCCTGTTTGACCAGCGCCACCTTCGCACCACCTTGTCGCCCGCCAGCCCGTGGCGACGCCGGCTTCCGGCCCCGGCTGCCCCTCCAGTCCCCTGACACAGAACGGCCACGCCCCGGGCACTCGCCCGCTATTCGGAGAATGGGACTCGGGATCGCGCCGGCCCGGTGGGATTCGGTATCGGCCCGGGCCATCGTGGGCACGGTCGAGGTACCATGCAGTCGTCGAGTGGACGGCATGGCGCCCTGGCTCAGGGCGCGCGGGGGTCGTACGCTTCGACGGCGGACTGGCCAAAGGACGGGCGCGATGGATGGTGAGCCGACTGTCGATGTTTTGCTCGACCCGGCAGGAGTTCGTTCAAGGCTGGCTGCGGTAGCTGCGGTCGGGCCGACGGCGCTCGACGCGGCTACCGGCGCACTGTGGGTCCTGCGCTACGAGGAGATCGAGCGTCTCGCTCACGATCGACGGATTGCTGGGGTCGGATTGAGCTGGTTCGACGTGATGGGGATCGAGGGCGGTCTTCGCCGGTGGTACGGCTCACTGATGTTCACGAACGAAGGGGAGGCGCATGCACGGCTGCGCCGTTTGGTAAGCCGCGCGTTCACGCCGCGTTCGGTCGAGCGACTCCGCGACGACACGGCGAAGCTCGTGAACGAAGAGTTCCTGCAGATGGAAGCCGGTGGTGAAGGCGACCTTGTCCAAGTATTTGGCCGCCTCTCGGTGCGCGTGATGTGTCGCTTGCTCGGCGTTCCGGAGGAAGACGTCAACGTGTGGGGGTCATGGGCTGACGCACTCAGCCCCGTCTTCGGCTTCATGGACCCCGAACAGATCCGGGCCGCGGACTCCGCGCTCTCTGACCTGCTTTCCTACATTGTCACTTTGGTGGAACAACGGCGTGGCAATCCGCGTGAGGATCTGATCACCGCGCTAGTACGCGCGGAGGAAGACGGCGAACGGCTGCGCGGCGACGAGGTCGTCATGATGGTCAGCAATCTTCTGGTGGCTGCGCACGACACAACCACGAGTCAGATCGGATGCACCCTTCTGACGCTGATGCGTCACCCCAGCGCGGTCGCCGCGCTTCGGGCGGATCGGGCGCTGATTCCCGCCGCGGTCACGGAGTCGATGCGATATGAGCCGAGCATTGCGCTCGTCCCGCGCACCGCCACTGCGCCCGTGGACATCGGCGGCACTACGCGCCCTGCAGGCACGATGATCCTGCTCGCGGTCATTGTAGGAAACCGTGACCCGGCGATATGGACCGATGCCGACTCGTTCGACGTGCAGCGCTTCACACGGCCATCAGCGCCACGCCTACTTTCATTCGGGACCGGAGTTCACTACTGCCTGGGCGCCAATCTCGCGCGAATGACACTGGAGGAAACCGTTGCAGGCTTCATCGCACGCGACATCACGCCTGCGGAGGACCTCGATGATGTTCCGTGGCGCCAAGTGCTGGGCCGCAGCCCGGCAAGGTTGCCCGCGCGGATGGCGTAGGGCCCGCCCGCCGACCGACGGGACTCGTCATCGGTCCCGTTAAGCGGGCCACAACCGGAGGCCCTCACGTCGCCGCCGATGGTGCCGGCCCGACGACGGCTTCGGCGTGTGGGGTCGGTCACGGGTTGCGGTCTCGCTTGATGCCGTGCGTGGGCGTCAGGGGAAGGTCGGGGTGGCGAGGTTGTCCATGCAGGACGTGTCGGGAGGGGCCGTGGGGTGGTCCATGAACGTGAGCCAGATGTTGCGGCCGCAGTCCGTGGCAATGGCGCCGTGGCCGGCGTCGGGGAAGAGCAGTAGCTCCTTTCCGAGCGCGTCGGCTACTCGCCGGGTTCCCCGTGGTGGGGTGACCGGATCGAAGGCGCCGGCCATCACGAGGACCGGGACGTCGTTGTCGGCGCCGGTCAGGAGGGCGTTGAACGACTGGGGGCTGGCGTCAACCCCCCAGCCTTGGCACGCGAGTTCGGGGAGGAGCGGGTGGATGACGGATGCCAGCTCCGGATGCTCGGCGTCGAGGGGTGCGACGGCATCGGGGTCGAGTAGGCGCTGCCGGTCGGCGCAGCTCACCGAGTAGGTCATGCCCTCGGCTGCGCTGGCGGCGAACTCGATACCGCCGGGGGCCAGAAGGTCGATGATCGAGCGGTCGCCGTTGGCGATCGCCTGGGTAGCCGAGGGCAGCGCGGGGATGAGGGTTGGGTCGTACATGGCGCGGAAGAACCCGGCGTAGAGGTCTCGACCGGTGATGGCGACGTCCCACGCCCGGCCGGTGGCGGGATCGGTAACGGTGAGCCGGTACGGGTCGGTGTCGAGCGAGGTGACGGCTTGGGCGACGAGGGCCTTGAGGTCGCCGTATTTGGCGGTGCAGGCGTTGTCCGCGGCGCAGGCGTCGTAGAGCTGCTCGAAGGCCCGCAGCGCACTCTTGCCGCGTTGAACACCGCCGGCGGGGGTGTCGGGAGGCACCACCGAGTCCAGCAGCACCGAACGGAGGCCTTCGGGGTGTCGGCGCATGACCTCCATGGCCAGGACAGAGCCGTAGGACACGCCGCGCAGGTTCCACTGGTCGATGCCGAGGGCACGACGCAGGTCGGCGACGTCGGCGGCGCTCTGGATGGTGTCGTAGCCGTCGAGGTCGACGCCATCGGCAACGAGTCGCTGGCGGCAGCTGGCGAGCGAGTCCAGGATGCGCTGGCCCTCGACATCACCCGGGTCGGTGGTCGTGAAGCTCCGCCAGATCGCCTCATTGGTCTCGATGCAGTCGAGGTTGGGGTCGGAGAAGCCCAATCCACGCTGGTCAAACAGGATGACGTCGCGGCGGTCCAACAGCGGGGACGTCGCCCAGCGCTCGAGGCGCGAAAGGCTCGGGAACCCGGGGCCACCAGAGAGCTCGACCACCGGGTCGGGTCTCGGATCGGCCGCGCGGCTGTGCAGACGCGCCACGGCAAGCTCGATGGTGCGGGAGTCGGGTTCGTCGCGGTTCTCCGGCACCCGGAGCCGGCCGCAGTCGACCTCGATCGTGACCGACGTGGGGATCGCCATGGGGCACTCGTCGGGGCGGAAGGTGGCCGGCGGGGACTCCGTGGTGGTGGCGCTGCGTTCGGGGGAGCCGGCGTTGTTGGCATCGTTGGCGTCGTCGACGCTGCATGCGAACCCGGCCGCTGCGACGGTCAGGCACGACAACGCCGCCAGGATCGATCGCAACGCACGCGCGCGCGGCGTCCGATGGGTGCGGCCGGTGGCCAGGGCTGGCACGGCGGTGAACGCCGGCCAAGGAAGGACCGGTCTGGGAGACATGCGTTGCCGGGCCACGATCTGATGTCCTTTCGCCGATTCACCAGGCAGCCTGAACCGGTGCGGTCGCCGATCGGTCGCCAGCGAGTAAACGTCGGATTCGGGCGTGGCCGTAGGGGTTCGGGCATCGACCCTCGCAGGTGGGTCGGGGGGGCGGTACGGTCGCATGTGGTGGACGTGCGCTTGCTCGGCCCGTTGGAGCTGTCGGGCGAGGACGGGCCGATCGCGCTGTCGACTCCGAAGCTCCGGACGCTGTTCGTCGTGCTTGCGCTGCACCCGAACGACGTGGTCTCGGAGGGGCGGCTGATCGATGCGCTGTGGGGCGAGGTCGCGCCGCGCACGGCGGAAAAGACGTTGCAGAACCACATATTGAGGTTGCGGCGGGTCCTGCGGGCGGGTCGGTCACCCGTGCGGATCGAGACACAGCCCGGCGGCTATCGGCTCGACGTGGCTCCCGACGAACTGGACGTTCTTGTTGCGGGGGGGCTCGTCACCGAGGCCCGAGCCGCGGCGCTCGCAGGTGATCGCAGCACGGCTGCGGCTCGCTATCGCCAGGCCGAGGACTTGTGGCGGGGCCCGTCGTTGGACGGCTTCGCCGACGAGCCGTTCGCGGTGGCGGAGGCGGCGCGGCTGGATGAGCTGCGCCGGGTCGTGCTCGAGGAACGTGTTGACGTGGAGCTTGCGTTGGGTCATCACGCCGATCTGGTGGGTGAGCTCGAGGCGGCCGTCATGTGGGAACCGCTGCGAGAACGGCGGTGGCGTCAGCTGATGCTGGCGCTGTATCGGAGCGGACGACAGGCGGATGCGCTCCGGGCGTATCAACGCGTACGAAAGACGTTGGCTGACGAGCTGGGCCTCGAACCCGGGACACAGCTGCGGTCTCTCGAGCGCGCCATCGTCAGACGCGATGGGGCCCTCGACCTTCCGGGGTCGTCGGTTCACGTCGCGCCTCTGCCAGCGGCATTCGTTCCGTCCGCGGGGCAACCCTTCGTCGGCAGGAAGCGTGAGCTCGACCATCTCCACGCCCGCTTGCGCCAGGTCGCTGACACGCGTGTGCGACGTCTGGTCGTGATCGCCGGGGAGCCAGGCATCGGCAAGACACGCCTGGCGGCGAAACTGGCTGTCGATGCCCGCGCCAACGGCGCCGTCGTGACCTATGGCCGTTGCGACGAGGGCCTCGAGGCGCCGTTCCAGCCCTTCGTCGAGGCGCTGGACCAGCTGCTCGCGGCGACGAACGTCGACGCCCTTGTCGCATCGCTCGGCGTGCGAGCACGGCGCCTCACACCGCTGCTTCCCGGCTTGCAGGCGCGTGAGTCCGGCGGTGCGGAGCCGGCTGGCGATCCGGCTGCGGCGCGGTACGAACTGTTCGACGCGATCGACGCGGTTCTGGAGCATGTGTCGACATCGGCGCCAGTCGTGTTCGTCCTCGACGACCTCCACTGGGCCGATGCGACGTCGCTGCTGCTGTTGCGTTACCTGGCGCGTTCCCCCCGCCAAGCGCCGGTCCTTCTGGTCGGCACGTATCGGCATACCGAGCTCGGCCGCTCACACCCGCTCGCGGATTGCCTCGCCGACCTTCGCAGCAGCGGGCGGCTCGACAACCTTCTACTGCCTGGCCTGAAGGAAACCGACATCGCGGAGCTGTTGCACGCCCGGCGAGGGGAAGCTCCGCCCGCTGTCCTCGTCGCCGCGCTCCACGAACAGACCGACGGCAACCCCTTCTTCATCGAAGAAGTGATGCGCCATCTACGAGAAGACCGGGCAACGAGCGGTGACGTTCCCGTTGGTATCCGCGACGTGATCAGGCGGCGACTGTCTCGCCTGCCTTCGGCCGCCAACGACGTCCTTCGGGTCGCGGCGGTGATCGGCAATGAGTTCGATCTCCACACCCTCACGGACGCCACGGGACTCCCGCGTGAGGCGCTACTCGACGCGCTCGACGAAGCCGTCGCAGCGCAGGTCGTGGCCGAGGTGCACGGACGCTTCGGCGCCTTCGCCTTCAACCATGCGCTGGTCAGACAGACCCTGTACAGCGAACTCCGTCCCGGGCATCGCGCCCAAACCCACTGGCGCGTCGGCCGAGCGCTCGCTGTGACGCACCCCGGTGACGTTCACCTCCGGGCCGTGCACCTCGCCGAGGGCGTCCTGGCCGGCGACGCTTTCGAGGCCGTTGACGCTGCTGTTGCTGCCGGTGACCATGCCCGTGAGGTCTTGGCGTTCGAGCAGGCCGTCGAGCAGTACAAACGCGCCGTCGCCATCCTGGACCGAATGGCGTTGGACGATGCGAACCGCCGCTACCTGGCCCTCGAGGGGCTCGGCAAGGCATACCTCTGCACAGGCGACCAGACGCTGATGCGTGCTGCGGTCTTCGAGGCGGCCGACCTTGCCCGTGCGCACGGCTGGCCCCATCGCCTCGCCGAGGTCGCATGTTGCTTCCGTTTCGCGGATGTGACCCAACACGATGCGGCCATTCTCGGCCTCATCGACGAGGCGCTCGCCGCGATGGGAAGTCGTGACGACCCGAGGCTTATCCGCCTGCTGTTGACGCGGAGAGCTCAGACGCAGGTGGTGGGCGACCTCGACACGGACGCCGCCGATGCCGCGGTGGCGATGGCGCGACGGCTCGGAGACCCCGCCGGCCTGCGCCTGGCCTTGAGCGGGCGGGCCATCGCTCTCGTCTTATCGCCGCAGCTGAAGGAGCTCTTCGACGCGTGTGACGAGGCCCTCAAAGCCTCGGCAGAGTTTCAACCAACTCACGAGCATGCCCAGGCGATGCATGCGCTGTCGCTCGGGTGCCTGCGCGCCGGCGACCGTGCCGGCTTCGAGGCCGCGTCGAACGAAGCCCGCGCCGAATTCGAACAATGTCACGAAGAGCTCGCCGTCTGGCTGACGCGGGTACTCGAGGTGCTCGTGGCCATCGCCGACGGCAGGTTTGACGACGCAGCGCAGCTCGGGCGGCGCTACGCCGACCCCCTCCCGAACTATCCCACCGCGGCGCTCATCAGTACCGCCCAGCTCGGCATCGCCGAACTCGAACGCGGGCAGCATGCCGAGGTCATCCCTGTGGCCGAACGCGTCCTCGCCGAGATTCCCGAGCGTAGCTATTGGGCCTGGCTGGCGACCGCGTACCACGACGTTGGGCGCACCGAGGACGCCCGCCGCATCTTCGACCAATACGCAGCCGACAACTGGGCAGCGGTCCCGGGCGCATTTTCGCGGGCGGTCGCGCTTCGACACCTCGCCGAGCTCTGCGCCCGGTTCGGTGACCGTGACCGCGCGGCGTCGTTCCGCCCCCTAGTCGAACCATGGACCGGCCAGCTGTGGATCGCCGGTCAGGGGGCCTCGCTCGAAGGCGCCGCCGACCGCGCCCTCGGGCAACTCGACACCGTCCTCGGCGAGTTCGAAATGGCCCAACGCGAGTTCGAGGCGGCGCTCACACTCGAGCGCCGCTTCGGTGCGACCGCGCTCATCGCTCGCACGCTGTACTGGTACGCGCGCATGCTGCGGGCTCGAAACGCAGGACGCGACCGCGTCAACGCGGTGCGGCTCCTTGACGAAGCACTGGAGACCACCGCATGCCTCGACATGGCGATATTGCATCGGCAATGCGCCGAACTACGCGACATCGCCACCTGAGGACTCACCAGCGCGGTGAAGGTCCTCACGGGCGGCAACGAGGACGCGTCTCGCGATCACGGGAGCCGCCACCAAGAGCTCCAGAAAATTGCGTCGTTCGATGACCCCCAGCCGCATTCCCGTGACCGCGGTGACCGTCCAAGCAGCGGGACCGCCGTCGAGCAGCATGTCCGCACCCAGGTGGGCACCCGGTCCGATGCGGATGGCATGACCGTCGTGCCCTTCGGCACGGGCCACACCGCCGAGCACGAGCACAAGGGGTACGTCGCGGGCCCCAGCCGCCACCACCACGGTTGCCGCGCGCACCTCGAGCGGCGCCATGAGCGCGCCAATGCGAGCAAGATGGCGTGCCGAGCAATAGCGCAAGAGCCCGACCGCTCCCAGGACCGCTGCCGGCTCGACCGGGTCGTGCACCAGGCAAGCATTCCCCCTGCCGGTCGCTGACCGGTCGCCGATCGGTCGCCCCCGACAGGCAAGCGCCGGGCCCAATTGGACTTGGTCGTGGCCTCCCGCCGCCCGAACCAGGGGGCTTCAACCAATCCGTGACCAGGTCGCTACCGGATCGGCTCAGAGTGAGCGCATGCCAGCCGGAGGCGCGGTGCCGGTTGCTTCGTGTCGCACCTCGCCAACCCGCCGGTGGCCGCCTTGACGAATGGGATGATGCCCCTCATGAGGCGTGCACAGGCATCATCGTCGTGATCGTCGACAGCGAGGTCATCGCGCGCCTCGAGTCGTCCGCCGCCGCGTCGGCCATTGCCCTAGCCGAGGCGTTCCGGACGACCTATCCGGGGGATCCGGCGCGCGCCGAGCGTCGGGGAACCGGCGCGCTGGTAGCGCTCGGACCGGGCCGCTACGTCAACCGCGCGATCGGCGTCACGATTGATGAACCCCGAGACCGTGAGCTCCGTGCCATCGAGCGGTTCTTCGCCACCGCCGGCGTGGACTCGTCAATCGAGCTGGCGTCATGGTGCTCCGAGGAGCTCCTGCAACGTCTGACCGCCAGGGGTTACGCAAATCAATGGTTCCGTGATGTCTACGTGCGACGGGCCGACGATGCTGCGCCAGACGCGCCGGCACGTGGCGGAGTGACCTGCGACGTCGTGACGTCGACGTCCGTGCAGGAGTGGCAGCAAGTCCTCGCCGACGGCCTCGGGAACGCCGGCATTGAGGCCCGTAGCACCAGCAACGAGTTCGCACTCGCTGTCCACGGCGTACCAGGGAACGTGGATGTGATCGCGCGTATCGACGGCGAGCGGGTCGGCTGTGGCTCCCTGCAGCCCGCCGAGGGCGTCGCCTGGCTGGGCGGCGCCGCGACGCGTCCGGAGTACCGGCGACGGGGCGTGCAGTCGGCTCTACTCGCCCACCGCATCGCAGAGGTCCAGGCGACGGGATGCGACCTGGTCGCCGCCACTGCGTCGTCCGGTAGCACGTCGGCTCGCAACTTGGCTCGAGCTGGATTCACCCTGGCTTACGTACAGGTCGTGATGACGCAGCCGGGGTGATCGCGCCAAGACGACAGGACGCCACGCTGTCACCCGTCATCCCGAGTCGGACAGCAGTAGTCGCCGGCCGTCGTGAGGACTTTCTTCACTCGGTCAAGGCGCCCGGCTGAAGCCGGGCGCGGAGAGGCCCGGCCTGCGGGCGGCGCCACGGGCGCCGTCCTCAGCCGGGGATATGAAGTCGACACCACAGCTGTGCTCGCTTGAAATGCCAACACCGGTAGTCATCGCACTTCTTGACCAACTGTTCGAGCGATGTGCGACGCGGTCAGAGCGTGGTGCGAGTCGCTGCCTGCGGGGACGAAGGTGACCCTGGAGGCGCTGGAGGACCTGGCCGATCTCGTCGAGTCCGACGACCGGGTGATGCGGGTGGTCGACGGGCGAGCGCTGCTGAGGGAGCGCCGTGTCTTGGAGCGCCCGATGGCCACGTGACCGGGCCGGGCCTGTGTGAGCACCGGTGGTCGACGACGGACATGGCCGATGCAGCTGCTGCGAGCGGCCCCCGACCTGGGAGCCAGCGCAGCTGACTCCCCAGGCCAGGACCGTGGACCGTAACCGCCAGTGGTCACAGTGGTGGGATCAGGAAAAAGAAGGCCGGGCGCTCGGGGCACCCGGCCTTCTTCCGTTTGGGGGGTCTAGTAGGGACTACGGGTCAACGACCACCGTGCACACGTAGGTGCCCGGCTCCAGGTCGGTCAGGTCGAGCGACCCGTCGCCGCTGGGGCCGGTAGCGGTCGAGCCACCGGGCACGCACTCGATGGTGGAGGCTGTCCCACCCTCGATCTGCGAGTCCACCACCACGCTGAGGTTGGTCAGCGGGGTGTTGACGAACGACGCCACGTCTGCGGAGTCGCAGTCCGTGTCCTCGACCACCGTGTACGTCTGCACCGGCTCGTCGTTGACATAGCCCGCCGGGACCGTCTCGGTGATGGTGTAGTCACCGTCGAGGAACGACACCGGCAGGTCCGCCACGCAGGCGTTGCCATCGGCATCGGTCTCCACGACGGCGCTGGTGCCGTTGGTGGCGTTGGTGACCGTGAAGGTCACGCCCTCGTGGTTCTTCGTCCCACCTGGCGCAGCGGCGTGCTTGGCGCTCTTGTGGATCGATAGAGCGCCACGCTCCACGACGTTGGTGTAGGTGCAGGTCACGTCGTCACCGGGGCCGAGGTCAACGGCGTCAGGATCGTCGCCGTTGTCACACGTGGCCGACTCCAGGTCCCAACCCTCGGGCAAGGTCTCCGCGGTGCCGTAGGTGCCGGGGACGAGGCTCAGGAAGTCCTGCTGCCCGCCGTTCTGGAGGGTGAAGGTCGCTGGGGTAAGTCCACCGGTAGTGGTGAAGTCGAAGTTCACCCCGTCGCGCTCCGCCACCTTGACGACGTGCAGGTTGGCCCGAGCCGCGTTGGTGAAGGTGCAAGTGACCGCCTCGTTGTTGCCCACGTCGATGTTGGTGACGGGGCTGCCGTCATCGCAGGTGGCCGAATCCAGATCCCACCCGGCCGGAGCCACCTCGGCGGCGACGTAGCCGCTGCCGGGCCGCACGGGGGTCGTGGTGTGCGACTCGCCGTTGAGCAGGCTGAACGACTCGTTGAGAGCCGACGGCCCACCGGTCAGCGTGAACGGGAACGACGTGTTGGTGGTGTCAGGAGCGGGGTCGGTCACCTTCTCGATGATGATGGTGCCGCAGGTGTCGATCTCGATCGGCTGCGGAGCGATGAAGTCCTTAACCGCGGACGTGAACGCGTCCGAGGCCCGCGACTTCACGTACGCCGAGGAGAACCCGGTGCACTCGTTCGGATCGATCACGCCCGCTTCGGTGAGGTTGATAGCGGCCTCACCGAAGGTGAACGCGGCCAGAGTGCTGTCCGGATCGGTCAGCGGATCGAGAGCCGCCACCCGGTTGACCTCGGCCTCGGCAACGGGAGCGGCCAACGGTGTCGGGCCACTCCAGACTCCGGAGGCGAGCCACGTCCTGAGCGCCAGCGTGGGCCTCTGCGCCCCGCCCTGGAAGTCGTAGCTGATGAGCAGGTCGCCCTCGGTGCGCACCAGCGTCTTCGGCCCCGGGGTCGTCAGGTCGGGCTGCGCCGCCTTGTTGATCTCGAAATCGAAGTTGGTGGTGCCCGACGTGTTGACCCGGGTCCAGCCCAGGTACATCAGCACGTCGCCGTCAGCGGCGGTCTCCGACGCGAACAGGAACTTGCCAAGGTCGGCCTTGGAGTTCGGGATCGAGCCGAGGCCCACCGTGACGTTGAGGTCGTTCTCCTTGGTGCCGTTGCCGAACGAGTTGTCCTGCTGCCCGGTCGGGAGATCGTTGCCGGTCACTAGACCGGAGACGTTCGCCCAGTCGGTGTTCCCCGGAGTGTTGACGATGAGGTTGCCGTCACCACCCTCAAAGGTGCTACCGGGCAGGTTGGCAGCGGCAGTGGATGTACCCAGTACCGCCGCGAGCAGCCCTAGTGCGACGCCTGCGACGAGGAGGCGTTTTCCTGTCTCAACTCGACCCTTCTTTCTTCTGGCGCTTGGGACGCCGGAATCGTTGTCTCCGCCTACCTTGAACCATTTCATGTGTTACTGGCTCCTTGCCGTGGGGATTGATGAAAAGGTCCGAGGTGTTGCCCGGCGTCGCGGGCGGAGCGACGCCGAGCAGCACCAGAGCCGTGGATGGGGGCTGAGGCGCTCGTCAGCTCTGGGAGCACGTCACGTTGCCGCCGGGCACAGGACCGTTGGCGGTCGGTGTGCCGAACTGACACGTGACGGTGAGCACGAGCGTGCCCGGGGGCTGCTCCACCGTGATGGTGGCCGAGGTGAACGCCAGGTCGGTGATGTCCTCGGTCCAGTTAGAGTTGGGGCAGTCGGGTGCACCCGCGATCGGGGTGACCGGCGGGTCGGTTTCCACCGAGAACGGCGTGGTGCCGTTCTTGATCTCGGCCTCGGGTATGGCCTGGCTGCCGGTGACCGTGATCGGCGCAGGGTTCTGACCCGGGGCCTGGGTGCCGCCCTGGTTGGTGCACGTGGCCGTGACATCGGCCGTGGCGGTGAGGGTCACCAACACGTCGCCGTTGCCCAGTCCGGCCAGCTCGCCGTCGGCCGCCAGGGTGAGCACGTTGTCGGTGAACGCCGGCTCCGCGTTGCGTCCGCCCTTGAGGTGGACGCTCGATGCCAGCGCCGCGTTCGCGCCCAACGTGGCCACCGCCGTCACGGCGGCGGCGACGAAGAGAGCTCGTCGCAACATGCGCATGCCTCCTAGGAGATTGGGGGAAACGGGGTCGGGCCACGGCGCGGTGGGGCACGCGTCCCCTCCAACCCGCCCGCGCGCTCCAGAGTCACATCGTGTCGATCGGTCCGCACAGTGGCGTCGCTCGACGCCCAAGCCGCCGCAGATTCGAGGCCCAGTAGTCGGGTCTCCGCTGTGGCGCGCGCGTGATTCGCGCGTGCAAGCCCATGTCCGCCCTCTCAATCGTCGCCCCGCGGGGGGACAGGCGTCCTCCCGCGCCTTGCAAACG
>JBKPHT010000292.1:0-7630 GCA_046730015.1 Actinomycetota bacterium
GCCCGGCAGTCCGGGCGGCGGCGCCGGCACACGGCCCCGCCGAGCTCCATCACCGCCTGGTTCCAGTCCCACGACCGGCCCGGCGGCACCAGGCCGTCGGCCAGGGCCTGGGCCTCGGCCGCCCGGAGCGGCCGAGCCTCCCACCGGGCCAGCACCCGGCCGACGTTGGTGTCGACCACCCCGCCCTCGGGCTCCACCGCGACCGCCCGCCCCCCCGGGGCGGTGTCCGCCCCGACGCCGGGCAGGGCTCGCAGCGCGGCCAGGTCGGCCGGCAGCCGCCCGCCGTGGCGCTCGACCACCGCCCGGGCGCAGGCGTGGAGGTTGACCGCGCGGCGGTTGTAGCCGAGCCCCCGCCAGCGGCGGACCACCTCGCCGGCCGGCGCCGCCCCGCAGGCCGCCGGCGTCGGGTAGGCGGCGAGGAACTCGTGGTAGTGGGCCACCACCCGGTCGACGCCGGTCTGCTGGGCCATGACCTCCGACACCAGCACCGCCCACGGGTCGCGGGTCGCCCGCCAGGGCAGCGGCCGCAGGTGGGCGCGCCCCCAGGCCAGGACTGCGCCGGTCAGCCCCGGCGCTCGCACAGGTGGAGCGAGCACGGCCGCTCGTAGGTCAGCTCGTCGCGCCCGGCGGTCCCGGGGTGGGTGGCGAGGAAGCGGGCCACCTCGTCGAGGGCCGCCCGGCGCGCCCCGGGGTCGAGGGCGTGGATGTAGCTGCGCGACGCGCTCTCGTCCAGCTCGGCCGCGGCGGTGGTCGTCACGGTCGTGACCACCCGGGTCACGACCCGGGGGCCGAAGCGGTCGTCGGCGGCCAGCACGTCCTCCCAGCCGGCGCCGGGGTAGCGGCCGTCGAAGCCGGTGAGGTCGCGGCGCAGCGGCCACAGCTCGGCGGCCCATCCCGCGGTCGGCGGCTCGTGCCACACCAGGGCGAGCCACCCGCCGGGCCGCAGGACCCGGGCGATCTCGTCCAGCGCCGGAGCGGTCCGGAACCAGTGGAACGCCTGGGCCACGGCGACCACGTCCATGCTCCCGTCCCCGGCCGGGATCGCCTCGGCGGTGCCGTCGAGCACCGGCACCCCGGGGACGGCCGCCTCGCAGGCCGCCCGCATGCCGGCCGACGGCTCGACCGCGGTGACGTCGGCCCCGAGGGCGGCGAGCTGGCGGGTGAGCTTGCCGGTGCCCGCCCCGAGGTCGAGCACCCGGGCACCGGGCCCGACGCCGGCACGGTCGGCCAGGGCGGCGAGCACGGCGGCGGGGTAGGTGGGCCGGGCCCGCTCGTAGCCGTCGGCCACCTCCCCGAACCGGGCGGCGGACGCGTCGACGCGGGGGTCGGTCGACCGTGGTCCCTCGACCTCGCGGTGCTCCGTTATGGGCGTCAGCGTGTCACTCGGCCCAGCAGCGGTACACCATGGTCGTGTAAGGGAACGGGAACGTGGGCCGCCCGGCCAGGTCGGGGTGGGTGCGGGCCAGCTCGCGCACCCGGTCGAGCACCGCCGCCCTCCGGTCGGGCGGCAGGGTGCCGACCACGCTGACCGACTCGGCCCGGGCCACCAGCAGGTCGGGGTCGCTGGGCTGCTCCCAGGCGTGCTCCCACCGCTCGGCCGGGCTGAAGCCGCCCGCCGCGGCCACCACCGCGGCGTAGTCGACGTCGTAGTAGCTGTCGTAAGGGCGCTCCGCGCCGGGCCCGTCGACCAGCAGGTCGCCGAACCGCCGCACCCAGTCGTGGGTGCGGTCGCGGGTGTTCCACACCAGGAACAGGTGGCCGCCGGGGCGGAGCACCCGGTGGATCTCGGCCAGCGCCGCCGGCGGGTCGAACCAGTGGAATGCCTGGGCCACGGTGACCGCGTCGACCGAGCCGGCCAGGAGCGGCAGGTCCTCGGCCGTGCCGTCGAGCACCTCGACCGCGGGCAGCAGCCGGGCGAGCTGGTCGCGCATGGCGGCCACCGGCTCGACGGCCACCACCTCGGCCCCGGTCGGGACCAGCAGGCGGGTCAGCTTGCCGGTCCCGGCGGCGAGGTCGAGGACCCGGGCACCGGGAGAGATGCGTCCGTGCCCGACGACGTGGGCGACCGCCTCGGCCGGGTAGGACGGCCGCGCCGCCTCGTAGGCGTCGGCGTTGGCGTCGAACCCGTGGGCGGCGTCCCTGATCCTCCGTGCCATGTGCCCTCCCCCGGGGACTCAGTCCTCGGCGAACACCGCCTCGTCGTAGGGGTACTGGCGGGCCGGGGCGTGCTCCCGCTTCCAGACCATCAGCCGGCGCCTGAAGTAGCAGACCTCTTCCTCGCGCTGGTTGATGCCCTTGGTCTCGACGGTGATGATCCCCCGCCTGCCGTCGGAGGTTTCCTTCTTCTCCAGCACCCTGGTCACCGCGTAGATCGTGTCGCCGTGGAAGGTCGGCTTGGGGTGCTTGAGGGACTCGATCTCGAGGTTGGCCACGGCCGCCCCGCTCACGTCGGGCACCGACATGCCCAGCACCAGCGAGTAGACGAGGTTGCCGACCACGACGTTCTGCTTCTGCACCGTCTCGTTCTCGGCGAACCACACGTTGGTGTGCAGCGGGTGGTGGTTCATCGTGATCATGCAGAACAGGTGGTCGTCGTACTCGGTGATCGTCTTGCCGGGCCAGTGCCGGTAGACGTCACCGACCTCGAAGTCCTCGTAGTGCCGGCCGAACGGGCGGTCGATCGTTGCCATGTCGACACGCTACGGAGCCACGCCGGCAGGAGGCCAGACCTGGACGTGGAGGAGCCTGCCCCGCTCGCGGCGGCGAGTTCGTGACCGACGGAGCCGCCGTCTACCTTTTGGCGCCATGACCGGCCCCGATCTGAACGCCGCCGCGTCGGCGGTCGACCTCGCCCGCGCCGTCGTCCAGCAGGCGCTCGCCCACCTGGCCGCCACCGGGTCCGTCGACGATGACCAGGTCGTCGCGTACGACCTCGCCCACGCCGCGGCCGCCGTCGAGACCGCCCGGACGCTGCTCGACTACGGCGCCAAGGGCGACGAGGAAGCGGCGATCACCGTCGCGTTCGCGGCTGACGCCGTGGCCGACGTGGCCGCCAAGCTCTACGGGCGCGAGGCCGGCTGGGGCGTGGAGCCGACCGCCCTCGACGCCGCCCGCCCGTTCGTCGCCGCCTACCGCGACCCCGCATTCCTCGCCTCGATCGGCGGCGCCGGGCCCCGCCACCTCGACGACGACTTCGAGCTGGTGCAGGACACGTTCCGCCGCTTCGCCGAGGACAAGATCCGCCCGGTGGCCGAGCACGTCCACCGGCACAACGCCGACATCCCCGAGGAGGTCATCGCCGGCCTGGCCGAGATCGGCGCGTTCGGCCTGTCGGTCCCCGAGGAGTACGGCGGGTTCGCGGCCGGCGGCGAGAGCGACTACATGGGCATGGTCGTCGCCACCGAGGAGCTGTCCCGGGGGTCGTTGGGCGTCGGCGGCTCGCTCATCACCCGGCCCGAGATCCTCACCCGGGCACTGGTCAAGGGCGGCACCGAGGAGCAGAAGCACGAGTGGCTCCCCAAGCTGGCCACGGCCGAGGTCATGGCCGCCGTGGCCGTGACCGAGCCCGACTACGGCTCGGACGTCGCGGGCATCAAGACGACCGCCTCCAAGGTCGACGGCGGCTGGCTGGTCAACGGGGTCAAGACCTGGTGCACGTTCGGGGCCCGGGCCGACGCCCTCATGCTGCTGGCCCGCACCGACCCCGACCGGTCGAAGACCCACCGGGGCCTGTCGATGTTCGTCGTGCCCAAGCCGCAGACCGACGGCCACGGCTTCGAGCTCACCCAGGAGGCCGGCGCCGACGGCGGCGCCCCCGGCGGCGGCCGCATGGAGGGCCGGCCGATCGACACGATCGGCTACCGGGGCATGCACTCCTACGAGATCGCGCTCGACTCGTGGTTCGTCGCCGACGCCAATCTGGTCGGCCGGGAGGACGGGCTCGGCAAGGGCTTCTACCTGCAGATGGCCGGGTTCGAGAACGGCCGGCTGCAGACCGCGGCCCGGGCCATCGGCGTGATGCAGGCCGCCTACGAGGACGCCCGCCAGTACGCCCTCGACCGGTCGGTGTTCGGCCGGCCCATCGCCGAGTACCAGCTCACCCGGGCCAAGCTGGCCCGGATGGCGGTGACGATCCAGGCCGCCCGCCAGTTCGCCTATGCCGTCGCCCGGATGATGGCCAAGGGTGAGGGGTCGATGGAGGCGGCGATGGTCAAGGCCTACGTCTGCAAGGCGGCCGAGTGGGTGACCCGGGAGGCCATGCAGATCCACGGCGGCTACGGCTACGCCGAGGAGTACGCCGTGAGCCGCTACTTCGTCGACGCCCGGGTGCTGTCGATCTTCGAGGGCGCCGACGAGACCCTGTGCCTGAAGGTCATCGCCCGCCGGCTGGTCGAGCCGCCCAAGGGGTAGGCCGGCCAGCGTGACCGCCGCGCCGCCGGCCGACGCGCCGCTGGCCGAGTTCCCGGAGGACTGGGACCGGGCGCTGGCGGTGGTCGCCCACCCCGACGACCTCGAGTACGGCGGCGCCGCCGCCGTCGCCGCCAGGACCCGGGCCGGGAAGTCGGTCGCCTACCTGCTGCTCACCCGCGGCGAGGCCGGCATCGACTCCATGGCGCCGGAGGAGGCGGCCCGGGTGCGGATGGCCGAGCAGCGGGCCAGCGCGGCGATCGTCGGGGTGTCCGAGGTCGAGTTCCTCGAGCACCCCGACGGCATGCTCCACGAGGGCATGGCCCTGGACCTGCGACACGACGTCGCCGCCTCCATCCGCCGCCACCGGCCCGAGCTCGTGGTGGCGGTCAACCACCGGGAGACCTACGGCGGCACCTACCTCAACATGGCCGACCACCGCGTGGCCGGTCAGGCGACGATCGACGCCGTGCGCGACGCGGCCAACCGGTGGGTGTTCACCGACCTGGCCGCCGCGGGGTTGGAACGCTGGCCCGGCGTCCGGCACCTGGCCGTGATCGCGTCGCCGACGCCGACCCACGCGGTCGACGTGACCGACACCTTCCCGCTCGGCGTCGAGTCCCTCCGGGCCCACGCCGCCTACCTCGCCGGCCTGGGCAACCCCGACCCCGAGGAGTTCCTCCGCGCCGGTGCGGAAGCCACGGCCGCCCGGTTCGGCGGCCGCCTGGCGGTGGCCTTCGAGCTCCTCGGGATCTGAGGCAGGGCGACCGAGCTACCCGGCCAGCTCCTCCACCCGTTTCTGCCAGCCCCGGACCATCGTGGCGAAGTGGGCGGGGTTGTAGACGTCCTCCTCGTAGGACCACCGGCCGTCGCCCGCGTAGTGGAGGATCGTGATGTTGGCGCCCTGGTGGATGCTGCCGTCGCCGGGGTCTTCCATGCGGTTCTCGACCTGGCAGACGATCCAGCCCCGGTCCTCGTCGACCACGTACCAGTCGATCGGGAAGGTGGACATGCGGTTGCCGGGGAACGTGCCCATCGTCTCGGTGATCCAGGCCCGGATCGCCTCCCGCCCCTCGAACCGGCCGTAGTGGTGCTCGACGTAGGTGGCGTCCTCGGTGAACTGGTCGGCCCAGGCGCTCCAGTCCCTCGTCGCCCCCGCCGTGGCCCCCGCCCGCTGGTAGGCCGCGAACGCCTCCTCCAGCTCCCCCCTGCTGAACTGTCCCATGGGCCGACCTTACGGTGTCGTGCGGAGCACCGCCTGACGTTTGTGTCATCGGGCACAGCGACGCCTACGGTCACCGGCGATGGACGACTTCACGGGCAAGGTGGCGGTGGTGACCGGGGCGGCGTCGGGCATCGGCCTGGCGTTGGCGCGGCGGTTCGGCCGGGAGGGCATGCGGGTGGTGCTGGCCGACGTCGAGCGCGGCGCGCTCGACGAGGCCGCGGCCGGGCTGGCCGACGACATCGGCGCCGGCAACGTGCTCGCGGTGCCGACCGACGTCCGAGACGACCGGCAGGTCGACGCCCTCGCGGCGGCGACGTTCGAGGCGTTCGACACCGCCCATGTCGTCTGCAACAACGCGGGGATCGGCACCGGCGGCCTGGCGTGGACGGTTCCCGCCGACCGGTGGCGCTGGATCGTCGACGTCAACCTGCTCGGCGTGGCCAACGGCATCCGGGCGTTCGTGCCCCGGCTCATCGAGCAGGGCGAGGGCCACGTCGTCAACACCGCCTCGTCGGCCGGCATCCTCACCGGCCCGGTGGCCGGCCCTTACTACGCCACCAAGCACGCGGTCGTCGCCCTGTCCGAGTCGCTGTACTTCGACCTCGAGATCGCGGGCGGCGGCACGGTCGGCGTGTCGGTGCTGTGCCCGGAGTGGGTCCGGACCAACATCGCCGACGCCGAGCGCAACCGCCCGCCCGAGGTGGCCGAGGCCGTCCCACCTCCCGGGGCGGACCCGCAGACGATGCGGGCCATGTTCCAGAGCCTGGTCGACAGCGGCATCGACCCCGACGACGTGGCCGGCATGGTGGTCGACGGCATCCGCAGCGGACGGTTCTGGATCCTCACCCACGACGGCACGCTCGACCAGGCCCGGCGCCGGTGGGACGCCATGGCGTCCGACGGCCGGCCGGTGCTGTGGGACCTGACCGAGGACGTCGGCCGGGCCGGCGCCGCGCCGTCCGCCGACTGACGCCGCGGGTCAGTCCCGGCGGGCCAGGCAGGCGATCGACAGGCCGAACGGGACCGGGCGGCGCCGGGCCCAGCGGCGCTCCAGCCCGGCGAGCGCGGTCATCACCCGGTCGACCGCGGGGCTGGACGCGCCGACCTCGTCCTGCTGGACCTTCACCAGCCGCCGCACCGGGGTCCGCCGCAGGACCGCGGCCGGCGGCACCAGGAACGAGTTGAAGTACGTCGAGCGCTCGGGCCGGAACCCGGCGGCCGCGACCGCGGCGAGGAGCGACGCCCGCGTGTAGCGACGCAGGTGGGCGGCCCAGTCGTCGTGCGCGCTCCACAGCCACTGGTAGGCCGGCACGGTGAGCAGCAACCGGCCCGCGGGACGCACCACCCGGTGGTACTCGGCCAGCGCGGCCGCGTCGTCGAGGTGCTCGATGACGTCCATGCTGGTCACCAGGTCGGCCGACGCGGTCGGGAACGGCAGGTGCTCGGCGCGGGCCACCCCGACCCGGACGTCGCCGGCGGCGGAGCGGGGGGCGTGGCGGACGGCGTAGGGCGACAGCTCGACCCCGACCACCTGCCCGCGCGTGGCGGCCTCCAGCGCGGTCAGGTTGTCGCCGGTGCCGCAGCCGACGTCGATCACCCGCGACCGTGGGGCCACGACGCCGGCCAGCAGGTCGGTCACCAGCGCCCGCCGGGCCCGGTACCACCAGTGGACCTGGGCCTGGGTGGCCATCACGTCGAAGTACTCGTCGTCGAGCACCGGCGCGTCCGCGGTGTCCGTCATGCCGGCCCCTCCCCCGGCAGCGGTCGCCGGCCCACCAGCAGCAGGTGGGGGTGGACCGACCGCCGCCCCAGCGGGTGACGGGTCACGGACAGCCCGGCGGCCGTCATGGCCACCGCGATGTCGTCGGGCGGCACGAAGGCCACCCCGGCGCCCTCCGTGATCCGGGTCACCCGGGTCGCCACCACCTCCTGGAGGCGGGTGAGCTGGTACTTCCATCGGGGCCGGGTGTCGATCTCCTTGACCACCAGCGTTCCGCC
>JBKPHT010000293.1:0-2541 GCA_046730015.1 Actinomycetota bacterium
CCCGGGGAGGCCGATGGTCCAGACCTGCCGCCGCGCCCGTATCCTGTGATCCATGAGTCAGCAGCCGCCCCCGCCGCCTCCCCCGCCCCCCTCGCCGGGGCGCGGCTCGCGCGGCCCGGGCCTGGGCGGGCGCGAGCAGCAGATGCCCCGGTGGACGATCTGGCTCCTCGCCGTGGCCCTCGTCGGCCTGTTCCTGGTCCCGACCCTGTGGTCGAGCGACAAGCGCACCGAGATCGCCTACTCCGACCTCCGGGCCAAGGTCGCCGCCGACGACGTCCAGGAGATCACCTGGAGCAACAACGGCGGCTCGATCACCGGCACGCTCGACGACGGCACCGAGTTCTCCAGCAACGGGCCCAACGAGCCCCCGGAGGAGGACCTGGCGCTCTTCCGGGAGCACGACGTCGACGTCAAGTTCTCCAACCCGCAGCCGTCGATCTTCGAGGCCCTCCTCCCGTTGCTCATCCCGATCGCCCTGTTCATCGGCATCTTCTGGCTGCTCCAGCGCCGCGCCCAGAGCCAGATGGGCGGCATCATGTCCATCGGGCGGAGCCGGGCCAAGACCTACTCGACCGAGCGGCCCGGCACGACGTTCGCCGACGTCGCCGGCTACGACGGGGTCAAGCAGGAGATCACCGAGGTCGTCGACTTCCTCAAGCACCCCGAGCGGTTCGCCGAGATCGGCGCCCGCATCCCCAAGGGCGTGCTGCTCGTCGGTCCCCCCGGCACCGGCAAGACCCTCATCGCCCGCGCCGTCGCCGGCGAGGCCGGCGTGCCGTTCCTGTCGGTGACCGGCTCCGACTTCATGGAGATGTTCGTCGGCGTCGGCGCCAGCCGGGTCCGCGACCTGTTCCAGAACGCCCGCAAGCTGGGCCGGGCCATCATCTTCGTGGACGAGATCGACTCGATCGGCCGCAAGCGGGGCGCCGGCCTCGGCGGCGGCCACGACGAGCGGGAGCAGACCCTCAACCAGATGCTGTCCGAGATGGACGGCTTCGAGGCCACCGAGGGCATCGTCATGATGGCGGCGACCAACCGGCCCGACATCCTCGACCCCGCCCTGCTGCGCCCGGGCCGGTTCGACCGCCAGGTCGTCGTCCCGCTGCCCGAGCTGGAGGAGCGCCGCGCGATCCTCGAGGTCCACTGCAAGTCGAAGCGGCTCGCCGCGGACGTCGACCTCGACGTCGTGGCCCGGGGCACGCCGGGCATGAGCGGCGCCGACCTGGCCAACCTGGTCAACGAGGCGGCCCTGTTCGCCGTCCGGGCCGGGCAGGAGGACATCCGGGCCGTCGACTTCGAGCAGGCCCGCGACCGGGTGCTCATGGGCCAGCGGCGCGAGTCGATGGCGCTGTCGGACGGCGAGAAGGAGGTCATCGCCTACCACGAGGCGGGCCACGCCGTCTGCGCCGCCGTGCTGCCCAACGCCGACCCGGTGCACAAGGTGACGATCCTTCCGATCGGCATGGCCCTCGGCGTCACCCAGCAGCTGCCGGTCGACGAGAAGCACATCTACCGTCAGGACTACATCGAGGACAGCCTCGTCGTCCGCATGGGCGGCCGCTGCGCCGAGGAGCTGGTGTTCGGCGTCATCTCCACCGGGGCCAACAACGACCTGGTGGGCTCCACCGAGCTGGCCCGCAAGATGGTCTCGGAGTGGGGCATGTCGTCCCGGGTCGGGCCGATGGCGTGGGGGTCGTCCGGCCAGGTCTTCCTGGGCGAGGACCTCATCCACACCCGCGACTACTCCGACGAGACCGCCCGGGTGATCGACGAGGAGGTGGAGCGGATCCTGCGCGAGCAGGAGGAGCGCTGCCGCCAGACCCTGCGGGCCCACCGCAACGGCCTCGACCTGGTGGCCCGGGCCCTGTTGGAGCACGAGACGATCGACGGGTCGGAGGTCAGCCGCCTCATCGCCCACGGCGACGGCACCCCGGCGCCCACCGGCAACGGCGGCCCCCACGACCGGGTCGGCAACCGCGACCGCGAGGGCGAGGGAATCGACATCGGCCCGGGCCGGGGCCCCGACGCCCCCGCCCCTGCCCCGACGCCCACCGACGCCCTCGCCGGCCCCCGCCGGCCGCTCCCCCCGCCTCCGGCCCCGCCGACCTGACCGCGGGCCGGTCGTCCGGGCCGCCGGCCGACGGGCGCCTACGGCGCCGGTTCGACGCCGTGCTCGCAGCCGGCGGCGGGGAGGGTGCCCGGCTCCCGGAGCTCGGCCATCGTGGCCCACAGGTCGGTGGCGGTGACCGGGCCGAGGAACCGGGCCTGGACGGCGCCGGCCGCGTCGGCCACCACGACGGCGGGCACGGCGGTGATCCGGTAGCGGGCGTGCACGCCGCGGTCCGCGGTCACCTCGACCTCCTGGACCGCCACCTGGTCACTCGCTAGGTGGCGGGCCTTGCCCCACACGCCGGCGCAGGTGGAGCAGGTGGCGGACGTGAACACCGCCACCAGCCACGGGGCCTCCGGCCGGGCGAAGTCGGCCCGGTCGAGCCGGTCGGGCAGGTGGTAGCCGACGTTGGTCGGCACCGGGCGCCGGCG
>JBKPHT010000294.1:0-18288 GCA_046730015.1 Actinomycetota bacterium
CGCCACCGGTCGGTCACCATCGCCGAGGAGGTGGCGCGTCTCTTGCGCAAGCACGGCATGCCGGCGGGTGTCCTGCATCGTGACATCGGAAAGTAGGGCCGCGTGCTGAAGCCACACGTGGTGGCGGTCGGTGGCGGGCACGGCTTGGCGGCCACGATCCGGGCGGTGCGCCGTTACGCGGGGCGCACCACCGCCGTGGTGGCAACGGCCGACGACGGCGGGTCCACCGGCAGGCTGCGCGACGCCATGGCGCTGCCGGCGCCGGGCGACGTGCGGCGCTGCCTCGTGGCCATGGCGGGCAACGAGCCCGGCGATGGCGCCGTGCCGTTCGTCGACGCCCTCGAGTACCGCTTCGAGGGCACCGACGTCGCGGGCCACGCCCTGGGCAACCTGGTGCTGGCCGGTTTGGCCGCGGTGACCGCGACTTCGTCGCCGCCGTGGACGAGGCGTCGCGCCTGGTGGGCCTCGACCCCTTCGTGGCGCGGGTGTTGCCCGCAACCGCCGAGCCGGTCGTCCTGCACGCCACCGCGGCCGGCGTTCCCGGCGGGGAGCTGACCGGACAGGTGGCGATAGCCCGGGCCGGCGGCATCGATCGGGTCACCGTGGAGCCGGGCGGGGCCCACGCCCCGGCGGCCGCGGTCGACGCGCTGGTCGATGCCGACCAGATCGTGCTGGGACCCGGGTCGCTGTTCACGTCCGTGCTGGCCGCCGCGGTGGTCGACGAGGTGCGCCACGGCATCGCCGACACTCGGGGCCGAGTGGTCTACGTGTGCAACCTGCGGGCCGAGGGGATCGAGACCTTCGGCTACGACGTCGCCGACCACGTGGCGGCGCTGCGGCGGCACGGCATCGCGCCCGATGTCGTCGTGACCCAGGCGGGGGGCCTGCCGCTGGGCAACCTCGAAGCGCTCGGCACCGGCGTCGAGGTCGTGCGGGCGGACGTGACCCGCCCGCCTGGCCTGGCCCACGACGGCGCCAAGCTGGCGGGCGTGCTGGCCGAGCTGGTTCCCTAGCCCGCGGCTCCGAACTGGCGGCGGTTGGCGCTGTGATCGCGTCCTCGAACGCCTCAAGTTCGAGTATTGGGATTCCTCGCTAAGGTCGAAGCCGACGACGGAACGACAGAAGACGAGAGAGGTCCATTCCCGATGTCCATCCGCGTAGGGATCAACGGCTTCGGCCGCATCGGCCGCAACTTCTTCCGAGCGGCCCGGAAGGCGAGCGCTGACATCGACGTCATCGCCGTCAACGACATCGGCTCGGTCGACACGATGGCCCACCTGCTCAGGTACGACTCCGTGTTCGGGCGGATCGGCGAGGACATCCAGGTGGCCGACGACGGCATCAAGATCGGCGGCGACAGCCTCAAGGTGCTGGCCGTGCGCGACCCCAAGGAGCTGCCGTGGGGGGACCTCGGCGTCGACGTGGTCGTCGAGTCGACCGGCATCTTCTCGAGCCGCGACCAAGCGGCGATGCACCTCGACGCCGGGGCGCCGTACGTCATCGTGTCCGCCCCCTCCAAGGGTGCCGATGCCACGTTCGTGCCAGGCGTCAACGAGGAGACGTTCGATCCCGCCCGGCACAAGGTGGTGTCCAACGCCTCGTGCACCACCAACTGCTTCGTGCCCATGGTCAAGGTGCTCGATGACGCCTTCGGGGTCGAGCGGGGGCTGATGACCACGGTCCACGCCTACACCGGCGACCAGATGCTGGTGGACGGGCCCCATCGCGACCTGCGCCGGGCCCGCGCCGCCGCCATCAACATCGTGCCCACCAGTACGGGCGCCGCCCGGGCGACCGGACTGGTGCTCGAGGCCATGCAGGGCCGGCTCGACGGCCAATCCCTCCGGGTGCCGGTGGCGGACGGCTCGCTCACCGACTTCACCGGAGTGGTGGCCCGCGAGGTGTCCGTCGACGAGGTCAACGAGGCGTTCAGGGCTGCCTCCAGTGCGGGTCGACTGGCCGGCGTGCTCGACTACTCCGATGCGCCGCTGGTGTCGACCGACATCGTCGGCTCGCCTGCCAGCTGCACCTTCGACAGCCTGCTCACCCAGGTCATCGGCAGCCTGGTCAAGGTGTTCGGCTGGTACGACAACGAGTGGGGCTACTCCCATCGGCTGGTCGATCTCGCGTTGATCGTCGGCGCCGCCAACCAGAAGTAGAACTGGCCGCGTGACCAGCGTTCCCACGCTGGAGGACCTGCCCGACCTCGAGGGCCGGCGGGTGCTGCTGCGGGCCGACTTCAACGTGCCGATCCGCGACGGCGAGATCGCCGACGACCTGCGGATCCGCGCCGCCCTGCCCACCATCGAGTGGCTCCGGGGCCGCGGTGCCGACGTCGTCGCCTGCACCCACTTAGGGCGGCCCAAGGGGAAACCCGACCCCCGCTACTCGGTCGAACCCGTGCGCCGGCGGCTGGCCGAGCTGGCGCCCGGCGTCGAGCTGCTCGACAACCTGCGCTTCGATCCCGGCGAGGAGGCCAACGACCCTGCGTTCGTGGCCAAGTTGGTCGACGGGTACGACGCCTACGTCAACGACGCGTTCGGCGCCTCGCACCGGGCGCACGGCTCGATCGTGGGGCCGCCGCAGTTCCTGCCGTCGGCGGCCGGACGCCTGCTGGCCAGGGAGGTGGACGTCCTGGTCGGCCTGCGCACCAACCCCCGCCCGCCGTTCGTCGCCGTGCTCGGCGGCTCCAAGGTGAGCGACAAGCTCTCCGTCGTGGAGGCGCTGCTCGACGTCGCCGACACGCTGCTCATCGGCGGCGGCATGTGCTTCACCTTCCTGGCCGCACAGGGCAACCCGATCGGGGCCAGCCTGTTCGAGGACCACATGGTCGACGACTGCCGGCGGCTGCTCGACCGCCACGGCGACCGGCTGGTCCTGCCGATGGACATCACCGGCCTGGGCGGCGAGCTCATGAACCCCGACGCCGGGGGGCACGTGCGCCAGATGGCGACGCGCCTCCCCGAGGGCTGGACCGGTGTCGACATCGGTCCGGGAACCGCCGCCGACTTCGGCGACCGCATCGCCGGTGCCCGCACCGTGTTCTGGAACGGGCCGATGGGGGTCTTCGAGGATCCCCGCTTCGAGGCCGGGACCCGGGCGGTGGCGCAGGCGATGGCCGACGCCGACGGGTTCACGGTCGTGGGCGGGGGCGACAGCGCCGCGGCGCTGGCGCAGTTCGGGCTGGCCGACGCCGTCGACCACATCTCGACCGGTGGCGGCGCCTCGCTGGAACTGCTCGAGAAGGGCGATTTGCCCGGCCTGGCGGCGCTCCGCGGCGAGTGGAAGGGCTGACCCCGGGCTTGGAGGACGATGACGATGGTGGAGGCCGGCCGTGAGGGCCGCAAGCCGCTCATCAGCGGCAACTGGAAGATGCACCTCAACCACTTCGAGGCGACTGCGCTGGTGCAGAAGCTGGTCTACGAGCTCACGACCGAGGACTACGCCGCAGTCGACGTGTCGATCCACCCCTCGTTCACCAACATCCGGACGGTCCAGACCTACTTCCTGGCCGAGAAGGACCCAGTGCCCATCGCCATCGGTGCCCAGAACTGCCATTGGGAGGAGAAGGGCCCCTTCACCGGCGAGGTGTCGCCTGCGGCCCTGAGCAAGCTCGACGTCGCCTACGTGATCGCCGGCCATTCCGAGCGCCGCGAGCTGTTCGGCGAGACCGACGACGTCGTCAACCGCAAGGTGCGGGCCATCTTCCAGTGGGACATGACGCCGATCCTGTGCGTGGGTGAGACGCTCGACGAGCGCGAAGCGGGCACCACCGAGGCCAAGGTGACGGGCCAGGTCGAGGCCGGCCTGTCGGGCCTGTCCGCCGAGCAGGTGGCCGCGCTGGTGATCGCCTACGAGCCGATCTGGGCCATCGGCACCGGCCGGACCGCCACACCCGACGACGCCCAGGCCGTGTGCGCCACCATTCGGGCCACCGTCCGCGGCATCGGCGGTGCCGCCGCCGGGACCGCACTGCGCATCCAGTACGGCGGCTCGGTCAAGCCCGACAACGCCGCCGACCTGATGGCCTGCCCCGACATCGACGGTGCCCTGGTGGGGGGCGCCAGCCTCGAGAGCGAGGCGTTCGCCGCCATCGTCCGCTACCGCGACCGGGCCTGATCTCCCAGGATGGTGTGGCGACCGTCACGGAGTGCTACACAGCAAGGGGGTATGGAGCCACGACAGCAGCGCTCCGCCCGAAGTGCAGGTTGTGTGACGATGGCGCAACAGACTGACGCGAATGCCCATTTGGGTCCGTTTCAGACGCGCACCCAGGTCACCGAATCGGCAGTTCGGCAGGCGATCCTGCTAAGTTCGGTCCGTTCACCGGTGTCATGGGTCACACCTCACGCCGGTGCACCCATCCCGTGGGGTGGACGTGAGTCCCAGGGCGCGAACCGCGTGATGCGACCTGCGACCCCCCGGCGGTGCAATCTGACCATCACTAGGAGGTCCAAGAATGAGACGACAGCGCAGGGGCTTGAAGCTCCTTGCTCTCATTCTGGGGCTCTCTCTCGTCGCAGCCGCTTGTGGCGACGACGACGACGACGAGGGTGCTGCAGAGCCAGAAACGGAAGAAGAGGTGCCCCAGGGCGGCGACTTGGTGCTCGGTGCCGAGCAGGAGCCCGAGTGCGCCGACTGGATGGGGAGCTGTGGCGGCTCCTCGTGGGGATTCTGGACCATGGGCGCCAACACGATGCCCCGGTCCTTCGACATCGTGAAGGAGGGAGACGAGTGGGTCTACCAGGCGAGCAGCCTGCTCGAGGGTGAGCCCGAGCTCGTGACCGAGCCGGAGCAGGTGGTCACCTACCAGATCAGCGACGAGGCGGTGTGGTCCGACGAGACCCCGATCACTTGCGCCGACTACGTCTACACCTGGGACCAGGTGGCCAACGGCGAGGAGATCTACGACAGGACCGGCTTCCGCAACATCGGGTCGGTCGACTGCCCCGAGGGCGAGGACGGCAAGACCGTGGTCGTGAACTACGCCGAGCCCTACGCAGGCTGGAAGTCGATCTTCGGTGGCCAGTTCGGCATCTTCCCGGCTCACATCCTCGAGGGCCAGGATCGCAACGCCGCGATGGCCGACGGCTATGACTGGTCGGGTGGCCCCTGGATCATCGACGAGTGGACCCGGGGCGAGCAGATCGTCCTGGTCCCGAACGAGAACTACTGGGGGACCGTACCCAGCCTCGACAGCGTGACGTTCCGGATCATCACCGACTCGTCCGCCGAGTTCGAGGCGTTCACGGGTGGCGAGGTGCTGGGCATCTTCCCGCAGCCACAGCTCGACACGGTCGACGCGGTCGAGGCGGGCATCGACGGTGCGACCGTCGACGTGCAGGCCGATTCACCCAACCTCGAGGGCCTCTGGCTCAACAACGCGGCGCCGCCGTTCGACTCGCAGGCCGTGCGTCAGGCGTTCGCCTACTCCCTTGACCGTGACGCCATCGTCGAGCGACTGTTCGGCGGTCTCGACGTGACCGAGGCGATGCAGAGCTTCAATGCGCCGATCCTCGGCGACTTCGGCGACCCGGAGGCATTCGCCGGCTATGAGCGGGATCTCGACCAGGTCGACGAGCTCATGGAAGGCGACGGCTGGGCCAAGGGTTCCGACGGCATCTGGGCCAAGGGTGGCCAGCGGGCCAGCGCCAGCTTCAAGACGACGGCGGGGAACGCCCGACGCGAGCTGACGCAGGACATCGTCATCGAGCAGGCCGCCGAGGCCGGCTTCGAGCTGACCGTCGACAACCAGGAGGCCGGCGACCTGTTCGGCACCCAGCTGCCGGAGGGCAGTTACCAGTTGGCGCTGTATGCCCAGGTGCTGACGTCCCTGGACCCGAGCGTCTGCTCCCTGTTCTGCTCGGAGAACATCCCGAGCGACGCGAACGAGTTCGCTGGCCAGAACTGGACCCGGACCAACATCCCCGAGGCCGATCCGTTCCTGCAGGAGACGGACTCGAACCCGGTCGAGGACGAGCGCTCCGACGCCATGGCCGACGCCGACGCGCTGCTGGCCGAGTCGGCGACGTCGATCCCGGTGGACCCGCTGCCCAACATCCTGATCCTCAGCGATCAGGTGGTCGGTGAGGTCATCAACAACCCGATCTTCGGGCCATGGTTCAACATGGAAGGTTGGGGTCTGAGCTGACCCCTCATGCTTCGCTTGTGCCGGTTCCGTCTTGGGTAGGCGGGACCGGCACGGCGGGCACCAGAATCGCCGACAACTTGCCGATTGCTCATGGGAACCCTGATACTCCGCCGCTTCCTGTATTCGATCCCGGTCCTCATCGTCGCGTCGTTCCTCATGTTCTGGATGGTCCGGACGACCTTCGACCCGACCGCACGGCTCCGGGTCTCACGCGATCCCACGGTCATCGCCCAGGAACGCGAGCGGCTCGGGTTGGACGACTCGATCTTCACGCAGTACCGGGTGTGGCTCGGCGACTTCGTCACCGGGGACTGGGGCGAGAGCTCCCGCACCGGCCAGCCCGTGTCGGAAGTGATCCCGGACGCCTTCGGCAACACGATTCAGCTGATCGTCTGGGGTGTGCTCATCTCGGCACTGATCGCCATCGGCATCGGCGTCTACTCGGCGCTCAAGCAGTACTCCACGGGCGATTACGTGTTCACCGGCCTCACCTACGTCGGCATCTCCATGCCCCCGTTCTGGTTCGCCCTGATCGCCATCCACTTCCTCGCGGTCGCCCCGCAGGACTGGTTCGGCCTCTCGTCGCCCCCGGTGAAGTTCGTCGGCTTGCACAGTGTGGGATCGTCCGGGCTCAACTGGGATTACGCACAGCATCTGATCCTTCCGGTCCTCACGCTGAGCGTGCAGCTCATGGCGAGCTGGACCCGCTTCCAGCGGTCGTCGACCCTCGACGTGCTGTCGTCCGACTACATCCGGACGGCGCGGGCCAAGGGTGTCCCTCGCGGGCGCGTGATCGTGCGCCATGCGATGCGCAACTCGTTGATCCCCCTGGTCACCGTCATCGCCATTGATGCAGGATTACTCTTCGGTGGCCTGATCATCACCGAGACCATCTTCTCGATCCCCGGGATGGGACGGCTGTTCTTCCAGTCCCTGCTCCAAGGCGACGTCGTCGTCCTCGAGTCGTGGATGCTCGTCGTCGCGATCTTCATCCTGCTGTTCAACCTGTTCGCCGACCTCACGTACGGATTTCTCGACCCAAGGATCCGCGTCCAATGACCGAGCACGTCGACCAAGACGCGAGCGTGTTCGCGACCGACGTTCGCAAGACGCTGCCCGGTGTGCCGGCCGAGTCCGAGGTCGCCCTCGAGGAGGGACTGGCCGAAACCGCCGAACCGATTCCGCTGTCGCAGTGGCAGCTGTTCTACCGCCGGTTCAAGCGGCACAAGCTCGCGGTCGCGTCGCTGGTGATCCTCATCTTGTTGTTCGTGCTGTGCTACGGCGCCGACTGGATCGCGCCGTACGCGAAGGGTCAGCAGGACCTCACACCTGGATCCGAGAACCAGAGTCCGAGCTGGAATCACCTGTTCGGAACCGATCAGCTCGGTCGCGACTATTTCAGCGAGGTCCTCTACGCCGGGCAGATCTCGCTGCGGATCGGGCTGACCGTGGCAATCCTGTCCACGTTCGTCGGAACGATCTTCGGTTCCATTGCGGGGTACTTCGGCGGGTGGGTGGATCAGATCATCATGCGCACGACCGACCTGTTCCTCATCGTGCCCGCGCTGGCCGTGTTGGCTGTCGGTCAGCAGAGGTTCGGCAGCAGCGCGTCCACGGTGAGCTTCCTGCTCGCCGCCCTCCTCTGGATGGCGATCGCCCGCATCGTCCGGGGCCAGACGCTGGCCGTCAAGGAGAAGGAGTTCGTCGAGGCGGCGCGCGCCGTCGGCGCTTCGGGACGGCGGATCGTGCTGCGCCACATCCTGCCGAACTGCATCGGACCGATCGTGGTGAACGTCACGTTGGCGATCGCCGTGGCGATCATCGCTGAGTCGACTCTGTCGTTCCTGGGGTTCGGCGTGGGCTCGTCCTGGGGCAACCTGCTCAACAACGCCCGAGGCAACTACGACAACTACGTGCACCTCCTCTACTTCCCGGGCCTTGCGATCCTGCTCACGGTGCTGTGTGTGAACGCTCTGGGCGACGGCCTGCGCGATGCCCTCGACCCCCACGCCAAGCACTGACCAGACGAGACCATGACCGACACCGATCTCATCCCCGACGAGCTGACGATCGAGACGATCCCTGACCGCGACGCATGGCGGGGACCGTTGCTGGATGTGCGCGACCTGTCGGTGAGCTTTCCCACTGACGATGGTCTGGTGCGCGCCGTCGACGGCCTCAGCTTCGTCCTCAAGGACGACGAGGTCCTGGGCATCGTCGGCGAGTCTGGCTCGGGCAAGACGGTCACCTCGCTCGCGATCCTCGGGTTGTTGCCCAAGACAGCCCAGGTCAGCGGCGAGATCTTGTTCTGCGGTCGCAACATCCTGGGCCTCAACGAGCGCGCACTGACACCCATCCGGGGCAACCGCATCGCGATGGTGTTCCAGGACGCGCTCGCCGGCCTGAACCCGGTCATGACCGTCGGCTGGCAGATCGCGGAGGCCGTCTCGGTCCACCAGGAGCTGGACAAGAGCGAGCTCGCCGATCGAGTGGTCGAACTGCTGGGGCTCGTGGGCATACCGAATCCGCGTGAGCGCGCCGACCAGTACCCGCACGAGTTCTCTGGCGGCATGCGGCAGCGAGTGATGATCGCGATGTCCATCGCCAACGACCCGGACGTGCTGATCGCCGACGAGCCGACCACGGCGCTCGACGTGACCATCCAGGCCCAGGTGCTCGACGTGCTCGAGCGGGTGGCCGAGAAGACCCAGTCGTCCATCCTTCTCATCACCCACGACCTGGGAGTGGTGGCGGGCGTCGCCGACCGCGTCATGGTCATGTACGCCGGTCGCAAGGCCGAGCTCGGCACGGTCGAGGAGGTCTTCTACAAGCCGTCGCATCCCTATACCCAGGGCCTGCTCGCGTCGCTGCCACGCATCGACCGGCGCGAGAGCGAGCGGCTCCACCGGATCGTCGGCCAGCCGCCGTCGCTGATCCATGTCCCGTCCGGATGCCCGTTCCATCCCCGCTGCCCGGAGGCGGAGGTCCCCGGCGTCTGCAACAAGGAACGCCCACGCGTGGCCGAGCTGTCGATCACCCACGTGTCGGCCTGCCACTTCGCCGAACGCCTGCATGCGGGGATCACGGTGCCAGCGGCTGACGCGCCCCGCGACGACGAGCAGGCACGATCATGAGCGACGCGGCCACGGCGACCGACCTGGGCGACACACCCGACGTCGACGCGGACTACTCGGCTCCGCTGCTGCGGGTGCAGGACCTCGTCAAGGAGTTCCCGGTCGAGGCCGGACTGCTGCGCCGGCGGGTCGGGACGGTGCACGCCGTGTCGGGGATCAGCTTCAGCATCGCCAGGCGCGAGACCCTCGGCCTCGTCGGCGAGTCGGGGTGCGGCAAGTCGACCACCGGTCGGGCGGTGCTTCGGCTGCTGGAGGCCACCTCCGGGTCCGTCATCTTCGACGAGGTCGACGTCTTGCGAGCCTCGGCGCGCGAGCTGCGACGGCTCCGCGAGCGCATGCAGATCGTCTTTCAGGACCCCTACGCATCGCTGAACCCCCGCATGACCGTCGAGGCGATCATCAGCGAACCTCTGCGCATCCACGGGCGTTATCGAAACGGGGGCCGTCAGCAGGTCAAGGAGCTGATGGAGCTGGTCGGGCTGAAGCCCGAGCATGTCAACCGGTTCCCGCACGAGTTCTCGGGGGGCCAGCGGCAACGCATCGGGATCGCCCGCGCCCTGGCGCTCGATCCCGATCTCCTGGTACTGGACGAGCCCGTGTCGGCGCTCGACGTGTCGATCCAAGCCGGGGTGGTGAACCTGCTCGAGGAGCTGCAGGAGGGGCTGGGCCTCGCATACCTCTTCATCGCCCACGACTTGGCAGTGGTCCGGCACATCTCCGACTCGGTCGCGGTGATGTACCTGGGCAAGATCGTCGAGATGGCGCGAGCCGACGACCTCTACGAGCACCCCGGCCACCCCTACACCCAGGCGCTGATGTCGGCCGTACCGGTGCCCGACCCGGTCCGCCAGCGAGCGAGGGAGCGCATCATTCTGCCGGGCGATCTGCCGAGCCCGGTGGACCCGCCGCCGGCGTGCCGGTTCCACACACGGTGCTGGCACAAGCAGCAGCTCGAGGAGTCGGGCGTCGACACGAGCATCTGCGAGCAGCAGGAACCTCCGCTGGAGATCCACTCCTCGCGTGAACCCGGTCACCTGGTCGCGTGCCACTTCACGGAGACCCGGGCGGTTGTGTAGGCCTCGCGTGGTGATGGTCGCTTCGCCCGGCACCACGACGTCGTCTAGCCTGGATCACCCGTCCGAACCTGAAGAGGCAGTCCCGTGATCACCGCCATCACCGCCGCCCTCAACGTGGTGGCCTCCTTCATCCTGATCGTGCTGGTGCTGCTGCACAGCGGGAAGGGCGGCGGCCTGTCCGACATGTTCGGCGGCGGCATGGGCGCGAGCGCCATGGGGTCGACGGTCATGGAGCGCAACCTCGACCGCCTGACCGTGGTCGTGGCCCTGGTCTGGGGCTTCACCGTGGTGGCGCTGTCCCTCATGCTGGGGTGACCGGCGGCCCGGGGCGATGAGCATCCTGGGGAATCGCGTGCTGCGGGTCGAGGACCCGCGCCTGCTGACCGAGGGCGGCACCTACGCCGCCGACCTGCGTGACCCCCGGCTCGACGGGGCCGTCCACGCCACCTTCGTCCGGTCGACGGTGGCCCACGCCGAGCTTGGCGCCATCGACGTGGCCGACGCGCTCGACGCCCCGGGGGTCGTCGCGGTGGTGACCGGCGCGGACGTCGACCTCGACCCGCTGCCCGGGATGGTCGTGCCGGCCATGGCCCGCCCGGTGCTGGGCCGGGACCGGGTCCGCTTCGTGGGGGAGCCGGTGGCGGTCGTGCTCACCGAGGATCCCGAGCAGGGATCCGACGCGGCCGAGCGGGTGATGGTCGACTACGAGCCGCTGCCGGCGGTGGTCGACGCCACCGCCGCGCTGGCGGGTGACGCCGTGCTGTTCCCCGACGCCGGCACCAACCTGGTCGGAGAGTTCGGGAACGACGAGCCCGCCGACGGGCCCGGCGCCTGCGAGGTGGTGGTCCGGCAGCGGATCGTCAACCAGCGCCTGGCCGCGTGCCCGCTGGAGGTCCGGTCGTCGGCGGCGGCCTGGGTCGACGGCCGGCTGGTGATGTGGTGCTCGACCCAGAGCGCCCATGGCGTGAAGTCGCTGCTGACCTCGACCTACGGCCTCGACGAGGGCGACGTGCTGGTGCTCGCGCCCGACGTCGGCGGCGGGTTCGGGGCCAAGGCGTCGTGTCACCCGGAGGACCTGCTGCTGCCGTGGCTGGCCCGTCGGGTGGGGCGCCCGGTCCGGTGGCTGGAGAGCCGCACCGAGAACATGACGGCGATGGTGCAGGGCCGAGCCCAGGTCCAGGACGTCGCCCTCGGCGGCCGGGCCGACGGCACGATCGAGGCGTTCCACCTGGCCATCTCCCAGGACTCCGGTGCCTACCCGGGGATAGGCGCGGTGCTCCCGATCCTGACCCGGATGATGGCGGCCGGCACCTATGCCATCCCGGCGGTGACGTCGCAGGCCAGGTCGGTGGTCACCACGACGACGCCGGTGGCGTCGTACCGGGGGGCGGGCCGGCCCGAGGCCACCGCGGCGCTGGAGCGGGCGGTCGACCTGTTCGCGGCGGAGGTCGGGCTCGACCCGGCCGAGGTCCGTCGCCGGAACTTGCTGCCACCGTTCGCCGAGCCCCATCAGACGCCCGCGGGCGCCACCTACGACTGCGGCGACTACGGCGCCGCGCTGGAGCGTGCCCTGGCCGCGGCCGGCTACGACCGGCTGCGAGCCGAGCAGGCCCGCCGGCGGGAGGCCGGTGACGTGGTGGCGCTGGGCATCGGGCTGTCGACCTACGTGGAGGTCACCGCGGGCCCGATGCTCGGCAGCGAGTACGCCCGGGTCGAGGTCCACCCCCGGGACGACGGCACCGGGGTCGAGGTCGTCGTGTACACCGGGAGCTCGCCCCACGGCCAGGGGCTGGGCACGGCGTTCGCCATGCTGGCGGCCGAGGAGATGGGCGTCCCGCTGGCCGACGTCCGGGTGGTCCACGGCGACACCGACCTGGTGCCCCGGGGGGTCGGCACGTTCGGGTCGCGCTCGCTCCAGCTCGGCGGAGCCGCCGTCCGGGGCGCGGCGATCGAGGTGGTGGAGCGGGCCCGGCGGGTGGCCGCCGACCTGCTGGAGGCCGCGGTCGAGGACGTCGTGCTCGACCCGGCGGCCGGGCGGTTCCACGTCGTGGGCACGCCGGCGACGGCCCGGTCGTGGCCGGAGGTGGCCGCGGCGGCGGGGGAGGGCGAGGGCGGGCCCGGCCTGGCGGCCGAGCACGACTTCAACGCCGACCAGCCGACGTTCCCGTTCGGCGCCCACGTGGCGGTGGTGGAGGTCGACACCGAGACCGGCGCGGCGCGGCTCACCCGCTTCGTGGCCTGCGACGACGCCGGGCGGGTGCTCAACCCGCTGCTGGCCGACGGGCAGCGTCACGGCGGGCTGGCCCAGGGCGTCGCCCAGGCGCTGTTCGAGGAGGTCCGCTACGACGCCGACGGCAACCCGCTGACCACCAACTTCGCGGACTACGCGGTGGTGTCGGCGGCCGAGCTGCCGTCGTTCGAGCTGGTCGGCAGCGAGACCCCGACGTGGGTGAACCCGTTGGGGGCAAAGGGCATCGGCGAGTCGGGCACGATCGGCTCGACCCCCGCGGTCCAGAACGCGGTGTGCGACGCGCTGGCCCACCTGGGCGTCCGGCACGTCGACATGCCCTGCACGCCGGAGCGGATCTGGCGGGCCATCGAGGCCGCCCGGTAGGGCCCGTCGGGGGCCGCCGGCTGCGGCCCCGGACTTCGGCCCACCGAAAGCCCAAGTTGCGCGAGCAAGCTGCTCCCCGAGAGGGCAGTATGACCCGGGTCACACATCGCTGAGCCAGATACGGGAAGGGGCCCCTCCGTGAGAATCACCCTGTCCGTCAACGGCGAGGAGCGGGCGAGCGAGGTCGAGCCCCGCCGCCTGCTCGTCCACCACCTGCGCGACGACCTCGGGCTCACCGGCACCAACGTCGGCTGCGACACGTCGTCGTGCGGCACCTGCACCGTCCTGCTCGACGGCGAGTCGGTGAAGTCGTGCACGGTGCTCGCCGTCCAGGCCGACGGCCACGCCGTCACCACCATCGAGGGCCTCGCCGCCACCGCCGCCACCGCCGGCGACGCGTCTGCCGACGGCGGGGCGCCGTTCCACCCGATGCAGCGGGCCTTCCACGAGCAGCACGGCCTGCAGTGCGGGTTCTGCACCCCCGGCATGGTGCTGGCCGCGGTGTCGCTGCTGGCGGAGAACCCCGACCCGACCGAAGACGAGGTGCGCGAGGGGCTCGAGGGCAACCTGTGCCGCTGCACCGGCTACCACAACATCGTCAAAGCCGTGCTCGCCGCGGCCGGTGAGGAGGTGCCGGCATGACCGCCACCGAGAGCCAGCCCACCGGCACCGAGCCCACCGGGGCGATCGGCCGCCGGCTGCTCCGCAAGGAGGATGCCCGACTGCTCACGGGCGAGGCCCGCTTCGTGGACGACCTGCAGATCCCGGGCGCCCTGTGGATGGGCATGGTCCGCAGCCCGTTCGCCCACGCCCGCATCGGCGCCATCGACACCAGCGCGGCCGCCGCCATGCCCGGGGTCCGCCGCGTCTTCACCGGCGAGGACCTCCACGACGCGTGGACCGCCGCCATGCCCTGCGCCTGGCCCGTCACCGAGGACATGAAGGCTCCCGACCACTGGCCCGTGGCCCGGACCAAGGCCTGCTACGTCGGCGACATCGTGGCCGTGGTCGTGGCCGACAGCCGCTACGCGGCGGCGGACGCGGTCGACGCCGTGGTGGTCGACTACGACCCCCTGCCCGTCGTCGTCGGCATCGAGGACGCCGCCGCCGACCGGGACGTGATCCACGACGACCTCGGCACCAACCGCAGCTACACGTGGACGCTGAGCCCCGACCCGGACGCCGTCGAGGCGGCGTTCGCGTCGGCCGCCCACCACATCGACGAGACCTACGTCCAGCAGCGGCTCATCCCGGGGGCCCTGGAGCCGCGAGGCGTCGCCGTCGTGCCCGGCGTGTACGGCGGCGACCTCATCGTCTACTCAGCGACCCAGATCCCCCACATCCTGAAGATCATGATCGCCGCCACGTGCGGGGTCCCGGAGGCCAAGGTCCGGGTCGTCGCCCCCGCCGTCGGCGGCGGCTTCGGGTCCAAGCTCAACGTCTACGCAGAGGAGCTGATCGGCGTCGCCCTGGCCCGGCGGCTCGGCACCCCCGTCCGCTGGACAGAGGGCCGCAGCGAGAATGCGGTGGCCACCATCCAGGGCCGGGGCCAGATCCAGCACATGGAGCTGGCCGCCGACGCCGACGGTCGGGTGACCGCCGTCCGGGCCCGCCTGCTGGCCGACATGGGTGCCTACCTGCAGCTCGTCACGCCGGGCATCCCGCTGCTCGGTGCGTTCCTCTACCACGGGGTCTACGACGTCCCCGCCTATCACTTCGAGTGCACCGGCGTCTTCACCAACCGGACCCCGACCGACGCCTACCGGGGCGCCGGCCGCCCCGAGGCCACCTACGCCGTCGAGCGGGCCATGGACGCCCTGGCCCGCAAGGTCGGGGTCGACGGCGCCGAGATCCGCCGCCGGAACTACATCCCGACCGACAAGTTCCCCTACCAGTCCGTCGCCGGGCTGACCTACGACTCCGGCGACTACGCCCCGACGCTCGACCGGGCGCTCGAGCTCGTCGGCCACGACGCCTGGCGGGCCGAGCAGCAGCGCCGCCGGGACGCCGGGGAGACCCGGCACATCGGCATCGGGATCGCCACCTACGTCGAGATGTGCGGTCTCGCCCCGAGCCGGGTGCTCGCGTCGCTCAACTACGCGGCCGGCGGCTGGGAGGCCGCCACCGTCCGGGTGCTGCCCACCGGCACGATCCAGGTCGTCAGCGGGACGACACCGCACGGCCAGGGCCACGAGACGTGCTGGTCGCAGATCGTGGCCGACAAGCTGGGCGTCGACCCGGACGCGATCGAAGTGCTCCACTCCGACACCGCGGTCAGCCCGGTCGGCATGGACACCTACGGCAGCCGGTCGCTGCCCGTCGGCGGCGTGGCCGTGGCCATGGCGACAGACGAGGTCATCGCCAAGGCCCGGACGATCGCCGCCCACCAGCTCGAGTGCGCGGAGGACGACCTGGAGCTGGTCGACGGCGAGCTCCGGGTCCGGGGCACGCCCACGAAGTCGATGACCCTGCAGGCCGTCGCCTTCGAGGCGTTCAGCGCCCACGACCTGCCCGACGGCGTGGAGCCCAACCTCTCGGCCCAGGTCACCTACGACCCGCCGAACTTCGTGTTCCCGTTCGGCACCCACGTGGCGGTCGTCGAGGTCGACGAGGACACCGGCGAGATCGACCTGCTCGACTACGCCGCGGTCGACGACTGCGGGCCCCAGGTCAACCCGATGATCGTCGAGGGCCAGCTTCACGGCGGCATCGTCCAGGGCGTCGCCCAGGCGCTGTGGGAGGAGGCGATCTACGACGACGACGGCAACCTCCGCAACGCGTCGCTGATCGACTACCAGGTCCCCAGCGCGGCGGAGTTGCCCAGCCTCAAGCTGGACCACACGGTCACGCCCAGCCCCACCAACCCGCTCGGCGTCAAGGGCATCGGCGAGGCCGGCACCATCGTGTCGACCCCGACCGTCGTCAACGCGGTGGTCGACGCCCTGGCCCCGTTCGGCATCACCGACATCGCCATGCCGGCCCACCCCGAACGGGTGTGGTCGGCCATCCAGGCGGCCCGATCCGCGCCACCTGCCGGCGCGACCGAGGGGGAGGAGGCGCCGTGATCCCGGCACCGTTCGACTACCAGCGGGCCGGCTCGGTCGACGAGGCCCTGGCCCTGCTCGCCGAGCACGGCGACGAGGCGAAGCTGCTGGCCGGCGGCCACTCGCTGCTGCCGCTCATGAAGCTCCGCCTCGCCCTGCCCCAGGTGCTGATCGACATCGGCCGCATCGACGAGCTGTCGTTCGTCGAGGGCGACGGCGACGCCGTCCGCATCGGGGCGCTCACCCGCCACCACGACCTGGCCACCTCCGCCCTGGCGGGGGAGCAGGTGCCGCTCCTGGCCCACGTCGCCGGCCAGATCGGCGACCCCCAGGTCCGCCACCGGGGAACGATCGGCGGCTCGCTGGCCCACGGCGACCCGGCCTCCGACCTGCCGGCCGCGCTGCTGGCCCTCCGGGCCACGCTGGTCGCCCGGGGCCCGGGCGGGGAGCGGGAGATCGCGGCCGACGACTTCTTCACCGGCTTCCTGGAGACGGCCCTGGCGCCCGACGAGATCCTGACCGAGGTCCGGGTGCCGGCCGTGCCCGGGGTCGGGTGGGCGTTCGAGAAGTTCAACCGCCGCGCCCAGGACTGGGCGATCGTCGGCGTCACCGCGGTCATGACGAACGGGTCGGGCGGGCCGGGCGTCGGTCTGGTGAACATGGGCTCCCAGCCGCTGCGGGCCGCCGGAGTGGAGGACGCGCTGCGGTCCGGGGCGTCGCCGGGTGACGCCGCGGCCCGGGCCGACGAGGGCACCGAGCCGCCCGACGACCTGAACGCGTCGCCGGAGTTCCGGCGTCACCTGGCCCGGGTGCTCGTCCGCCGGGCGCTGGAGTCGGCTGCGAGCTGACTCCGCCCGTAGGCTGTCCGGATGACGGTCGCCGACGTCGCCGGGGTGGTTGACGGCCTCGCCGCGCACGAGTACCTCGCCGACGAGGGCCTGGCGACGGCCGTGTTCCTGGCCCTGCGGCTGGAGCGCCCCCTGTTCCTGGAGGGCGATGCCGGCGTCGGCAAGACCGAGGTCGCCAAGGCGCTGGCCGCCTGGACCGGGGGCCGGCTCGTCCGCCTGCAGTGCTACGAGGGCATCGACGCCGCCCAGGCCCTGTTCGAGTGGGACCATGCCCGCCAGCTCCTCCACCTGCGGGCGGCCGAGGCCGCCGGCCGGGCCGAGGCCCGCGGGGTCGTGGCGCTGGAGGGCGAGCTGTACGACGCCCGGTTCCTCGTCCGCCGGCCGCTGCTCCAGGCGCTCGACACCCCGGCCGAGGGCCCGCCCCCGGTGCTGCTGATCGACGAGATCGACAGGGCCGACGACGAGTTCGAGGCGTTCCTGCTGGAGCTGCTGTCCGACTGGGCGGTCACCGTGCCTGAGCTCGGCACCGTCCGGGCGCGCGTCCCACCGGTGACCGTGCTCACCTCCAACCGCACGCGCGACGTCCACGACGCCCTCAAGCGCCGCTGCCTCTACCACTGGGTCGAGCAGCCCGACGTCGCGCGCGAGGTGGCGATCGTCCGCCTGCGGGCCCCTGAGGTGGCCGGCGACCTGGCCCGCCAGGTGGCCGGCGCGGTCGCGGCCATCCGCGACCTCGGCCTCTACAAGCCGCCCGGCATCGCCGAGACCATCGACTGGGCCCGGGCCCTCGCCGTGCTCGGACGGTCGACCCTCGACCCCGAGTCGGCCGCCGCCACCCTCGGCTCGGTCGTCAAGTACCGGGAGGACGGGCAGCGGATCCGGGAGCACGGCCTGGAGGCCCTTGTCCGCGAGGGGGTGGCCCGCAGTGCGTGACGGCCGGGGGCGGCCCGCGGAGGCCCTCGACGCGCTCGCCGTCCGGTTCGCGGGCGCCCTGCGGGCGGCGGGCGTCGCCGTCCCGCCCGGGGCGACCGTCGTGTACGCCCGGGCCCTGGCCGCCGCCGGGGCCACGCCGCCCGCCACCTACTGGGCCGGCCGGGCGACGCTCGTCCGCCGGCCCGAGGACGTCGCCGCCTACGACCGGGCCTTCGCCGCGGTGTTCGGGCACGGGCCGGGCGCCGAGGTCCCTGTCGTCACCCGCCGGACGGAGATCGGCCTCGACCTGGGCGGGCCCGAGCCCGAGCCACCCGCCGTCGACGCGGGCGACGAGCAGGGGACCGGGGACCTCCGGGCCCTCCGCTGGAGCGCCACCGAGGTGCTCCGCCACCGCGACCTCGCCGCCTGCACGCCCGACGAGCTGGCCGAGGCCCACCGGCTGATGGCCGGCCTCCGGGTCCGCGCCGCGCTGCGGCGCAGCCGCCGTC
>JBKPHT010000295.1:0-19225 GCA_046730015.1 Actinomycetota bacterium
CGGCCAGCGGCTGGGCGTCGGCGAACTCGGCCCGGATGGCCATGAGGCCGGGCATCTCGACTTCGGCGAGCTGGATCTCCTTGCGGCCCCAGCCGGCCAGCGACAGGTCGGCGACCTTGTAGTCGCCCTCGTGCATGGTCACTGGTGCTCCCTTCGGTCCCACCAGTGACCACATCGCCACTTCGTGGCAAAGGACTGTGCTGCCTGGACCTCGCTCCGCTCGGTCATAACGTCTCCTCGGTGCCGAGCACCACGGTGCCCATCGTGGACAGCACGCCACCGGAGCCGTGGGCGACCGCGACGCGGTGGTCGGGGATCTGGCGCTCGCCCGCCTCGCCCCGCAGCTGGCGGACGGCCTCGACGAGCAGGAACATGCCGTACATGCCGGGGTGGGTGTAGGACAGGCCGCCGCCGTTGGTGTTCATGGGCAGGGCGCCGCCGGGGCCGAGCTTGCCGTCCTCCACGAAGGCGCCGCCCTCACCCTTGGGGCAGAAGCCCAGGTCCTCCAGGTGGAGCAGCGCGGTGATGGTGAAGCTGTCGTAGCCCATCAGCAGGTCGACATCGCCCGGTTTGACGCCGGCCATCTCGAACGCCCGCGGCCCCGACACCGACCCGGCCGTGGTGGTGAGGTCGGGCATCTGGCTGATCATCTGGTGGAAGCCGGCCGACGCCGCGCCCAGGACGTAGACGGGCGGGCGGGCCAGGTCGCGGGCCCGCTCGGCCGAGGTGAGGACGAAGGCGCCGGCCCCGTCGGTCACCAGGCAGCAGTCGAGCAGGTGGAGCGGTGTCGCGATCCACGGCGAGGCGAGCACGTCGTCGACGGTGATCGGGTCGCGATGGCGGGCCCGGGGGTTCATGGCCGCCCAACGCCGGGTGTCGACCGCGATCCGGGCCAGCTGCTCGGACGTGGTGCCGTACACGGCCATGTGGCGGCTGGCGGCCAGGGCGTAGGCGCCCATGGGCATCCGTAGCCCGTAGGGCATCTCCCACTCCATCGACGGGTTGGGGCCCGGCGGCGGCATCCGCCGGGGGCCGCTGTCGCCGCCCCGTCGCCGGTCGGACCGGGGGGTGGCGGCGTACACGCCCACCACCACATCGCACAGGCCGGCGGCGATGGCGGCGGCGGCGTGCTCGACGTGCAGCTCGTAGCTCGACCCGCCGACCATCGTGCCGTCGAACCAGCGGGCCTCGATGCCCAGGTACTCGGCCAGCCCGGTGGGGGACTGCGCGTGGCAGACGCCGTCGACGTCGGCCAGGGTGAGCCCGGCGTCGGCCAGCGCCTCGTGGATCATGGCCACCTCGAGGGCCCGGCCGTGGCTGTCGAGCTCGCCGGTCGGGGAGGCGGCGTCGGCCACGCCCACGAGGGCGGCGGCGCCGCGCAGGGTTCGCTCGGTCATGGGTTTGCGTCCTCGGCGCCGTCGACGGAACGGAACCGGGACAGCACGGCCGCCCCGGTCACGAAGCTGCTGCGGCGGCGGCCCGGTCCTGGGCCACGGCGTCGTAGCTGGCGTAGTCCGAGCCGGTGTCGTCGGCGAACTCGAACTCCAGCAGGCCCGCCTCGGCCCAGTGGCGGCGGAGGTGGCCGTCGTTGGCGTCGAGCAGGCCGAGCTTGCGGACGTTCGGCACCAGCTTGGCGAAGAAGGCCCGCTGGAAGCCCGCGAAGGGGTGGATCTTGATGCGGTTGGCCGCCTCGGCGATCGCCGGGTAGACCTCCTCGGCCTTCACGCCCATGCGCTCCCAGATCTCCGGAGTGGTGGAACGGGCCCGGTTGCGGAGCGTGTTCTCGATGAGGAAGTCCTGGCGGTCCTTCAGCTCGGCCTCGGTGAGGCCCTGGTAGTACTCGGCCAGGCTGAGCACGCCGAAGGCGACGTGGCGGGCCTCGTCGGACATGACGTAGCGGAGCAGCTTGCGGAGCAGGGGCTCCTCCGTCGTCCGCAGCATGTTGCCGAAGGCGGCGAGGGCCAGGCTCTCGATGACGATCTGCATGCCGAGGTAGGCGATGTCCCACCGGCTGTCCTCGAGCAGCGCGGTGATCTGCTCCTCGAGGAACGGGCTCATCGGGTAGGCCTCGCCCACCTTGGTGTGGAGGTACTTGGCGAACACCTCGGTGTGCCGGGCCTCGTCCATCGTCTGGGTGGCGGCGTAGTACTTGGCGTCGATCCAGGGGACGGTCTCGACGATCTTGGCCGCGGTCATCATGGCGCCCTGCTCGCCGTGCATGAACTGGCTGAGGTTGGCCTTGAGGGCCTCGACGCCGAGGGCGGTGAGCTCCTTGTCGCCCCAGCTGGCGAGCGGCGAGCCGTCGACCTCGCGGGCGGCCCGGGTGAGCTGCATCAGCGGCGTGTCGAAGTCGACGAGCGACTCGGGGTCGACGTCTGTGGCCCAGTCCAACTCGGTGACGCTGTTCCACTGGGACGCCATCGCCTTGTTGTAGAGGGTGACCAGCTGGGTGCGCGACCGGTCGTAGTTCCACAGGAAGATCCGGTCGGCGTGGTCGTGGACGATCTTGATCGTCGCGTCCACCTCGGCCGGCTCCGGGAGCTCGGGGACGGGCTCGGTGACCGTCATCGGTCGTCCTCCTCAGGGGGTTCGGGGGCGTCGGTGGGTTGGCCGATGCTGGCCACGACCCGGGTGACGACGGCCTGCCAGGCGTCCTCGTCGGGCCCGGGGAGGCCCGAGCCCCGGTGGAGCAGCAGGCCGAGGTGCAGGATCCGCACCAGGAACAGGGCGGCCTCCGGGTCGACGTCGTCGGCCACGGTGCCGTCGCGGCGGGCGGCGTCGAGCAGTGGTGCCACCCGGTCGCGGAACACGTCGTGGGCCTCGGCGAGGGCTCGCGCCACCTCGGGCTCCCGCCGGGCGGTGACGTAGGCCTCGAGCCGGAGGGCCTCGGCGTCGGTCAGCGGCTGGTCGGTGCGGGTGACGCCGGCGGTGATGAAGTCGGCCACCCGCCGGAGGCCCTCGACGCCGACCCGGGCGGCCGTGGCCGACCGGGTGATGATCGCCTCGCGCAGCAGGTCGTTCTTCGACCGGAAGCGGCCGTACACGGCGCCGGTCGACAGGCCCGACTCTCGGACGACGTCCATGATCTTGGTGCCGTCGTAGCCCTGGCGGGCGAAGACGGCGGCGGCGGCCCGCAGGAGCCGCTCGCGCAGGGCGTCGCCGGCTGGCGCGCCCGCGTCCAGGTCACCCGGTTGCTGCCGGACGGAGACGTCGGTCACAACTCGGAGAATAAACGTTCTTCTCGGCTATGTCACCGGGTATCCGGGGCCGGGCCGGGCCCGGACGTCCCGCACGCTGATCGGCTCGCCGCAGTGCGAGCACACGACCTCGGCCTCCATGTCGTGGTCGCAGCCCCGGTGGTGCAGCACGACCGGTGGCCCCTCCGCGCCCGCCAGCCAGCGGTCGCCCCAGGCCTGCATCGCCGCCATGACGGGGTAGAAGTCGCGACCCTTGTCGGTGAGGACGTACTCGTGGCGGACGGGCCGCTCCTGGTAGGGGCGGCGGGCCAGCATCCCCTCCTCCACCAGCCGGTTCAGCCGCTGGGTGAGGATGTTCCGGCCGATGCCGAGGTTGCGCTGGAAGTCATCGAACCGGCGGACGCCGAGGTAGGTCTCCCGCAGCACCAGCGGGGTCCACCAGTCACCCAGCAGGTCGACCGAGCGGGCGATCGAGCACGGCCAGTCGGCGAACGGGGTCCGCTTCACGGCCCGCTCCGGCGGGTCACGTCGTCCGCACCCCGGCGAGCTGGGTGGCCTGGGCCACCAGCCGTCCCCGGCCGTCCCACACCTCGCACACCTCGTCGACCAGGCCCCGCTCGACCAGGCCCGCCCGCTGGCGGACCACGAGCGGCCCGGGGGCCGGCAGCGCCCGGACGTAGGCGCTGAGCGACAGGGTCGGCACCCAGCCGGTCGTGCCCTCCAGGTCGAAGGTGGCGGGGGGCAGGGCGTCGATCACCAGCAGCAGGGCGAGGGGGTCGACGGGCCGCCCGTCGGCGAACCGGAACCAGGCCCGCAGTTCGCCGACCCCGGACCGCCGGTCGCTGGCGAAGCCGGCGGTGGCCGGGTCGAGGCGGACGTCGAGGTGGCGGCGGATCGGCAGCACGATGCCACCGGGCGCCGTGGTCGAGCCCCGGGGTAGGCCGGCCAGGTCGGGCATCGGGGGGATAGGAGCGCCGCCCCACCACGCTTCGGCGTCGGGGTCGAGCAGGCCGCAGGTGAACGTCGCTTCCACCTTCGTGGCGTCGGCCTGCACGAGCCGGGTGCGGACCTGGCTCATGCCCCGGCCCCGGCGCAGCACCTCGCTGTGGACCTCGGCCGCGGCGAGGGCGGGAGCGCTGACGTAGGTGGCGGTGGCGGCCAGCGCGTGGGGGTGCGGCGGACCCTCGACCGAGGCGACGGTGGCGAGGCCGGCCCGGGCCAGGGCGGCGAGCAGGTAGCCGCCGTTGGGCTTGTCGCCGATGGTCCACTCGGGGTCGACGGGCATGTCGTGGACCGCCCGGCCGTCGGCGTCGTGCGCGCCGGGGCGGAGGGCCACCGCGGTGGCCCGGTCGAACGCGGTGGCGGGCGCGTGTGGCGCGTCGGGCGCGTCGGGGGAGGTCACCCCGGCCACGGTAGCCCGCAGCGAAGTCCGTTGCACAAGTGAACGCACTCGGGCTACGGTCGCCGGCCATGACCGTGACCGAGGCGACCGGCGACTGGCGGCAGACCGCCTGCATCCTCTGCGAGTGCAACTGCGGCATCGAGGTGCGACTCGGCGGCGACGACGGACGCCGCTTCACCCGCATCCGGGGCGACAAATCCCACCCCGCGTCCCAGGGCTACACCTGCGAGAAGGCCCTCCGGCTCGACCATTACCAGAACCCCGGCGGCGTCACCGTCCCCGCGGGCCGCGTCCCCGCCCTCGGCGAGCGGGTCACCCGGCCCCTCCGCCGCCGCGACGACGGCACCTTCGAGGTGGTCGACTGGGACACCGCCATCTCCGAGGTCACCACCCGCCTCGGCGCCGTCCGCGACGCTCACGGCGGCGAGTCGATCTTCTACTTCGGCGGCGGCGGCCAGGGGAACCACCTCGGCGGTGGCTACGCCTCGGCCACCCTCGCCGCCTTCGGGTCCCGCTACAGGTCCAACGCCCTCGCCCAGGAGAAGACCGGCGAGTTCTGGGTCAACGGCATGGTGCTCGGCACCAACGTCCGGGGTGACTTCGAGCACTGCGACGTCGCATTGTTCGTCGGCAAGAACCCCTGGCAGAGCCACGGCTTCCCCCGGGCCCGCACCACCCTCAAGGAGATCGCCCGCGATCCCGGCCGGCATCTGATCGTCGTCGACCCCCGGCGGACCGAGACCGCGGACCTGGCCGACGTCCACCTCCAGGTCCGGCCCGGCACCGACGCCTGGCTCGTCGCCGCGCTGGCCGCCGCGGTGGTCGACGAGGGTCTGGTCGACGCCGCCTGGCTGGCCGCCCACGCCACCGGGGCCGACGAGGTCGTCGCCGCGCTGGGCAAGGTCGACATCGCCGCCCACTGCGCGGTCGCCGGCGTGCCCGAGGACCGGGTCCGGGAGGCCGCCCGGCTCATCGGCCGGGCCGGCAGTGTCGCCGTCTTCGAGGACCTCGGCGTGCAGATGAGCCTGCACTCCACCCTGGTCAGCTACCTCGAGAAGCTGGTCTGGCTGCTCACCGGCAACTTCGGGCGGCTCGGCACCCAGTACGCCCCGTCCGCCCTGGCGCCGCTGGGCCGGGTCCGCAAGGCTGAGGTGACGATCGACGGCGGCCCCCGCAGCCCTGTGGTCGGCGCCCGCCTGGTCGCCGGGCTGGTGCCGTGCAACATCATCGCCGACGAGATCCTCAACGACCACCCCGACCGCTACCGGGCGATGATCGTCGAGAGCGGCAACCCGGCCCACTCCCTCGCCGACTCGGCCCGGATGCGGGAGGCCCTGGCCGCCCTCGACACGCTGGTCGTCATCGATGTGATGCTCACCGAGACGGCCCGGCTGGCCGACTACGTCCTGCCCGCGCCGACCCAGTTCGAGAAGTACGAGGCGACGTTCTTCAACTTCGACTTCCCCCGCAACGTGTTCCACCTCCGGCGGCCGGTGCTGCCCCCGCCCGACGGGCCGCTGCCCGAGCCGGAGATCCACGCCCGACTGGTGGAGGCGTCGGGCGCGCTCGACGCGTTCACCGACGACCTGGCCGCCGTCCGGGCCGCCGCCGAGTCCGGGCGGGCCGCGTTCGCCGACGCGTTCTTCGCCGCCGCCGGCGCCCACCCGGAGCTGGGGCCGCTGGCCCCGGTGGTCCTCTACCGGACCCTCGGCCCCACCCTCCCCGACGGCGCCGCCTCGGCCGCGCTGCTCTGGGGCGCCGCCCACCGGTGCGCGGCCGCCAACCCCGACGGCGTCCGGCGGGCCGGCTACGGCGAGGGCCTGGCCGCCGGCGAGGCCCTGTTCGACGCCATCCTCGGGTCGCCCTCGGGCGTCGTCATCACCGACGACGACGAGGACGCCAACTGGCGCCGGGTCGGCACCGACGACGGCCGCCTCCACCTGGCCGTGCCGTCGCTCCTCGACGAGCTGGCCGGCCTGGCCACCGAGCCGGCGCCGGGCGCCGACGACGAGTGGCCGTTCGTGCTGTCGGCCGGCGAGCGCCGGTCGTTCAGCGCCAACACGATCATCCGCGACCCGGCCTGGCGGAAGCGGGACCCGGCCGGGGCCCTGCGGGTCAGCCCCGGCGACGCCTCGCGGCTCGGCCTGATCGACGGCGGCCGGGCCCGGGTGACCACCCGGCGGGCATCGGTCGAGGTCACGGTCGAGCTCCACGACGCCATGCAGGACGGCCACGTGTCGCTGCCAAACGGGCTGGGGCTCGACCACCCCGGCGAGGACGGCGTCCCCGTCGTGACCGGCCAGGCGCCCAACGAGCTCACCGCCAGCGCGGACCGCGACGCCTGGGTGGGCACGCCCCACCACAAGCACGTTCGAGCCCGGGTGGAGGCGGTGGCATGACGGAGGCGACCGGCGTGACGAGGGACGAGTGGATCGCCGGGTTCGCCGCCCGGCTCGGCGTCGAGCCGCCGCCGTCGGAGACGGTGGAGGTGTTGCTGTCCCTCGCCGGCACCGCCGCCCACGCGTCCGAGCGGACCGCCGCTCCGATCGCCTGCTACCTGGTCGGCCTGGCGGGCGTGGACCCCGTGGAGGCCGCCCGGCTGGCCGAGTCGACGCCGACCTGATGCGGGCTCACGGCGCGGCGGTTGCGCCGAGGTTGCTTCTGGCAGCGGTCCCAGAAGCAATAAGCGGGGAGCGCCGCGGGTTTCGGGTCAGGCCATTCACGGGCGGACGTGCTCCAGAGTCGCTCGCACCATCTCGGCCGTGAGCGGTGGGACGTCGACGTCGCGAACCGCCACCACGCTCTCGCCGCGTCGAACCAGGCGCATCGATGGCACGAGGATGTGACCAGCGCGTTCGGTAGCGGTGCCCATGGGTAGGGATAATTAGCCGATCTGCCATTCGACGGCCGGCGGGTTTCCGAGGCGATAGGGGTCGTCCTGCCGTTCCGGAGGCGATAGCGGTCGGGGGCCGACCACCATCACCTCGGGAACCCGCCGGCGACCCGTATCGCCTCACGGAACGGAGGTCGGAGGACCGCCAGGCCGAGGTCAGCCCGGCGCCACCGACAGGTCCGGGGCGCCCCGCTCGACGTAGCGGCCCCAGCCCGGCTCGCCGGTGAACCGGCCGTCCCGGGCGACGACCCGGCCGCGGGACAGGACCAGAGCCGGCCAGCCCCGGGCGACCTGGCCCTCGTAAGGGGAATGGTCGACCCGCATGTGCAGGTCGGCCGCCGACAGCGACTGGGGGCGGTCCGGGTCCCAGACCACGACGTCGGCATCGGCCCCCGGGCGCAGGCAGCCCTTGCGGGGGAACAGGCCGAACGTCCGGGCCGGCGCCTCGGCGCACAGCCGCACCCAGTCGGCCACGGTGATCCGGCCCGCCCGCACCCCCTGCCACACCAGCGTGAGCCGGGTCTCGACCCCGGGGAGCCCGCCGGGGATCTCGGTGAAGTCCGCGAAGCCCTCCGGCCGGCCCGCCACGCCCCGGGCCCGGTCCGACACGGTGAACGGGCAGTGGTCGGTCGCCACCGTCTGGACCCAGCCCCGGGCCAGGCCCTCCCACAGCTCCTCCCGGTGCCACGGGTCGCGCAGCGGCGGCGTGCAGACGAAGTTCTCGCCGCCCGGGCCCTCCAGCACCGTGGCGTCGAGCGTCAGGTACTGCGGGCAGGTCTCGGCGTGCAGCGCCACCCCCCGCTCCTGGGCCGCCCGCACCTCGGCCAGCCCCGGCGCCGACGACAGGTGGACGACGTACACCGGCGCCCCCGCCACCTCGGCCAGTCGCCCGACCCGGCTGACCGCCTCGGCCTCCAGCGCCGCAGGACGCGTGTCCCGGTGCGACACCACCGACGTCCGGCCCTCGGCCAGCGCCCGGCGGCGCAGTGCCTCGATCGCCCCGCCGTTCTCGCAGTGGACGGTCACCAGGCCGCCGTGGCGGGCGCAGGACCGCAGGACGTCGAACACGACGTCGTCGTCCACCTGCAGCAGCTGCGGGTAGGCCAGGTAGAGCTTGAAGCTCGTGACCCCCCGCTCGACGCAGTCCGCGACCACCGCCTCCGGAACCGCCTCGGTGAACGTCATGTGCAGCCCGACGTCGACCGCCGCCGGCTCGGCCCACCGCCGCCAGGTGGCCAGCGCCGCCAGCGGGTCCTCGCCCCGGTAAGCGGTGACGTAGTCGATCACCGTCGTCGTGCCGCCCACCGCGGCGGCGGCCGTGCCGGAGCCGAAGTCGTCGGCGGACGTCACCGCCCCCACCGGCAGCTGCATGTGGGTGTGGGCGTCGACGCCCCCCGGCACCACGAGCAGGCCGGCGACGTCGGTGACCGGCGGGGTCCCGGCGGCCACCGCCGGATCGGCCAGCAGGTCGGGCCCGACCGCGGCGATCCGGCCGTCCCGCCCGACCAGCACGTCGGCCGCCCGCGAGCCGTCGACGTCGACCACGGTTCCACCCCGGAGGAGCACGGCGCCAGGCAACCACACCACGGCCCGGAAGCAACGCTTCACGGACCGGTAACATGCGCGAATTCCACCCTGCGTTGAGGTCGACCAACCTCGACGGCCGTGACCGTTCGCGCTCCCGACCGACTCGACGATGCGCTCGTCGTCCTGGACGACGATCCGGCGACGACCGTCCTGGCGGGGGGCACCGACCTCATGGTCGACGTCAACTACGGCCGCCGGCGACCCGGGGACGTGCTGTCGCTCCGGCGCGTGCGGGAGCTGCGGAGCTGGCGGGTCGAGCCCGGCGGCGCCGGGGACGTCGTCGCCCTGGGTGCCACCGTCACCTACACCGACCTGCTCGGCCCCGAGCTGGCCGCCCTGCTGCCGGCCCTGGCCCAGGCGGCCCGGACCGTCGGCAGCCCCCAGATCCGCAACACCGGCACCATCGGCGGCAACCTCGTGACCGGCTCGCCCGCCGGCGACACGCTGCCGGTGCTGGTCGCGATGGGCGCCACCGTCGAGCTGGCCACGCCCCGGGGCCGCCGGACGATGCCGGTGTCGGACTTCCTCGTCGGACCGAAGCAGACGGCCCTCCGGCCCGGCGAGCTGCTCACCGCCGTCCGGGTGCCGGTGGCCACCGGGCCCCGCGAGTTCCTCAAGATCGGCGTCCGCAACGCCATGGTGATCGCGGTCGCCAGCTGCGCCCTGGTGGTCGACCGGGAGCGGCGGACGCTCAGCTGCGCGCTCGGCGCCGTCGGCCCCGTCCCGATCCGCGACCACGACCCCGAGATGTGGGTTACCACCCGGCTCGACTGGGACGGCAGCGCCCCGCCCCACCCGTCGGTCGTCGAGGGCTTCGGCCGGCGGATGGCCGCGGTCAGCCGGCCGATCGACGACCACCGGGCCACCGCCGCATACCGCCGCCACGCCGTCGACGTGATGGCTCGGCGGGCGCTCGAGCGAGCCTGGCGGTCGGCCGCGTGACCCCGCTCACGGGGACCGGCAACGGCGCCGAGTCCACGGCCTACGAGCTGGTCGTCAACGGCGTCGCGCGGCGGGTCGAGGGCGCCCATGCGGGGGACAGCCTGCTCCACGTCCTGCGTGACCGGCTCGGCCTTCCGGGTGCCAAGAACGCCTGCGAGCAGGGCGAGTGCGGCTCGTGCTCGGTGCTCGTGGACGGCGTGCTCGTCTGCGCCTGCCTCGAGCTGGCCGAGGCCGCCGCCGGCTGCGCGGTCACCACGGTCGAGGGCCTGGCCCCGCCCGGGGCCGAGCCCGGCGACGCCGCCCTGGCCGGCGACGTCCTCACCGACGTGCAGCAGGCCATGGTCGAGGCCGGGGGCGTGCAGTGCGGGTTCTGCACGCCCGGGTTCGTGGTCGCGATCCACGACCTGCTCGACCGGGTGCCGCAGCCCGGACCGCTCGAGGTCCGGGAGGCACTGGCCGGCAACCTCTGCCGCTGCACCGGCTACGGCCGCATCATCGCCGCGGTGGAGCAGGTGGTCGCGCTTCGGACGGGGACGGGAAGCGGGGCGGTCCGGTGACGGACGTCCAGGCCCCGCCCGTCGGCCGGGGCGGCCGCATCGGCGACAGCCCGGTCCGCCCCGACGGCACCCCCAAGGTCCAGGGCCGGTTCGCGTTCTCGTCCGACCTCCACGCCGACGGGATGCTGTGGGGCCGGACGCTGCGATCGCCTCACCCCCACGCCCGCATCGTCGCGGTCGACGTCGGCCCGGCCCTCGCCATGCCCGGGGTGTCGTGCGTCGTCACCGCCGACGACGTGCCCGGCTCGGCCACCTACGGGCTCATCTCGGCCGACCAGCCGGTGTTCGCCCGCGACGTCGTCCGCTTCGTCGGCGAGCCGGTCGCCGCCGTGGCCGCCGACCACCCCGACACCGCCCGCCGGGCCCTGGACGCCATCGCGGTGACCTACGAGCCGCTGGCCCCGCTGGTCGACGCCGAGGCCGCCGCGGAGGCCGCGCCGATCCACCCGGAGGGCAACGTCATCCGCCGCATCGTCGTCGACCACGGCGACGCCGGTGCCCGAGGCGACGTCGTGGTCGAGGGCGCCTACGAGGTCGGCATGCAGGACCAGGCCTTCCTCGGCCCCGAGTCGGGCCTGGCCGTGCCCGACGGCGCGGGCGGCGTCGACCTGTGGGTCGCGACCCAGTGGCTGCACGAGGACCGCGACCAGGTCGCCGCCTGCCTGGGCCTGCCGCCGGAGCGGGTGCGGCTCCACCTGGGCGGCGTCGGCGGCGCGTTCGGCGGCCGGGAGGACGTCAGCATGCAGGTCCACGCCTGCCTGCTCGCGCTGGCCGCCGACCGGCCGGTGAAGATGAGCTACCTGCGGGACGAGTCGTTCCTCGGGCACGTCCACCGCCACCCGGCCCTGATGCGGTACCGCCACCACGCCACCTGGCGAGGCGACCTGGTGAAGGTCGAGGCCGAGCTGGTGCTCGACGGCGGCGCCTACGCGTCGTCGTCGGCCGCGGTGGTGGCCAACGCCGCCCGGTTCGCCTGCGGCCCCTACCGGGTGCCGAACGCGACGATCGACGCCGTCGTGGTGCGGACCAACAACCCGCCGTGCGGAGCCATGCGGGGCTTCGGGGCGGTGCAGGTGTGCTTCGGCCACGAGTCACAGATGGACCGCCTCGCGGCCCGGCTCGGGATCGACCCGGTCGAGCTGCGCCTCCGAAACGCGCTCGGCCCCGGCGACGTGCTGCCCACCGGTCAAGTCATCACGGGCACGGCGCCGGTGGCCGAGTGCATCCGCGCCGCGGTGGCGCACCCGCTGCCGCCGCCGGCGGGCGGCGGGCTGCTGGAGCGGCCCGGCGGCGTCGGCCGCACCGACGACCCCGAGCGGACCCGACGGGGTGTCGGCGTCGCGGTGGGGTTCAAGAACCTGCTGTACTCGGAGGGCTTCGACGACACGTCGGAGGCCCGGGTGCGGTTGGCCGAGGGCGTCGCCACCGTCACCTGCGCGGTGGCGGAGGTCGGCCAGGGGTTCGTGACGATCGCCGGCCAGATCGCCCGGACGACGCTGGGCTGCGAGGCCGTGGTCGTCGAGCCGGCCGGCACGTCGACGGTGGGGTCTGCGGGCTCGTCGTCGGCCTCGCGGCAGACGTGGATGTCCGGCGGGGCGGTGCTGCGGGCGTGCCGGCTGGTCGCCGACCAGGTCCGCTCGGCCCTGGCGAGGAGCCTCGGGGTCGCCCCCGAGAGCCTCGTGGCGACCGAGGACGGCCGCATCGTGTCGGCCGCGAGGGCCGGGTCCGCCGGGACGGCCGACGGGTCGGAGGTCGACGTCCCGGTGGCCGTGGCGGCGGGGACCGAGGCGTACGAGGCGTCGGCCGTTCACCGCCATCGGCCCACCCAGCCGCTCGACGACCGGGGCCAGGGCGAGGCCGACGTCAGCTACGTGTTCGCCGCCCACCGGGCCGTCGTCGACGTCGACCCCGACCTCGGGCTGGTGCGGGTGGTGCAGGTGGCGACCGGCCAGGACGTCGGCCGGGTGCTGCACCCGACCCAGGTCACCGGCCAGATCGAGGGCGGCATCGCCCAGGGGGTCGGCCTCGCGGTGATGGAGGAGATCGTGGTCGACGGCGGCCTGGTGAGGAACCCGAGCTTCACCGACTACCTCATCCCGACCGTGGCCGACGCCCCCGAGGTGCTGGCCACCTGCATCGAGGAGCCCGAGCCCGACGCCCCGTTCGGCGCCAAGGGGGTGGGCGAGCCGCCGACGATCTCGTCCACCGCTGCGGTGGTGGCGGCCATCCGCTCCGCCACCGGGGTGGACGTGACCCGGGTACCGGTCCGGCCGTGGGACCTCGTCTGAGTGGCTGCCGCCCCCGACCAGCGGACCGACGACGCCTGGGAGGAGGCCGCGCCGTCGGCCGGGCGGGAGATCCTGACCTGGGCGCGCTTCGGCGAGGCCACCCGCGAGCTGGCCGGCCAGGTGGCCGCCGACGGCTACCGGCCCGACGTGGTGATCGCCGTCGCCCGGGGCGGCCTGACCGTGGCCGGGGCGCTGGCCTATGCGCTGGGAGTGAAGAACTGCGGGGCGATGAACGTCGAGTTCTACACGGGCGTCGACGAGCGGCTGGACGTCCCCGTGGTGCTGCCGCCGACGCTCGACCTGGTCGACGTCCGGGGCCTCCGGGTGTTGGTGGCCGACGACGTGGCCGACACCGGCCACACCCTCCGCCTGGTGCGGGAGGTGCTGGCCCAGCACGTCGCCGAGGCGCGGACCGCCGTCCTCTACCGCAAGCCACGGTCGGTGGTGGTGCCCGACTACGCCTGGCACGAGACCGAGCGGTGGATCGTCTTCCCGTGGTCGGCCGAGCCGCCGGTCACCGCGGGGCCGTGACGTCCGGGCTGTCCGCCGGGGTGGCGACGGGCCACGATGGGCGGGTGGAGATCGTCGCCGACCGTCTGCTCGCCGACCTGGAGGGGCTCGCCGCCGTGGGCGACACGGGCGACGGGGGGAACTGCCGGCTCGCCCTCACCGACGACGACGCCGGGGGTCGGGAGCTGGTGGTCGGGTGGATGCGGGCGCTCGGCCTGGCCGTGACCGTCGACCGGATCGGCAACGTCGTCGCCACCCGGGCCGGCGCGGAGGCCGGGCTGACCCCGGTGATGACCGGCAGCCACATCGACACCGTCCGCACCGGCGGCCGCTACGACGGGACCCTCGGCGTGCTGGCCGGTCTGGAGGTCGTCCGGGCGCTCGACGACGCCGGGGTCACCACCCGGCGGCCGCTCAGCGTCGCCTTCTTCACCGACGAGGAGGGCAGCCGGTTCGCGCCCGACATGCTCGGCAGCCTCGTCTACGTCGGCGGCCTGCCGCTCGAGGACGCGCTCGACACGGTGGCCATCGACGGCGCCGTGCTCGGCGACGAGCTGGAGCGGATCGGGTGGGCCGGCGACGCCGCGGTGCCCGGGCCGGCGCCCCACGCGTACGTCGAACTCCACATCGAGCAGGGGCCGGTGCTGGAGGAGCAGGGCGTGACCATCGGGGCGGTCACCGGGGTCCAGGGCATCTCGTGGCAGGAGCTGACGATCACCGGCCAGTCGAACCACGCCGGCACGACGCCGATGGGGCTGCGGCGGGACGCCGCCTACGCCGCTGCGGAGGTCGCCACCTACGTCCGCCGCCTCGCCCGGGAGCTCGGCGGCCACCAGGTCGGGACGGTGGGACGGCTCGACCTCCACCCCGACCTGGTCAACGTCGTCGCGGCCCGGGCGGTGCTGACCGTGGACCTCCGCAACACCGAGGAGGCCGTGCTGGCCGAGGCCGAGGGGCGGCTGCGGGAGTTCGTGGCCGACCTGGCCGCCGCCGAGAACGTCGAGACCGCGTGGCGGCGCCTGGCCCGGTTCGAGCCGGTGGCGTTCGACGAGGACGTGATCGGCCGGGTCGAACAGGCCGCCGCCCGCCGGGGGCACAGCGTGATGCGGCTGCCGTCGGGGGCCGGGCACGACGCCCAGATGCTCGCCCGCGTGTGCCCGACCGGCATGGTGTTCGTCCCCAGCCGGGCCGGGGTGAGCCACAACCCGGCCGAGTACTCCTCGCCCGAGCACCTGGCGGCCGGCACCCAGGTGCTGGCCGACGTGATGCTGGAGCTTGCGGCATGAGCCGGGTCGTCACGGTCGCCGCTGCGCAGATGGGGCCGACCGCCGGCAGCGACGGACGCCCGGCGGTGGTCGAGCGGCTGATCGCCCTGCTGCGGACCGCCGCCGACCGGGGCGCCGACCTCGTGGTGTTCCCGGAGCTGGCGCTGACCACCTTCTTCCCCCGGTGGTGGTACGAGGACGGCGACCCGGCGCTGGACGCCTGGTACGAGACCGAGGTGCCGGGGCCGGACACCAAGCCGCTGTGGGACGAAGCCGCCCGCCTCGGCGTCGGGTTCGAGCTGGGGTTCGCCGAGCTGACGCCCGAGGGCCGCCGGTTCAACACCGCCGTGCTGGTCGGGTCCCACGGCCACGAGGTCGGGCGCTACCGCAAGGTGCACCTGCCTGGCCACGGAGACCACGAGCCGTGGCGCCGGTTCCAGCACCTCGAGAAGCGGTACTTCGAGCGGGGCGACCTCGGGTTCCCCACGTTCGACGCGTTCGGGGGCCGGGTGGGGATGCTGATCTGCAACGACCGGCGGTGGCCCGAGGCCTTCCGGCTGCTGGGCCTCCAGGGGGTCGAGCTGGTGTGCATCGGCTACAACACGCCGGTCCACAACCCGCCGGCACCGGAGCACGACCGGTTCAGCGACTTCCATAACCACCTGGTCATGCAGGCCGGGGCGTACCAGAACGGCACGTTCGTGGTGGGGGTGGCCAAGGCCGGCGTCGAGGAGGGCATCGACCACATCGGTGGGTCGTGCGTGATCCACCCGTCGGGGACGGTGATCGCCGAGTGCACCGGCGTCGGCGACGAGGTGGCGGTGGCCGCCTGCGACCTCGACGACACGGTGTCGTACAAGACGACCCTGTTCGACTTCGCCCGCCACCGGCAGCCGGACGTGTACGGCCCGCTCACCGAGACGGGTCAGTAGTCACAGCCACCGGGGGAGCGCGGGCGCCCGGCCGTCCGGGGCCGACGAGTCGAGCCTGCTGCCGTCGTCCCGGCCGAGCAGCCAGGCGCACAGGTCGGCCCGCCGGCCGGACACGGCGAGGCCGTCGCCGCCGACGGCGGTTGCGCCGGTCCCGGCGGGGCCGACGGACCAGGTGCCCGGTCGGTCGGTGGCGGTGAGGGTGGCCGGCGGGCAGTCGTCCCGCCCGGCCAGCCCGCCGGCGACCTCGTCCACCAGGGCGTCGACCACCTCGGGGAGCACGTCGTCGAAGGTGACGCCGGTGCCCAGGTCGACGGCGTGGACCCAGGTCTCCCGCACCCGCATCCACGGCACCTCGGCGCCGGTGACGCGCCGGCCGCTGTTGGTCCGGATCTCGCCGTCCCACGCCGCCTCGGGCAGTGCGCCGACCGCGGCCACGAGCCGGGCCGACGCCGCGCCGACGTCCGCCCGGAGGGCCGCCGGGCCCTGCCGGGCCGACTCCTCGATGCCGCCCGCCCGGGCGTCGGCGGAGGGGTACATCGGCGTCGGGATCCCGGTGCGGGCCCAGGCGAGGAGGTTGCCGAGGGCGTCGGCGTTGCGGGCCAGGTGCCCGACCACGTGGGCCCGGTCCCAGCCGGGCAGCCGGGACGGCCCGGCGAGGTCGTCGTCGGCCAGGCCGTCGACCTGGGCCAGCACCAGCGCCTCGCCCGCCCGCATGGCCTCGATCCACCGGTGGGGCACTGCCATCAGGTCACGATCACAGTGACCGGCCCGCCCGCTGTCAACCTCACAGCGCAGAGCGCGGTTAGGCCTCGATGTGGACCGGTGTGCCGAGCGGGAGGATCGGCACCAGCGCGTCGATGGCCTCGTTGGTCAGCCGGATGCAGCCGTGGCTCACGTCGCTGCCGATGCTCGACGGGTCGTTCGTCCCGTGGATGCCGATCACGCCGTCGCCGCCGTTGAACTCCGCCAGCACGTTGGAGAACCCGGACAGGCCGTAGGCGTAGTGGCCGTAGGGCCCGTTCGGGTCGGGCGGCTGCAACAGCTCCTTGATGTAGTACTTGCCGCCCGGCGTGGGCGTGTCGCTGGTGCCGACGCCGATCGGCTCGTCGGCGATGACCTCCTCGGCCTTGGTCACCACCAGCCGGTGCTCGGCCAGCCTGATGTCGACCGAGAAGGGGTTGTCGGCCACGGTGACGTCGGACGCCTTCACCCAGCCGGTCGAGCCGTTGGGTCGGATGGGCAGCAGCACGTGCAGCCACTCGCCCTGGGTCTGCTCGACGAGGAACACCAGCGGCGCCCCGTTCTCGTTGGGGTTGTCGAGCGCGGTGGTGGGCTGGGCCTCCGACGCGTCGGCGTAGACCTGCACCGTGTCGCCCCGCGCGGTGGCCACCTGCGACGTCCCCGCCACGGGCGCGGTGGTGGCCGGGCTCAGCACCGACGCCGCCGGCTCCTCGCGCTCGGTCGTGGACGACGACCCCGCCTCGTCCTCCGATCCGCCTCCGCCGCACGCGCCGAGCGCCAGGAGTGCAGCCGCCAGCGTGCCGGCGAGCGCGGCACGTCCCCATCTCCGTCCCCATGTCCGTCGAGTCCCAGTCTTCACGGCACGAAGCTAGCCCGGCCACGCGGGCGCTCCGGCACGCCCCGGCGGCCTCCCGGCGGAGATTTTCCGGCCGCGCTCGGGCCCCAGGTACCGTGGCGGCATGGTGGACCACCCGATGAGCGAACGCCTCGCCGAGCTGGCGAAGCGCAAGGAAGAGGCGCTCGCTCCGGGCACCGACCGGGCCCGCGAGCGCCAGCACAGCCGGGGCAAGCTCCTCGCCCGCGAGCGGATCGACCTGCTGCTCGATCCCGGGTCGTTCCACGAGCTTGACCTGCTGGCCCGGCGCCCAGCCGAGTCGGCGTTCGACGAGCGGCCCTACACCGACGGCGTCATCTGCGGCTGGGGCACGGTCGACGGCCGCAAGGTCTTCGTCTTCTCCCAGGACTTCACCGTGTTCGGCGGGGCGCTGGGCGAGGTGTTCGCGGACAAGATCCACAAGCTCATGGATCTGGCCCTCAAGGTCGGGGCGCCGGTCGTCGGCATCAACGACGGCGCCGGCGCCCGCATCCAGGAGGGCGTCGTCAGCCTCGACAGCTACGGCGGCATCTTCTACCGCAACGTCCAGTCGTCGGGCGTCGTCCCCCAGATCAGCGTGATCATGGGGCCCTGCGCGGGCGGCGCCGTCTACTCGCCGGCCATGACCGACTTCGTGTTCATGGTCGAGGACACGTCGTACATGTTCATCACCGGCCCCGACGTGGTGAAGACCGTGACCGGCGAGAACGTGACCCAGCAGGAGCTCGGCGGCGCCATCGCCCACGCGTCGCGCTCGGGCGTGTGCCACTTCACGTCGGCCGACGACACCGCGTGCCTCGAGGACGTCCGATACCTGCTCGGCTTCCTCCCCTCCAACAACCTGGAGGAGGCCCCCGAGATCGCCACCGACGACCCGCCGGACCGGCTGTGCCCCGCGCTGCGCGACGTCATCCCCGCCTCGTCGAACCAGCCCTACGACATGCACGCGGTGATCGAGGCGGTGGTCGACGACGGCGACTACTTCGAGTACGCCCGGCGCTGGGCGCCCAACATCGTCTGCACCTTCGCCCGGCTGGGCGGCCACGTGGTCGGCATCGTCGGCAATCAGCCGATGCACCTGGCCGGGGTGCTCGACATCGAGTCGTCCGAGAAGGCGGCCCGGTTCGTCCGGACCTGCGACGCCTTCAACATCCCGCTGATCGCGTTCGTCGACGTGCCCGGCTTCCTGCCCGGCGTCGACCAGGAGCACGGCGGCATCATCCGCCACGGCGCCAAGCTGCTCTACGCCTTCTGCGAGTCGACCGTGCCCCGCATCCAGGTCGTGACCCGCAAGGCCTACGGCGGCGCCTACGTCGTGATGAACTCCAAGTCGATCGGCGCCGACCTCGCCTTCACCTGGCCGTCGGGCGAGCTGGCGGTCATGGGCCCCCAGGGCGCGGTGGAGATCGCCTACCGGCGGGAGATCGAGGCGTCGCCCGACCCCGTGTCCCGCAAGGCCGAGCTGGTCGAGGAGTACACCGACCGGTTCGCCAACCCGTACCAGGCCGCCGAGCGGGGCTACGTCGACGACGTGATCGACCCGGCCGAGACCCGGGTCAAGCTCATCGCCGGCCTCGACCTGCTGCGGTCGAAGCGGGAAGAGCTGCCCAAGCGCAAGCACGGCAACGTGCCGCTGTAGGGCGGGCGGCGATGGCAGCGGACGAGGACCGACCCCGCGTGGAGGTGACCCGGGGCGGCGAGGCGAGCGACGAGGAGGTGGCGGCGATCGTGGCCGCCGTCGAGGTGTCGTGGCCCCGGCCGGTCGTCGCCGGCCCGTCCGACCAGCCGCCCCGCTGGCGGTTCTCCGGGCGGTGGTGGACCAAGCCGATCCCGCTCCGCCGCAACCGTCCTTGGTGACCGCGACCGCACCATTCGTGCCGACCGCCGGGGGTGTCCGTATAGCGTAAGGTCGCCGCATGGGCGGATACCCACCTCCTCCAGGCGGCACGACCCCACCTCCCCCAGCGGGCGGGGGCTACCCGCCGCCCCCGGGCGGCGGCTGGCCGCCCGCCGATGCGCCGCCGGCGCCCCCGGCGC
>JBKPHT010000296.1:0-4631 GCA_046730015.1 Actinomycetota bacterium
GTCGTCCCGCGTCCCCAGATGGTGGCACGTCTGGCGCGGCGAGGGGCCGGTCCCGCGGGACCGGCCCCTCGTGGAGCCCGTGCGGACGGGTCGGCCGATGGTCAGCGGACCGGCGCCGGGGCCGCCTCGGCGATCTCGGTCGGGCCCTGCCCGTTCCGGGTCGTGCCGGGGCCCTCGCCGCCCGCGATGCCGGCGCTCGCCCGCTTGGAGAAGGCGATGGCCGCGAGCAGCACCACCAGAGCCACCGCGGCGACGACGTAGCCGCCGACCTTGGGGGTGCTGGAGAGGACGTTGTCCTCGCTCACGTTCGACAGGCTGATGATCGCCGGCAGGATCAGCAGCGACACCAGGTTCATCACCTTGATGAGCGGGTTGAGGGCGGGGCCGGCGGTGTCCTTGAACGGGTCGCCGACCGTGTCGCCGATGACGGCGGCGACGTGGGGCTCGGAGCCCTTGCCGCCGTGGTGGCCGTCCTCGATGTACTTCTTGGCGTTGTCCCAGGCGCCGCCCGCGTTCGACAGGTAGTTGGCCATGAGCTGGCCGACCAGGATCACCGCAGCCAGGAAGCCGCCGAGGGCGGTGTAGCCGATGCCAAATCCGATGATCACCGGGGTCAGCACCGCCAGCAGGGCCGGCGTGGTGAGCTCGCGCAGCGAGGCCCGGGTGCAGATGTCGATGACGGGGCCGTAGTCGGGCTTCTTCTCGCCCTTCATGATCTTGCCGTCGGCGAACTGGCGGCGGACCTCCTGGACCACGACGCCGGCCGACCGGCCGACCGCCCGGATGGCCAGGCCCGAGAACAGGAACGGCACGGCGCCGCCGATCAGCAGGCCGATGAACACCTTGGGGTCGGCAACGTTGATCGGGATGGCGCTGAAGATGCCGCCCGAGGTGTCCTTCAGCTGCTCGATGAGGCCCGCGGGCAGCACCTCGGTGCCCGCGATCTCGATGAAGCTGGCGAACAGCGCGACGGCCGCGATCACGGCCGAGCCGATGGCGAAGCCCTTGGTGACGGCCTTGGTGGTGTTGCCCACCGCGTCGAGGCTGACCATCACCCGCTCGGCCTCGCCGTGGAACTCGCCGGTCATCTCGGCGATGCCGGCGGCGTTGTCGGCCACCGGGCCGAAGGTGTCCTCCGATACCACCACGCCGGTGGTGGCGAGCATGCCCATGCCGGTGAGGGCGACGAGGTACAGCGTGAACTGCGTGTCGCCGCCGCCCAGGCCGATGGCCGCGCCGAGCGCCACCGCGATGGCGATGACGGCCCACACCGACGACTCCAGGCCCGACGCGGTGCCGGCCAGGACCGTGGTGGCCGGGCCGGTCTCGGCGGCGTCGGCGATCTCCTGCACGGGCTTCGTCTCGGTCGAGGTGAAGTACTCGGTGATGCGGCTGGCGACCTGGGCCAGGATCAGGCCGATCAGCACGGCGCCGAACATCCGGAAGCCGACGTTGGCGATCTCGCCGTCGGGGTTGCCGACGTAGACGAGCGCGGTGGCCAGCGTGCCGAGCACGGTGAGGATGCCGGCGGTCAGGAAGCCCCGGTTGATCGGCCCCATCGCCGACCTCTCGTCGTCGCGGGCCCGGACCATGAACACGCCGACGATCGAGGCGAGCACGCCGACGGCGCGGGCGGCCAGGGGGAAGATGGCGCCGATGGCCCACAGCTCGGGGTTGTCGGGGAAGATCCGCTGGAAGGCGGGGACGCCGAGGATGATCGAGGCGACGAGGGTGACCTCGTACGACTCGAACAGGTCGGAGGCCATGCCGGCGCAGTCGCCGACGTTGTCGCCGACGTTGTCGGCGATGGTGGCCGGGTTCCGGGGGTCGTCCTCGGGGATGCCCGCCTCGACCTTGCCGACGAGGTCGGCGCCGACATCGGCGGCCTTGGTGAAGATGCCGCCGCCGACCCGGAGGAACAGGGCGAGCAGCGAGCCGCCGAACCCGAACCCGACGAGGATCGCCGAGCTCGTGTTCTGGAAGATCATCATGATGAGCGTGGCGCCGATGAGGCCCAGGCCCACGCAGAACATGCCGCACACGCCGCCGGTCCGGAACGCGATCTGGAGCGCGGGGGCCATCCTGCCGCCGCGGGCGGCCGCCGCCGTGCGGACGTTGCCGCGCACGGCGAGGCTCATGCCGATGAAGCCGGTGAGGCCGGACATGAGACAGCCGGCGACGAACGCCAGCGTCCGGAACGTGCCCGACTGCGCGAACGACAGGGCGCTCGCCCCGTTCGGCTTGTCGACGGCGACCGAGGTGACGAAGACGATGGCCGCCAGCGGCACCAGGATGAACGCGATCGTCCGGAACTGGCGCCGCAGGTACGCGAGCGCGCCCTCCTGGATCGCCTTGGCGATCTCGATCATCTTCGGCGTGCCCTGATCGGTGGCCAGCACGCCCCGCATGAGGACGAAGCCGACGGCGATGGCGAGCAGCGCGGTGAGCGCCGAGCCGACCAGGACGAACCATTCACCACCTCGGAGGGTGAACTCCTGCCAGCCGCCCTCGGCGGCGAAAAGCTGCACCATGATCGTGCATCTCCCCTTTGTGGGTCTCTCAGCTTGCTCTGTCTGCTTCGTGCCGCGGCGCCGCGGCCACCCCGTCGGTCGGCGGGATGGTCCGGGTCACGTACACCAGGCGGGCGACCCGCTCACCGATGGTGCGGGTCTTGCCGTCGATCTCGACGACGAGCGGTCCGTCGAACGGGTGCTTCTCGACGACGGCGACCTCGACCCCGGGGACGACGCCCAGGGTGCCGAGGAAGGACAGGATCTCCGCGTCGGTCGACCCCGACACGGCCACCTCGGCCACGTCGCCCGGCTCGAGGTCGTAGAGCTCGGGCGTGTTGGGCAGGTCGGCGGCTTCGGGCTGCGGGATCGGGAACCCGTGCGGGCAGGTCTCGGGTCGGTGGAGGGCCACGTAGAGCCGGTCGGTCACCTCGTCGGGCAGGTCGTGCTCGAAGGCGACGGCGAGCTCGTCGGCCTCGTTCCAGGCGTAGCCGAGCATGTCGGCCAGGAACCGCTCGACGATCCGGTGGCGCCGGATGGCGGCCACGGCGGCCCGCCGGCCGGCATCGGTGAACGTGACGCCCTGGTACGGGCGGTGGTCGACGAGACCGCGGTCGGCCAGCCGCTTGACCAGCGTGGTGACCGTGCCGGGCGACAGCCCGAGCCGGTCGGCCAGGGTGCCCGTGTGGGCCTCCGAGCCGTCGCGGGTGAAGCGGTAGATGGCCTTCAGGGCCTCACGTTCGGACTTCGTGAACTCCGTGAGTTGCATTACAGGGTTTGGCTCTCCCAAAACCCGACCTTCGGGCGTTGCGATCTGCTTGTCTACCGCGGTTCGCAACTCGCCCCCAAACCCGACCTGTGCGAGACTGCCGGGCGAAGCCTGACGGTGTGTCAGAAACACTCTCGGGAAACGGTGCGTCAGACAGGAGGCCATGGTGACCGCGAGCCCGACTCCGGCCGTCGAGGGCTGGTTCACCGGCGGCGACGCACCCGCTCTCCTGGGCACGCGGTGCCGGGCCTGCGGCACGGTGTTCTTTCCCCGGGAGACCGCGTTCTGCCGCAACCCCGCCTGCGCGGGCGAGGAGTTCGACGAGGTGCCGCTGTCCCGCACCGGCACCGTCTGGTCGTACACCGACGCCCGCTACCAGCCTCCGCCGCCCTACATCCCGGCCACCGACCCCTACGAGCCGTTCGCCCTGGCCGCGGTCGCGCTGGAGGACGAGGGCCTCGTGGTGCTCGGCCAGGTCGCGGTGGGCTACGGGGTCGACGACCTCGCCGTCGGCGCTCCGGTCGAGCTGGTCGTCGAGCCGCTCCACACCGACGCCGACGGCACGGTCCGGACGATCTGGAGGTGGAAGCCGACATGACTGCCGACGTCGCGGTGGTGGGGGTCGGGATGCACCCGTGGGGCAAGTGGGGCCGACCCTTCCAGTCCTACGGCGTGGCCGCCGCCCGGGCCGCGCTGGCCGACGCCGGCGTCGACTGGGCCGACGTCCAGCTCGTCGTCGGGGGCGAGACGGTCCGCAACGGCTACGCCGGGTACGTCGCCGGCGCCACGTTCGCCCAGGCGCTCGGCTGGAACGGCGCCCGGGTCGCTACCGCGTACGCCGCCTGCGCCACGGGCGCGCAGGCCCTCGACACCGCCCGGGCCCGCATCCTCGCCGGCATGTGCGACGTCGCGTTGGTGGTCGGCGCCGACACGACGCCCAAGGGCTTCCTCGCCCCCAACGCCGGGGAGCGGTGGGACGACCCCGACTGGCTCCGCTTCCGGCTGCTGGGGATGACCAACCCGGCGTACTTCGCGCTGTACGCCCGCCGTCGCATCGACCTCCACGGCGCCACGCCGGCCGACTTCGCAGCGGTGAAGGTCAAGAACGCCCGCCACGGGCTCGCCAACCCCAACGCCCGGTACCGCAAGGAGGTGACGGCCGAGGAGGTGCTCGCCTCGCCGGTCGTGGCCGACCCGTTGCACCTGCTCGACATCTGCGCGACGTCCGACGGCGGCGCCGCCGTGGTCCTGACCTCCACCGCGTTCGCCCGCCGCCGGGGCCTCCACGCCCTGCGGCTGCGGGCGGTGGCCACCGTCGCGCCGACGTTCCCCAACACGGTGATCGAGATGCC
>JBKPHT010000297.1:0-10434 GCA_046730015.1 Actinomycetota bacterium
GGGGTCGGTGCGGCTGGCGATGACCGGGGTGCCGAGGTCGCCGCCGTCGTCGACCTCCTCCTTGAAGGCGAACGCGGGGGCGATGACCCGCCCGTCGAACTCGGGGATGGCGATGCCCATGGCCACGTCGAGCGGGCTGAGCCCGGCCTCGTCGGCGGCCCACTCGTCGCGGGGCCGGTTGGCGGACGGGGCCTGGATAACCGGCACGCCGAGGTCGGCGAGCTGGGGGACCTGCCAGTCGTCGTCGGCCTTGTCTCCAGTGCTGGCGCCCTCCCCGGCCCTGCCCATCGCCAGCACGGTGGTGACCAGGGCGTCGACGCCGCGGTCGCGCAGCAGCTCCAGGGCCTCGACCCGGCCGTCGGCGTCGGGACGCAGCGAGTAGCACGACACCGGCAGGGCGTCGCCCCCGGCCGCGTCGATCGCCGCGCACAGGTCGGCGACGAACTGGGTGTTCCCGGCCACCCGGTGGGCCCGGTAGAACACGACGCCCACCAGCGGCCGGTCGGGGTTGCGCGCCGCGCCGGAGCGGCCGAGCCCGGCGCCGTCCCACACGTCGGTGAGCGGGAGCGGGGCGGGCGGATCGAACCCGAACCCGCCGAGCAGCACGGTGTCGGCCACGAACCGCAGCAGCTGCTCGACGTTGTCCGGACCGCCGGCCGCGAGGTAGCGGTGGGCTTCCCGGGCGGTGCCGGCGGGGACGGTCGACAGGCGGGTCAGCTCGGCGTCCGGGGCCGCTTCGCCGCCGAGGGCGATCAGCGGCACGCCGGCGTCGAGGCACCTGGCCCTCAGCGCGTCGAACGGGCCCTCCCAGGCGCCGCGGCCGCCGAGCAGCCGGACGACGGCGGCACTCACGCCGGCGAGCGGCGGGGCCCCGTCGAGCCGGGAGGGGTGCCCGGCCCGCACCGGCGGGAAGCCGCCGGGCAGCCGGTGCTGGATCGAACGCAGCGCCAGCAGCTCGGTGTCGGCGTTGGACAGGAAAAGGATCATCCGGGGGCTCGGCTTCCCGGGGGCGGGGGATGGGGGAGGGATGACGCCTCGGCGATGAGGGCGGCGAGGCGGTCGAGGTCGAGGTGCCGCTCCAGCGCGTCGGCGATGCGGTCGAGGCGGGCCAGGCGGGCGGCGGCGAAGTCGACGCCACCGGACGCCCACTGCTTCCCTGCCCGGCCGGCGGCCCACGCCAGCACCCCGGCCCGGAACCCGTCCCGCTCGAACAGGCCGTGCACCGTCGTGCCGACAACCCGGCCCCCGGGGTCGCGCCAGCCCAGCGCCTCGCCGCGCGCCGTCACCAGCCACGGCTCGGCCCGGCCGCCCACCGCCGCGACCCGCCCGTGATGGATCCGGTAGCCCGCCACCGTCTCGCCCGCCGCGGGGTCGGCGACCGCGACGCCGGCCGGCCGGTCGAGCACCTTGTCGCCCCGGAACGACGTGGCCACCGGCAGCAGCCCGAGGCCGGCGTCGGCGCCGGGCGGACCCTCGACCCCGGCGGGGTCGTCGACCCGGCCCCCGAGCATCTGCAGCCCGGCGCACACGCCGACGACCGTCGCGCCCGACCGCTCGACCGCGGTGGCCAGCCCGGTGCGGCGGAACCACGCCATGTCGCCGCGGGTGTCCTTCGACCCGGGCAGCACGACCAGGTCGGGCCGCCCCAGCTCCGACGCCGACCGCACCCACCGGACCCGCACCCGGGTCTCCAGCCGGAGCGGGTCGAGGTCGCCGGCGTTGGACACCCGGGGCCAGCGGAGGGCGGCGACGTCGAGGACGTCGAGCCCGTCGCCGTCGGGCGCCGGCTCGGGGTCGGCCCGGTCGAGGGCGAGCGAGTCCTCGTTGTCGATGTCGACCACGCCGAGGTGGGGCAGCACGCCCAGGGTCGGCACGCCGGAGCGGCGCCCCAGGTCGGCGCAGGCGTCGCCGAGCAGCGCCGGGTCGCCCCGCAGCCGGTTGACCACGAACCCCCGGACCGTCGCCCGCAGGTCGTCGGGCAGCACCGCGACGGTCCCGTAGAGCGCGGCGAACACCCCGCCCCGGTCGATGTCCCCGACCACGATCGCCGGCACCCCGGCCGCCCGGGCCAGCGGCAGGTTCACGATGTCGCGGTCGAGCAGGTTGATCTCCGCCGGGCTGCCGGCCCCCTCGCACACCACCACGTCGAACCGGCGCCGCAGGCCGGCCAGCGCGTCGAGCACCACCGGCAGCAGCGCCGGCTTCGACCCGTGATACTCGGCCGCTGACTGCACCCCGATGGCCTGGCCCATGACCACGACCTGGCTGGCCCGCTCGCCCGTCGGCTTGAGCAGCACCGGGTTCATGGCCACCTCGGGCTCGACCCCGGCCGCCACCGCCTGCACCCACTGGGCGTGCCCGATCTCGCCGCCGCCGGCGGTCACCGCCGCGTTGAGCGCCATGTTCTGGGCCTTGAACGGCGCCACCGCCACCCCCCGCCGGGCCAGCAGCCGGCACAGCCCGGCGACCAGGAACGACTTGCCGGCGTCGCTGGTGGTGCCGCACACCATCAGCGCCCCCCGGAGGCCGGGTCCGAACCTGCCGGTCACGCGTCGGCCCCGCGCTCAAGAGGTTCCGCGGAGAGGTCACGTCGGCGTGTCCTCGGTGGCTGCGCCGCCGAGAGCAATGACACCGCTCTTCCCGCTCTTGGCGCCTTCGGCGCCGGGCCGCTCGGGCCACGGCTCCGACTGTCGGCGGAGCCTCTAAGGTCGCCGCCATGGCGCGCGCCCGCTCGATCGTTCTCGTCAACACCGGCCACGGGAAGGGCAAGTCGTCCGCCGCGTTCGGCGTGATGGCCCGGGGCTGGGCGCGGGGCTGGAACGTCGGCGTCGTCCAGTTCGTCAAGGGCGGCAAGTGGAAGACCGGAGAGCGCAAGCTGGCCGACCACCTCGGCATCGAGTGGCACACGCTGGGCGACGGCTTCACCTGGGAGTCGACCGACCTCGAGCGGACCGCCGACCTCGGCCGCCAGGCCTGGAAGGTGGCGGCCGGGAAGCTGGCGTCGGGCGACTACGACCTGCTCGTGCTCGACGAGGTGACCTACGTCGTGAAGTACGGCTGGGTCGACGCCGCCGAGGTCGCGGCCGGCATCCGCGACCGGGCGCCCAAGACCAGCGTGGTCTGCACCGGCCGCGACGCGCCCGACGAGCTGATCGAGGTCGCCGACACCGTCACCGAGATGCGCAAGATCAAACACGCCTACGACGCGGGGATCTCGGCGCTCAAGGGTATCGAGTTCTGAGCCGCGGCCGGCCGGCGGGCCGCCTCGGTCCACACGACGCCCAGACCGAGGGTCAGCAGCGTCCACACCAGCAGGTTTCCGGTCAGCGAGTTGAGCCTGAACTGCCACACCAGGTTGGCGGGCACGCCGATGCTGTCGGGCGAGCCGGGCAGCACGGCGAAGACCACGGCGAAGCCTGCGAGCGCGGCGGCCACGACGGCCGCCACCCGGCGATCGTCGGGCCAGCCTCGGTCCCGCAACCGCGCCGAGAGGTGGGCCGCCCCCGCCAGCAGCAGCGCGGCCAGCACGATCACGAGCACGTAGAGCCGCTCCCGCTCGCCCACCGAGTCGGGGTCGCCGACCGCCGGCGGGTTGGGCGGGTACTTCAGCCACGGCGCGACCGTCACGGCCCCGGCCAGGATCGTCCCGGCCACTACCACCCGGCGGAACGGGCCGCCGGTCGTGGTCCTGATCGACAGCGAGGCGACGGCGAGGAACAGCCCGAACGCGGCGCCGGTCAGCGCGTACGCCAGGAACAGCCCGGCGCCCTTCTGGTCGCGGCGGCTCACCACCGCCGCATCGCCGCCCTCGTCGTGGTCGCCGGTGGACGCGTGCGCCTCCTCGATGGCGATCGCCTCGTCGATCCGGGGCTCGGTGGCCACGGTGTGGAACACCGCGCCGGCCAGCCCGGCCAGCACGCCGATCAGGACGGCGGCGAGGACGATGGTGCGCGGGCGCGTGAAGTCGAAGCGCGTGAGCACGTCGGTTGCCCGGGGGTCGCCGCGCTCAGTGGCACGGGACGCCGAGGAGGTGGCGCCCGTCGTGGAAGAACTCGTGGAAGAACAGGTCGCCCCGCGACAGCACGCTCGTGAGCTGGCCGTTGTCGAACGTCACCAGCCAGAGGGCCAGCGCGGCGACGGCGAGGAGGGCGACGAGGGCCCATCCGGGGATCGGGGTGACGACGACCGGATCGACGGTGGTCACGGTGGGGTCTGCTGCCATCTCTGTCCTCCATCCACGTGGATCGCCACCACGGTCGGTCTCCTGGCTCCCGGATCGCCGCTCCCCCCGCCTTCCCGGGCCGGAGCCCAGTGGCATCGTGGGGTTCGCTCCCCGGTCACAGTGGCGGGACCGCGTCGGACTCGCACCGACTTCCCGGAACCGTGGCGTGTGCGGGCAGACCCTATCAGCGGCCGGACGACAGGTACTCGTGCAACGTCTCGGTCTCGGCCTGGAGCTCGTCGATGCGCGACTTCACGACGTCGCCGATGCTCACGATGCCCACCAGCCGGCCTCCCTCGACCACCGGGATGTGGCGGATGCGGCGGTCGGTCATCAGCCGCATCAGCTCGTCCACGGTCGCCCTGGCGCCGCACGTGGTCACCTCGGTGGTCATCAGCTCGCGGACCGGCTGGTCGAGCGGCGCCTTCGAGCCGGCGAGCGCCCGGACGATGTCGCGCTCGGACAGGATCCCGGCGATCGCCCCCGCCGTGCCGGCGTCGTCGCCCGCCTCGTCGCCCGGCTCCTCGCCCGGCTCGTCGGTCACCACCAGGGCGCCGATGTTGCGGTCCCGCAGCCGGGCCACCGCGTCGGCCACCGTGGCGGTGGCCGGGATCGTCTCGACCTCGCCGCCCTTGCGGTGGAGGATGTGCTGGATCAGCACGCGACCGGCCTCCTCGTGAGCTCTCCGTCCGGGGGGACGCCACCACTGTCCCACAATGGGCGGCCACGATGGGCCGTATGTCAGAGGAGATCGACGTCGCCCGGGCGCGGGCCGACACCCCGGGTTGCGACGAGGTCGTCCACCTCAACCACGCCGGCTGCAGCCTGCCACCCCGGGTGGTGCTCGACGCCCAGGTCGAGTGGCTGCGGGCAGAGGCCGTCACCGGCGGCTACGAGCTGGCCGCCGCCCGGGCCGCCGACCAGGCCCGCACCTACGACGAGGTCGCGGCGCTCGTCGGCGCCGTGCCGGACGAGATCGCCCTCGTCGAGAACGCCACCGTCGGCTGGCACCAGGCGTTCTGGTCGCTGCCCCTGCGGCCGGGCGACCGGGTCCTCACCGCGGGCGCCGAGTACGCCACCGGGTTCATCAGCCTGCTGCAGGCCGAGCGCCGGCTCGGGGTCACGGTCGAGGTCGTGCCCGACGACGAGGACGGGCAGGTGGCGGTCGACGAACTGGCCCGCCGGCTGGACGACGGCCGCGGGCCGGTCGGCCTGGTCGCCCTCACCCACGTGCCGACCAACGGCGGGCTGGTCAACCCGGCCGAGGAGGTCGGCCGCCTGACCCGGGCGGCCGGCGTGCCCTACCTGCTCGACGCCTGCCAGTCGGTCGGGCAGATGCCGATGGACGTCGAGGCCATCGGCTGCGACCTGCTGGCGGCCAGCGGCCGCAAGTTCCTCCGGGCGCCGCGGGGCACCGGGTTCCTGTACGCCCGCCGGTCGCTGCTGGAGCGGATGGAGCCGGCGTTCCTCGACCTGCTCGGCGCCGAGTGGACGGACCCCGACCGCTACGAGGTGCGGCCCGACGCCCGCCGGTTCGAGAGCTGGGAGGCGAGCCTCGCCTCCCGGGCCGGCCTGCGCGAGGCGGTGGCGTACGCCCGGGGCTGGGGCCTCGACGCGGTGGCCGAGCGGGTGACGGCGCTGGCGGCCGGGCTGCGGGGGCGCCTGACCGAGATCCCGGGGGTGACCGTGCACGACCGGGGCCGGCGCCGCTGCGGCATCGTGGCCTTCGCGGCCGACGGCACCGACGCAGACGCGGTGCGGGCCCACCTGGCGGCCGAGGGGATCAACGTGAGCGTGTCGGATCCGTCGTCGACCCTGCTCGACGCGCGGGCCCGGGGCCTGCCGCCGCTGGTGCGGGCGTCGGTCCACTACCTGACCACCGACGACGAGCTCGACACGGCGGCCCGGGCGGTCGCGACGGCGGTGCGGGGGGCGGTGGCGTGAGCGAGTTCGAGTTCGAGGTGACGACCCCGTCCGGCGAGGCGTGGGTGGTCCGGCGGCTGTGGTCGGGGCTGCTGGGCGAGCGCCCGTGGTCGCGGTTCCGGTGCCGGGCCCGGGGGCGGGCCGGCGAGCGAACGGCGGCCCGCCGCGGCATCCTGCCGGGATGGTGGACATGCTCAGGAGCGGCAGCGGCGATGCCCCGGTGCTCGACGCGGCGACGGTGGTGCTGCTGCGCGAGGGGGGCGCGGGGCCGGAGTGCCTGATGCTCCGCAAGACCTCGGGCCAGACCTTCGGGGGCATGTGGGTGTTCCCCGGCGGCCGGGTCGAGGAGGGCGACGGGTCCGGGCTCGACGGCGCCCGGCGGGCCGCCGTCCGGGAGGCCGCGGAGGAGACGGGCCTGGTGCTCGACGCCGCCACGCTGGTCCCCTTCGCCCACTGGACGCCGCCGGCCGAGGCTCCGAGGCGCTACGCCACCTGGTTCTTCCTGGCCCCGCTGCCGGACGGCGCGGCCGACGTGGTGGTCGACGGCGGCGAGATCGGCGACCACGTCTGGACCACCCCGGGTGGCGCGCTGGCCCGGCACCGGGCCCGGGAGATCGACCTGCTGCCGCCGACCTGGGTGACCCTCGACGGCCTGGTCGGAGCGGCCGACGTGGCCGGCGCGGTCGAGCGGGCCCGGGGCGGCGAGGTCGCCCGGTTCGCCACGCGGATCGTCGACGTCGACGGCGTGCTGGTGTCGATGTGGCAGGGCGACGCGGGGTACGACTCGGGCGACGCGGCGTCGCCCGGCGCCCGCCACCGCCTCACCATGGACCCCGCCGGTTGGCGCTACGAGCGATCGGGCTGATCGGATGGAGGGCGACATGGCCACCACCAGCACCCATCCCGCCACCAGCAGTGACATCGACGCCGCCCCCCAGAAGGGGGACGAGGCCGGGCACGGCCCAGCCCCGTCCGGGCTGACCTGGGGACGGGTGGCGGCGCTCGCGGTGGCGCTGCTGTTCCTCGGCTTCGCCGTCGGGTTCGTCGTCACCCGCGACCGGCCTCCCGGAGCCGGCTCCGCCGACGTCGGCTTCCTCGAGGACATGATCACCCACCACGACCAGGCCCTCGGCGTCGCCACCCTGGAGGTCGCGTACGGCGAGGACCCGGTGGTCCGCAGCTACGCCCGCGATGTGTTGACCTTCCAGTCCTACGAGATCGGGGTGATGACCCAGATGCTGGCGGACTGGGGCTTCAACCGGGAGGAGCGGTCCGACGAGGCGATGGCCTGGATGGGCATGGGCGTGCCGGTGGAGAGCATGCCGGGTCTGCTCAGCGACGAGGAGCTCGGCCAGATCTCGGACGCGCGGGGTGCCGAGCTCGACGCCCTGTTCCTGGAGAAGATGGCCGAGCACCACCGGGGTGGACTCCACATGGCCCGGGAGGCGGTCGACCGGGCGGACGACGAGGACGTCCGCCTGCTGGCCCAGCGCATGGAGCGCAACCAGGCGGTGGAGATCAACGAGTACCGCAGCCAGGCCGCCACCCTGGGCCTCGACGTCGACATCCCGCCCGCGGAGGTACCCCCGGCCGACCTGCCGCCGTTCGACGACGAGTGATCGTGACGCCCGCCGGACGGGGTCGGGCGAGGCGATAGGGACCGTTCCGTCGTTCCCGAGGCGATAGGGGTCGGGGGCCGACCCCTATGACCTCGGGTTGGCGCGACCGACCGGTATCGCCTCGGGCAACCAGGGTGCGCGAGGCGATAGGGGTCGTTCTCGGGAACCGGCTCCAACGGGGCTGTCACACCCCGGCACTAGCCTCGGTGCGATGGCTCGGACCGGCCCCGCCCCCTCCCCGCCCGGGCCGCCGGCCCTCGGGCGCAGCGTCATCGTCGACGCCGGGGCGCCGGTCCCCGAGCCCTGGTCCGACGCCCCCGTCGTGACCGTCGACGACAAGGCGCTGGCCGACCCGGCCGAGGCCGTGGCCTTCCTCCACGCCGCCTGGTCCGCCCGGGCGCCGGTGGTGATCGCCCTCGACGTCGACCCCGCCCGTTTCCGCGTCCCGCGGTCCTACACGGCCGACGACGTCGGGCCCACCTGGCGCCTCGACCCGGGGTTCGACCTGGCCCACGACCGGCTGCACCACCTCGTGTGGGTCAACGCCTACGACGCCCGGGGCGGCGGCGAGCCGGTGTGGTGGTGGGGCCGCAAGGCGCTGAAGCTCGGGGCGGCCCCGGTCCCCGACGGCGACGGAGACGCCGCCGGCGACGTCGTCCTGCCCGACGGCGCCCCGGCCTGGGTCGACGGCGGCCCCCGTGGCGGCCTCGCCCCCGACGACCTGGTCGGCGCCGCACTCGTCCACGCCGAGTCGGTCGAGGCCGGCAGCCTGGCCCCGGTCCCGCCCCGCCGCCCGCCGGCGTCGGGTCTCGCCGACGGCCTGGCCCCCGACCAGCTCGCGGCCGTCACCCACGGCGCCGGCCCGGCCCGGGTCATCGCCCCGGCGGGGTCGGGCAAGACCCGGGTCCTCACCGAGCGGCTCCGCCATCTGGTCGTCGACCGGGGCTACGAGCCGGCGGGGGTCGTGGCCGTGGCCTACAACCGCAAGGCTCGCGACGAGATGGCGGCCCGCACCCCTGGGGTCGGCGGCCGCATCCTCACGCTCAACGCCCTGGGCTACGACATCGTCGCCGCGGGCCTCGGCCGCCGGCCCGAGGTGCTCGAGCTGCGCGACGTCCGCCGGCTGCTCGAGCCGCTCGTGCCCACCGGCGCCCGCCGGCTCAACACCGACCCGCTGGCGCCCTACGTCGAGGCGCTGTCCGCGGTGCGGCTGGGCCTGCGCGACCCCCTGGAGGTCGAGGACCAGCGGGGCGACGTCCCCGGCCTGGCCGAGGCGTTCCCCCGCTACCGCGACGAGTTGGCCCGCCGGAGCGTCATCGACTTCGACGAGCAGGTGCTGCTGGCGGTCGAGCTGCTGCTGCGCGACGGGCCGTTCCGCCGGGCCCAGCAGGGCCGCCATCGCCACCTGCTGGTCGACGAGTTCCAGGACCTCACGCCCGCCCACGTCCTCCTCGTCCGGCTGCTGGCCACCCCGGCGCTCGACGTGTTCGGGGTGGGCGACGACGACCAGGTGATCTACGGCCACGCAGGGGCGTCGCCCCGGTTCCTCACGGAGTTCGGGCGCTACTTCCCCGGCGCCGACGTGCACGCCCTGGAGGTGAACTACCGCTGCCCGGCCCTCGTGGTCGACGCCGCCCGCCACCTGCTGACCCGCAACCGGGTACGGGTCGCCAAGCAGATCCGGGCGGCCGACGACGCCGCCGGCGACGAGGGCGCCCTGGTGGTCCGCCGCCACCCGCCCCAGGAGGGGGCTCGGGCGCTGGTCGAGGTCGTGCAGGGCTGGCTGGCCGAGCCGGGGGTCGCCCCGGCCGACGTGGCGGTGCTGACCCGCGTCGGCTCGCTACTGCTCGCCCCCCACGTGGCGCTCGTCGAGGCGGGGGTGCCGGTGTCGTCGATCCTCCGGCCCGACGTGCTCGGCCGCACCGGTCTGCGGGCCGCCCTGGCCTACGTCCGCATCGCCGCCGACCCCGACCACATCCACCCCGACGACCTGACCGAGGTCCACCGGCGCCCGAGCCGGGGACTGCCCCGGTGGGTCGACAAGTGGCTGGCCCGGTGCCGCACCATCGACGACGTCACCCGGGCGGCCGAGCGGATCGACGACGCCAAGGTCGCGGCCAAGCTCGCCGACCTGGCCGCCGACCTCACCGACCTGGTGGCGGTGGCCGCGGGTGGCACCACCCGCGAGGTGCTGGAGCACGTCCGCGACGGCGTGGGCCTGGGTCGGGCCGTCGACCTACTGGACGCGTCGGGCGGCGGCGAGGGCCAGTCGCACCGCGACGACCTCGAGGCGCTGGTCCAGGTGGCCGACCTCCACGCCGACCCCGCCGGGTTCGAGCCATGGCTGCAGCGGGCCCTCGGCCGGCCCGACGACCCCGATGGCGTCGTGCTGTCGACCATCCACCGGGTGAAGGGTAGGGAGTGGCCCCGGGTCGCGGTGTTCGGCGCCAGCGACGGGCTCATGCCCCACCACCTGTCCCAGGGCCGGGCGGCGGTGGAGGAGGAGCGACGCGTCTTCCACGTCGCCATCACCCGCGGCATCGGCCGGGTGGCGGTTCTGGCCGACTCGGGACGGCCGTCGCCGTTCCTCGAGGAGCTGGCCGCCGACGCCTCCCCCGAGGAGCTCGCCGCCGGCGCCCGGGCCGAGGCGGCCGAGCGGGCCGAAGCCGC
>JBKPHT010000298.1:0-7891 GCA_046730015.1 Actinomycetota bacterium
GCTCGTGGTCGAGGCGACCGAGCGCGTCCTCGGTGGGCTGGTCGAACGCACCGGCGCCCTCACCGCCGGCCAAGCCTTCGACGCCAGGGACTTCCTCCGTTCACTCCCCCTCGACCACGTTTCCCTGCCCTAGAAGCACTCGCGGAGGTGGGTGAGGACCGTCCGGTTGCAGGCAGGTCGGCGGTCAGAGGGGTGGACGGCAGGTGGAGGGGTGGCGTCACCCTCGCGCTTGGAGGCCTCGTAGCCGCCGAGCTGGGCGTAGAGGCGACTCCTCGCCGGGCCCGACAGGGGGACCTCGTCGGCGGCAAGCATGCCGCCGACCCGGTAACCGCTGACATGGACGAACCGTCGCAGACCTGGGCGGGCCGCCCACCGGGCCAGGTGGAGGGCGCGTCCACGTTGGCCCGACAAGCCTGGCGCTCGTCCAGCCCGAACTCGAAGCGCCCGGCGAGGCTGAGGACGTCCCGGATGCCGGCCAGGCTCTCGTCGGTCGCCTCGTCGAGCCCGAGCCCGGCGACCTCGAGGTCCCCGTGCGCCGCGACGAGCCGCGCGCCGTTCCCGCCCCGCTCGCTCACCCAGGCCTGCAGCGCCATGAAGCGTGCCACCGGTGGCCGGAGGACGACGGCCACCGCCTGCTCGCGCCGGGTCAGCTCGACGAGCAGCCAGCGCCCGATGAACCCCGTCCCCCCGGTCACGAGTGTGTCCGGCGCGCTCCGGTCGAACCGAACGACGGATCGATCTCGTCTCGATCGCTCCGGGGCCATCAGCTGCCGATGTAGATCGCGTGGCCGTAGGTGTCGCTATCCCCGCTGACGGCGAGGATCAGGTGCGCGACGTCGGCCCGAGACACCGCGAAGTTGCGGCGCAGGTTCAGGTCGCGCCGAGTGCGGTAGTGACCAGTGAACGGCTTGTCGGTGAGGCTCGGGGGTCGCAGGATCGTCCAATCCAGTCCGCTGGCGCGCACGATCTCTTCCATCGCCACGAAGTCCGCGAAGACATATTTGAGGAAGCGCCTGCCGAGTGGCTTGACGACGTAGCGCATGCCTGGCCCTTCACCCTCGTCGAACGGCCCGGTGCCGCTGACGACGACCAGGCGTCGCGTGCCGGCTCTGTGCATCGCTTCGACGATGCTGCGGGACGTGTCGGCGCACACCGTGGTCGGTTTCCGCCCGGTGCGGGTGCCGACGGTGGAGACGACGGCGTCGCTGCCGGTCACCGCCTCGACGATCGTGGCTGGATCCATGACATCGGCGACGACCACGTCGAGGCCGGCCCGGTCAGGGGCCAGCCCTGTGGCGTCTCGAACGACGGCGCGCACGTGGTGTCCGGCGGCGAGGCCTTGCTCGACCACCTGCGAGCCCGTGCGTCCTGTGGCTCCGAACACGGTCAACTTCATTGGTGCCTCCTCGAGGACCGGGCACAGCGCCCAGGGAATGACCAGCGCTGGCCCTGAGCGGACGGTACGGGTCGACGGAGTCGTCGTCGTCACCCGAAGGTGGATGCGCGGGTGGATTGCTCTCGGGATCAGCTGGGAGTGCGTGTCGTGGTCCAGGCGCCGCTGTCGACGAAAGCCAAAAGCCCGAAGGTGGCGGCCAGCAGCTGATTTTGCTCCCCGTTGCGGTGGCGGACGATCACGGCCTGGGCGGGGGGTGCGGTGTTCGATGCCATGTCGGCTCCCTCTTGTCGACGCTGTCGAACGCGTCGGTGGTCCTCGAGGACGGCCCTACTGGGCGATGCTCGATGACCGTGTGAAGTCGCGGATGGCCGGCGCGAGCCGCGCGGGCTGATCCAGGGGGATGAGCGTGTAGCTGTCCGGGAGCTCGACCAGTCGTCCCTGCGGGAGGAGCTCGGCGAGGCGGCGACCGTGGTCGGGCGGCATGACGCGGTCTTCGCGGGCCCAGACGACGAGGGCGGGGCGGTCGTAGGTCGGTAGGCACTCGGCCGCGTCGAGCATGACGCGCTTGTCGGCCGCAGCCGCGCGCAGGACTCGGACCGTGTCGCGGCGGATCTCGCGCTGCTGCAGGAGCGGCTTCATCCATCGGGCGGTCGCGGCGTCGCCTCGCTTGGTCAACCACCCGAACGCGATCGGGAGCCGCCGCACAGGCCGCAGGCGCATGTGCTGCATGAACAGGCCGAACAGCGCCGGCGGGAGCTTGCCGGTGAGCACCAGCGTCTTGCCGGTGAGGCCGGGGGGGAAGTTGTCGAACGCGTCGCAGGAGGCGAGGACGATCCGGCTGACGCGGGGGGCGCCGGCGCAGGCGAGCAGCTGGACGAGCGCGCCACCGGTGTCGTTGCCGACGATTGTGACGTCACCGAGGTCGAGGCGGTCGATGAGCTCCGAGACGAGCCGCGCGATCCCACGTAGCGACAGGTCGGCGTCGGCATGCATCGCGTGGCGGTGTGCCCCCAGCGGCAGCGTCGGCGCCACGCACCGATGATCCGCGGAGAGGTCGGCGATCACGTCGTCCCACAGGGAGGCGTCCATCAGGAGCCCGTGCAGCAGCACGAGCGTCGGACCGTCGCCGCCGGTGTCCTCGTAGTCGATCGTCCCGGCGGACAACTCGATCTGGTTCATCGTGTTCCTCTCTGATGGCGCCCGGACGGCAGTGACGCCCCGCCGACGGGGCCGAGCAGGTGCCGGCCCAGGAACGACAGCTCGGCCTCGGCGGCCTGTTCGTGGCCTCCGAGGAAGGGCTCATAGTGCCCGCCGGGCATCCGGACGAGCTCGCCCCGGGGTGCTCGCCGCGCGGCGCGGACGGCGGGCGCGGCAAGCGCGGACTGATCCTGGTCGCAGACGAGCACCAGCAGCGGGCACCGCACTCGGGAGGCGTCGCGGCCTGGCCGGTAGAAGCTGAAACCGAGCGCAGAGCGGGCGGCGACCTCCTGCGGCCAGTCCGGGTACCTGTTGTCCGGGTTGAGTGCTCTGTTGCCGTCGACGCCGTCCGGAGTGGTGAGGAGCGCGACGGTCCCCGGCTCGCCGGCGAGCGGCACCAACCGGGGTTGGCGGCCGACACGGCCGCCGAGGGTGTCCACGACGGCCCGGCCGGTGAAACGCAACATCGCAAGCGGCCTCTGGTGGCGCGCCGCGTTGCGCGCGGCAGCCTGACCATCGGCGTTGGGCGTCTGCGCGATCGCCGCCGCCAGCTGCGGGTTGCGCGCCGCGACGCGCAGAACGTGGCCGCCCGAGAGGGAGAAGCCCCAGATGGCGACTCGGGCCGGGTCGACTCCCGGCAGCGTCGGAGCGAACGCGATGGCCGCCTGCCAGTCGGCGAGCTGATCCCTGATGCGCACGATCTGGCGCGGCTGCCCACCGCTCTCTCCGAGATGGCGGTAGTCGAGGGCGAGGACGGTGAACCCGGCGTCGTGGAATCGCTTCGCGAACGGATCGGTGCCCGGCTCCTTCGTCACCGCGCCACCGCCGGCCATTATCACGCAGGCGCCGTTGGTCCCGGGATAGTGCCAAGCAGCGCACTCCGTGTCGCCGCTGACGAAGCGGACCTTCTCCCGCTCGACGGACACCTGGAGGCCGTGAGCCTCGACGATGGGGGTCATACGGTCGCTCCTGGGCGATGGTGGGTTGGCGCTCCACGACCGTATGAACGGGCGCGTCCGGCGTCATCACCCGAAGGTGGATGCGCAGGTGGGCGTTCGCCACATCCGTGGGGAACCGCGGCGCGACGTGGCAGCCCCCAGGCCGCGCGCGGTCCCTGACAGGGGGCTAGGTCAGCAGGCCGTACTCGCGGGCGCGGGCGGTCGCCTCGGTGCGGTTGGTGGCACCGAGCTTCTCGAAGATGTGCGTGGCGTGCTTCTTGACCGTGTTGAGCGCCATGTGCAGTTCGTCGGCGATGTCCTGGTTCTGCTTGCCGGCGGCCAGCAGGTGCAGTACCTCGAGCTCGCGGTTGCTGAGCGCCGTGACCAGCCCCGGCACGGCGGCCGCGGTCGGCCGCTCGTCCGAGGCGGGCCCCGCCCTGTCGATCTCGAGGTCGTTCTCGAGCGCGCGCACCAGCCGGCCGACGTAGTCCCCGGGGACACTGACCTCATGGGTACGTATGAGCTGGCCGAGCAGGCTGCCCATCGGCGCGCCCTCGTCGACGAAGACCCGGACGTAGCCCTGGGGGTGGGCCAGCGTGAGCGCCTCCGCCAGGGTGGCCACGGCGCCGTCGTCGTCGCCGAGCGCGGCGAGCCCCAGCGCCCGCAGTGTCTGGATCTCGATGACGCTGCCCGTCCGGTCTTGCGCAACCGCCGCGGCGTGCAGCCGGTCGAGGAGCCTGAGCGCCTGGTCGGACCGGCCCTGCACGAGCAGCACACGGGCCAGCAGCAGATGCGCAACCTCGCGGGGATAGCTCGGCTCGTCGTCCGCCGCGAGCCCGCGCTGTTCTGTCCACCGGGCCGCGGCGGCGACGTCGCCCAGGGACAGCAGCAGCCGCGCCCGATGTGCCGGCACCGAGTTGAGCAGGTCGGCCACCGTGGGGTCGGAGACCCGCGCGGCCTCCTCCATCGCCTGCAGGGCGGGCGACACATCGCCTCGGATCCGGCGGATCCACGCCAGGATGGCCAGGCCGTTGGCCAGCGAGTCCGGGTTGCCGAACTGGCGACAGAGCCGCAGCCCTTCGTCGAGGTGCTCCAAGGCGGTGTCGAAGTCGTTCCGGTGGAAGGCGACGAAGGCGAGACCCACGTGTGCAGTGCTCGCCGCGGGCCGCGCCGGGCGGTCGGGCGCGGCGCCCACCTCCAGCACCTGCTGGTACGTCGCGGCCGCCAGGTCCAGGCGGCCCCGCGCACATTGGATCTTGCCCAGGTATTGGGACCAGAGCTCGACCTGGTCGTGCACGTCGGCCGCCTGCCACCGGGCCATGCTCGAGGCCATGGCGCGCTCGGCTTGCCCGAGCTGGCCGCCAAGCCACGCCGCGGCCCCGACGAGTGCCTGGGCGAGCGAGTCGAGCCACCACTCCCCCGGGCAGATCTCCGCCAGGGCTCTCGATGCGCCTGCCATCGTGGCCTCACCGTCGCCGCGTGAGAACGAGACGAACGCGCGCCCGACCGCGATCATCGCCGGTACGTTCGCCAACCGGCTGACGCCCGGCCCGGCCGAGGGCTCGAACGGTTCGTCGGCGGTCTGCGCATGCGCACGCTCGGCGGCCGCCAGCAGGCCGTCGACCTCCTCCAAGCCCGCGAAGCGTGTCTGCGTGATCAACAACCGCGGCCGGGAGTCGATCGTCCCCGGAGGCAGGGCCGCGAGCCATCGCTGGAGGGTGGCGCCCTCGCTGCGCAGGAGGAGCTCGTCGGCGTGTCGCTCGATCATCCGCGCCGCCCAGACGGCATCCCCGGCCGCCAACGCGTGGTTCACGGCATCGTCCACCGGACCGTGCTCCTCGTGCCACGAGCCCGCGTTGCGGTGCAGCTGGGCCACCCGCTCGGGCCATCGCTGTTGGAGGCGGGCGCGCAGCAGGTCCGCGAACAGGTGGTGGTAGCGCCACCAGCCGCGCACCTCGTCCAACGGCGCCAGGAAGAGGTTGGCCCTCTCGATCGACTCCAGCATCTGTTGGCCATCGGCCCGCCCGGTGACCGCGTCGCACAGCGGTCCGGACAGGCGGTCCAGCACCGACGTCTCGAGTAGGAACCCTCGCACGGCCTCCGGCTGGCGCTCGAGCACCTCCTCGGTCAGGTAGTCCAGGACGTGGCGGTGGCTGCCCGAGAACGACGCCACGAACCCGGCGACATCCGGCTGGTGCTGCAGTGACAGAGCGGCCAGCTGGAGGCCGGCGGCCCATCCCTCGGTGCGGGCCACCAGCGCCGCCACCGCGTCCTCGCGCAGCTCGACCCCGGCCGCCTCCAGCAGCAGATGCGCCGCTTCGTCCACGGTGAACATCAGGTCCGCGGCGCGCAGCTCGGTGAGCTGGCCGCGGGCCCGCAGCCGAGCGAGCGGGAGCTGCGGGTCGGCGCGGGTGGCCAGCACGACGTGCAGCGCCGGCGGTTGATGCTCGAGCAGGAACTGCAGCGAGGCGTGCACGGGCTGGGCTTCGATCAGGTGGTAGTCGTCGAGCACCAGCAGCGCGTCGCCGTCTTCGGCGGCCAGCTCGTTGACCACCGCGGTGGCCAGGCCCTCGAACGACGCCGGTGCCGGCGGACCGAGCAGGGGGGCGAGACGCTCGGCGACCCCTGGCCGCACCCCGTCCAGCGCGGCGACCGTGTGGCGCCAGAACCGCACCGGGTCGTTGTCGCCGGCGTCCAGCGACAACCACGCGACGAGCCGCTCGCTCCGTTGGCTCCAGTCGGCCAGGAGCGACGTCTTGCCGAACCCGGCAGGCGCGGAGACCAACGTCAGCTCCCGCGCCAAGCCGTCGTCGAGTCGCTCCAGCAGCCGTCGGCGGGCGACGAAGTCCGCGGGCGGTCGCGGCAGGCGGAGCTTCGTCACCAACAGGCCCGGCCCGGGGGTGGTTGCGTGCTCAGGGGTCGTGTCGGGCATGTCAGCCATCGCGCTCCACCTGCTCACCGCCGAAGCGCCAAGGGTACGACGCTACTCCCCTCGGGCCCGAACGAGCCGTTTGCCGCGCGCAGGAACCGTCCCGAACACGCACTTGTGGGTGAGGACTCGTGCTCCCCGGCGCAGTTGGATGCAGGCGGTGAGATACGAGATCCGTGTCGAGGGGATCCTCGACGAGCACTGGTCGGCCTGGTTCGACGGAATGCAGGTGACCTCCGATCGCAACGGCGAGACCGTCATCGCGGGCCCGGTCACCGACCAGGCAGCTCTGCACGGCCTCCTCGCCAAGGTCCGCGACCTCGGCCTGCCGCTGGTCTCGGTGCATCGCGTCGGCTCGGAGAGCCCCGAGCGGTAGCTCGGGGAAGAGCCCACCCCGGTGTCCACCTTCGGGTGATGACCACCGCAAGGCCGATCCGTACGGTCGCCGTCATGACCACCGATCACTCATCTGCGATCCAGGTCGAGGCTCTGGCCAAGACCTACCCGGGCGGCGTCGAGGCCGTGAAGGGCATCGACTTCACCGTGCCGCCCGGCGAGGTGTTCGGCCTGCTCGGCCCGAACGGGGCCGGCAAGTCGACGACCGTCGGCATGCTCACCACGACCATCGCCCCCACGTCGGGTCGTGCATGCGTTGCCGGCTTCGACGTCGCCCGCCAGCCGATCGCGGCCCGCAGGGCGAGCGCGGTCGTGTTCCAGGAGCCGGTCGTCGACCGCAGCCTGACGGGCCGCCGCAACCTCGACGTGCATGCCCGGCTGTGGGGCCTCGACACGCCGGCCGCCAAGCAGCGCATCGCCGCCGTCGTCGACCCGTTCGGTCTCGGTGACGTGATCGACCGGCCGGTCGACAGCTACAGCGGCGGCCAGCGCCGTCGGCTGGAGATCGCCCGTGCCCTGGTCTCGGAGCCGCAGGTGCTGTTCCTGGACGAACCCACGGTGGGCCTCGATCCCCGTTTCCGCTTCGAGCTGCTCGACCTCATCGCGGGTCTGCGGGCGCGGTCGGGCATGACCATCCTGCTCACCACCCACTACCTGGACGAGGCCGAACAGCTCTGCGACCGCGTCGCCATCGTGCACCGGGGCCGCATCGTCGCCCTGGACAGCCCGGCCGCGTTGCTGGCCCGCCTTGGTCGCGAGCTCGTCGAGCTACGCGTCGACGGCGACGTGTCGACGGTGGTGTCGTCGCTGCGTGCCGAGGGTTTCGCCCGCGAGGACGCCTTTGCCGTGGGAGCCACCCTGCACCTCCCCGTGCACGATCGGCCGGCCCACGACACGGCGGCATCCATCGCCGAGCTGGGACTCGCGGTGACCGCGATCACCAGCCGTCCGCCCACGCTCGACGACGTCTACCTCCAGCTCACCGGCGAGCCGCTCGCCGCTTGAGCCTCGTCGACTCCCCACCAGTCACCCCCT
>JBKPHT010000299.1:0-20127 GCA_046730015.1 Actinomycetota bacterium
ACGAGAACACCAACGGGCTGTTGCGCCAGTACTTCCCCAAGGGCACCGACCTGTCGGGCTACACCCAGCCGGCCCTCGACGCCGTCGCCCGCGAGCTCAACGGACGACCCCGCAAAGCCCTCCAATACAAGACACCATCACAAGCACTCACCGAGATCGTTGCGACCGCCGCTTGAACCCACCGACCGCTATCGCCTCGGGAACCGGAGATCGGTGTTGTCAGCCGTCGGCGCCGAGGTCGACCGCCACGGCGATGGCCGCGGCCGCGTCGGCGGTCACGTTGACGTCGTCGTCGCCGGCCAGGGTGTCGACCTCCAGGCGGTCGGTCGGCTCGTGGCCGGTGATCGAGGTCTGCACCTGCAGGCCGTTGACCTTGATCGCCCCGTTGTTCAACCGGACGACCATGTCGTCGGGGCTGTTCGTTCCCGTCACGGTCACGAGGTCGACCGCGCCGTCACCGCCGCCGGCGGGCCCCTGCAGGTCGATGTTTGCCCGGCGGAAGTCGGTGCCGGTCATGTCGTCGACGTTCACCGTGTCGGTGCCGCCGAGGGCCGTGAGGTCCAGCCGCTCGACGCCGTCCATGTCCATGCGGATGTTGGCCACGTCCTGCAGGAACAGGGCCCGGCCGCCGTTGGGCGTGAGCGTCATGAGCTCGTTGCCGGCGGCGCCGTTGAAGTCGAGGGTGTCGCTCCCGCCCTCGCCCTCGATGGTGTCGCTGCCGTCGCCTGGGTCCCACCGGAAGCTGTCGGAGCCCGATCCCATGATCCCGAGGTCGTCGCCCCGGTTGCCGTCGGCGGCGTCTTCGCCGCTGCCGCCGTCGAAGATCTCGGCACCGTCGCCGCCGGCGAAGGTGTCGTTGCCGCCGCTGCCGTGGACGGTCAGGATCTCGTCGGCGAAGGCGCCGTTGACCTGGTCGACGCGGAAGGCGTCGCTGCCCCGCCCGAGGAGGACCTCGATGCGGGCGAAGCCGGCCCGGTCCACGCTGGCGTCGGCGATGCCGTCGTCGCCGAAGTCGACGTGGAGGGTGCCGGGGGCCGCGGGCGCCAGCCGCAGGGCGACGCGGTCGGCGCCGTCGGTGGCGGTGACGTGCAGGGTGTCGCCGACGATGGCGACCGTGTTGTCGTCGGCGTCCGCGCCGGCCGGCGCGACCGGCCCGGCGAGGGCGATGCCGGCGGCCAGCGTGGCCGCGGCGCCCGCCGCGATTCCGGCCCGGCCGATCCGGCGGGTGTCGTGGGTGCTCATGGTGGTGCGGTGCTCCTTGGGGTGGGGGAGAGGCCGGCGGGGGCTGGCGCCCGGGTCCGCGGCGGATGGTCCTGGACCTGTCGCTGTCCGGGACCTGGCCGATCGTGGCACCGGGGCGGGGGCGGGGCATGGGGCAGATGCCGTATTCGGCGTTCGGCGACCGGTAAGGCGGTCGAGCAGGGACGCCGGGGCCCGGATCCCCGTGACTGTCACACCCCCTCCGTAACCTCCGCCCCATGGATGCCGCACTGCTCGTCGCCGCCGTGGTCCTCGGCGCGGGGGCCGGTCTCGTCGGGGCCCTGGTCGCCGCCGCCCGGCTCCACGTGCCCGCGGGGCCGGGCGCGCGGGAGGCCGAGGCCCGGGCGCTGGCCCAGCGCGAGGCCACGGTGCGGGCCGCGGTCGACGCCGCCGTCGACACGGTCGTCAAGGTGGCGGGCGAGCGGCTCGGCGCGCAGGCCGACGCGGGGTCGCGCGAGCTGGCCAGCCGCACCCAGGCGTTCGAGGCCCGGGTCGGCGAGCTGCGGGGCACGGTGGCCGAGTCGCTGGCGGTCCGCAACGCCGCGGTGGAGCAGCACATGGGCGACGTCCGGGCCGAGTTGGCCCGGGTGGCCGAGCTGGTGGGCAGCCTCCAGCGCGAGCGGGCCGAGCAGCACGGTCGGGTGGAGACCCGGCTGGCCGAGGTCGCGGCGGTCAGCGCCCGCCTGGCCGACACCACCCAGTCGCTGCGCCGGGCCCTGGCGAGCCCGCAGGCCCGGGGGCAGTGGGGCGAGCGGATGGCCGACGACGTGCTCCGGGCGGCGGGCCTGGTCGAGGGCATCAGCTACCGGAAGCAGTCGGCCACCTCGGCGGGCACGATCCCCGACTTCACGTTCCTGCTGCCCGGGGGCCGGGTGCTGCACATGGATGTGAAGTTCCCGGTCGACAACTACCTCCGCTACCTCGAGGCGGCGTCCGACCGCGAGCGCGACCAGCACGCCATCGCCTTCGTGCGCGACGTCCGGGCCCGGGTGCGCGAGCTGTCGGGGCGGGTCTACATCGACCCCGACGAGACGCTCGACGAGGTGCTGCTGTTCATCCCCAACGAGGCGGTGTACGCGTTCGTCCACAGCCACGACCGCGACCTCGTGGAGGTGGCGCTGCGGCAGAAGGTGGTGCTGTGCTCGCCGAGCACGCTGTTCTCGGTGCTGGCGGTCATCCGCCAGGCGGTGGAGCAGACCCAGCTCCAGCGGACGTCCGACGAGATCCTGGCCTGCCTGGCGGCGTTCGAGCAGCAGTGGGGCAAATTCGCCGAGGCGCTCGACAAGGTGGGTCGCAGCCTCGACACGGTCCGCCGCAGCTGGGACGACCTGACCGGCACCCGCCGCCGCCAGCTGGAGCGCCACCTCGACCGGGTGGGCGAGCTCCGCACCCGCCGCGGCCCCGGCGGTGACGGGGCGTCCACCGGCGTCGCGGCCGCCGGTGTCGCGGGGATCGGCGGTGGGGAGGGCGAGCGCGAGGCGCTCCGCCGGTCCACCGGCGACGTCCGCTCGCTGCCCCAGCCGCCCCCACCCCGTTCGGCGGCGGGCTGATCGCTGCCGAGGTCGTCGTTCCGTGAGGCGACAGGGGTCGTTCGGTCGTTCCCGAGGCGATAGGGGTCGGGGGCCGACCGGTATCGCCTCGGGCACGGGACAACGACCGCTATCGCCTCGCCCTCCGCAGGTCTCCGGGCCGACGGCACCACTTGTCCTCTCAGGTATGGATAGGAGGACATGTCTCCTCCCCGCCGCAAGCAACCACGCCCCGAGGTGCTCGCGGCCGGTGGTGTGGTGTGGCGGCCCACGCTGGTGGCCGACGACGACGGCACCACCCGCCCCGGCGCGGACATCATCCTCGTGCACCGGCCGCGCTACGACGACTGGTCGTTCCCCAAGGGCAAGCTGGAGCGCGGCGAGACCTTCGAGGAGGCCGCCCTCCGCGAGGTCGCCGAGGAGTGCGGCCTGGTCTGCGAGTTCGGCCTGGAGCTGCAGTCCGTGACCTACCTCGACGGCAAGGGCCGCCTGAAGCTGGTCCGCTACTGGGAGATGCGGGTCGTCGCCACGGTGCCATGGTCGCCGAACCGAGAGATCGACGCCCGCCGCTGGGTCCCCCTCGACGAGGCCGCCGCGCTGCTGACCTACCCCCACGACCGCGAGCTGCTCGACACGCTCCGCGAGGAGCTGACGTGATCGCGATCCCGGGCACCGAGGGCAGACGATCTGCCTACGGATCGCGGGATCGAGCACACGTTTCGCGTCGTCAGAGTGCTGTGGAGCCAACGGAACGCCCCCGTTGGCCGAACGTTGACCGCTGGTTCACCTCTGGTTAACCGGCGTCCTCCCCGGCCGTTCACCTCTCCTTCGTACGGTGCTCACCGTCAACGAGCGCGCCTGGCGCGCCTTCACGACAGCAGCCCAAGGGAGGGCACTCCGTGCAGTCAATCAAGCAACGCCGCCTGGCGTGGCTGTCGATCATCCTTGCCTTCGGCCTCGTCGCTGCCGCCTGCGGCGACGACGACGACGGCGGAAGCGGCGACGCGGGTGGTGACAGCGGATCGAGCGAGGAATCGGGCTCGATCAACATCTCCGGCTCGTCCACCGTGGAGCCGATCTCCTCGCTGGCCGCCGAGGCGTTCCAGACCGAGAACAGCGACGTGACCATCGCCGTCGACGGCCCCGGCACCGGCGACGGCTTCGAGCTGTTCTGCGCCGGCGAGACCGACATCTCCGACGCCTCCCGCGCCATCGACGAGGAGGAGGCGGCGGCGTGCGAGGAGGCCGGCATCGAGTACGTCGAGCTCCAGATCGGCTTCGACGGCATCACGGTGCTGACGAGCGCCAACAACTCCTCCGCGGAGTGTCTCAGCTTCGCCGATCTCTACGCCCTGATCGGCCCGGAGGCGGAGGGCATCGACAACTGGTCGGGGGCCCAGCCGCTGGCCACCGAGCTGGGCTCGACCACGTCCTTCCCGGATGCGGCCCTCGAGTTGACCGGACCGGGCGCCGAGTCGGGCACCTACGACTCGTTCATCGAGCTCGCCCTGGCCGACATCGCCGAGCAGCGGGGCCAGGAGGAGACGACCCGCACCGACTACGCGTCGTCGGCCGACGACAACACGATCGTCAGCAACGTCGAGTCGTCCGACACCTCGCTGGGGTGGGTCGGCTTTGCCTTCGCCGAGGCGGCTGGTGACGAGGTGAAGGAGATCAGCGTGTCGGCGGAGCCGGGCGGCGAGTGCGTCGCCCCCAGCCCCGAGACCATCTCCGACGAGAGCTACCCGCTGTCGCGGCCGCTGTTCATCTACGTGAACACGGCCAAGGCCGACGACAACGCGTCGCTGGCGTCCTTCGTCGACTTCTACCTCGATAACCTCACCGAGTTCGTCGAGGAGGGCGGCTACGTGACGATGCCGGACGACCAGGTCCAGGCCACCGTCTCGGCCTGGGAAGGCCGTTGACCACGTGAACGGGTGCCCGGATTCGGGCCACGGGGGGAGCCGGGCGCGACGCGCCCGGCTCCTCCGGTGTACGCAACGGAGGCGTCGCTGATGGCCACGACCCTGCCGCCCGTCGACCTGTCGGGCGACCCGCGCCGGCACCGGCGGGAACGGACGATGGGCGCGATCTTCCTGCTCGCCGCCCTGCTCTCGGTGCTGATCAGCGGGCTCATCCTCTTCTCGCTGTTCAGCAACGGCATCGAGTTCTTCACCGACGTCGAGTGGAGCCGGGTCTTCGCCAACGACGCCTGGAACCCCCGGGCAGGGCGCTACAGCATCAGCACGATCCTGGTCGGCAGCATCATCGTCACCGGCATCGCCATGGCCGTGGCGGCGCCGCTCGGGCTGGGCGCCGCCGTCTACCTCTCCGAATACGCCCGGCCCCGCGTCCGCTCGTTCCTCAAGCCGATCATCGAGGTGCTCGCGGGCATCCCGTCGGTGGTCGTGGCCGTGTTCGCGCTCAACTGGATCGCCCCGGAGATCGTCGGCACCCTCTTCGGCGAGGAGGCCGGCCGCGGTGGCTCGATGATGGCCGCCGGCATCGGCGTCGGCATCCTGACCATCCCGCTGGTGGCCTCGGTGTCCGAGGACGCCATGCGGGCGGTGCCGAACTCCCTGCGCGAGGCGTCCGTGGGCCTCGGCGCCCGGCGCATGGCCACCACCGTCCGGGTGGTGCTCCCCGCCGCCGTCTCCGGCGTCGTGGCCGCCATGATCCTCGCCGTCTCCCGAGCCATCGGCGAGACGATGGTGGTGTTCATCGCCGGCGGCGCCGCCGACACGGCCCGGTTCACCACCGACCCGCTCGACGGCAGCCTCACCATGACGGCGGCCATGGCCTCGCTGGCCACTGGCACCGACAACGTCCGGGGCGCCGGCCTCGCCGTCCCCAGCCTCTACTTCGTCGGCATCGTGCTGTTCGTCCTCACCCTCGGCCTCAACCTGATCGCCAACGTCTTCGTGCGCCGCGTGCGCCAGGCCTACTGACAGGGACCGCCATGGCACTCACCACAGTCGGCAGCAGCGCCGGGGCCGTCGAGGGCAGCGTCGCCCGGGCCCTGCGGGGAGACCGGAGCGACGTCAGAGGTCGAGCCTTCGAGGTGGCGCTGCTGGTGGCGCTGCTGGTCTCCCTGCTCATCTTGGCCGCGCTCATCTTCACCGTGCTCACCGACGGCCTGCCGGTCTACAGCGACCGGGGCTGGGAGTTCCTGGACGGCGCCCTGTCGAGCTCGGCCCGACGAGCCGGCATCTCCCAGGGCATCGTCGGGTCGTTCTGGATCGCGCTGTCGGTCGTGGTCCTCGCCGTGCCCCTGGGCATCGGGGCGGCCGTCTACCTCGAGGAGTACGCACCCCGGAACCGGTTCACCAGCTTCGTGGAGCTGAACGTCCGCAACCTGGCCGGCGTGCCCTCGGTCGTGTACGGCCTGCTCGGCCTCGCGATCTTCGTCGAGGCGATGAACGGCTTCTCGTCCAACCAGGGCGTCGAGCGGCGGACGCTCGCGGCCGCCGGCGTCACGCTGGCGGTGCTGGTGCTGCCGATCGTCATCATCACCACGTCGGAGGCCATCCGGGCGGTGCCGAGCGCGCTGCGGGAAGGGGCCTACGGCGTGGGCGCCACCCGGTGGGAGGTCATCCGGACCCAGGTGCTGCCGTACGCCGCCCCCGGCATCCTCACCGGCACGCTGCTGTCGATCGCCCGGGCGGTCGGCGAGGCGGCGCCCCTGATCGTCGTCGGATCGGTGACCGGCTTCTTCAGCCTCGGCGCCGGCCTGAACGTCCCCAACCTGGTCGACCCCGGGCACCTCTCCGAGCGGTTCGTCGCCCTCCCCACGATCATCACCAACTGGGCGAAGCTCCCCGAGGAGGACTTCAAGGTGGCGAACGCGTCCGCCACGATCATCGCCATGCTGGTGTTCGTGCTCCTCGTCAACTCGATGGCCATCGTCCTGCGCAACCGCTTCGAGAAGAAGAGGACGTCATGACCGACCCCACCGTCACCGGCGCCGTCGACGCGTCCCCCGAACCCGACCGGGTCGCCATCCCGCAGGCCGAGGTCCTGCACCAGGCAGCCGACCACGACACGCTCCCGGTGGTGTTCGAGGTACGCGACCTGGCCGCGTACTACGGCACCTTCAAGGCGGTGCGGGAGGTCACGCTCGACGTGCGCCAGCACGAGATCACCGCGTTCATCGGTCCGTCGGGCTGCGGCAAGACCACCGTCCTGCGGTGCTTCAACCGGATGAACGACCTGATACCGGGCGCCCACAACGAAGGCACCCTCAACTACCACGGGACGCCGCTGTACGGGCCCGGCGTCGACCCGGTCGAGGTGCGGCGCCGCATCGGCATGGTCTTCCAGAAGCCCAACCCGTTCCCCAAGTCGATCTTCGACAACGTGGCCTACGGCCCGCGCCTCCACGGGCGGAAGCGCAAGGCCGACCTCGAGGCCACGGTGGAGGAGTCGCTGACCAAGGCCGCCCTGTGGGACGAGGTGAAGGACCGGCTGAGGGAGTCGGCGAACGGCCTGTCCGGCGGCCAGCAGCAGCGCCTGTGCATCGCCCGGGCCATCGCCACCAAGCCGGACGTCCTGCTGATGGACGAGCCGTGCTCGGCGCTCGACCCCATCGCCACGTCCCGCATCGAGGACCTGATGCAGGAGATCAAGGACGAGTTCACGATCGTGATCGTGACCCACAACATGCAGCAGGCCGCCCGGGTGTCCGACGCCACCGCGTTCTACTCGACCGAGGTGAACCCCGAATCAGACCGCCGTACCGGGGTACTGGTGGAGTTCGACCGCACTGAGACCATCTTCTCGAACCCCTCCGACGAGCGGACCGAGAACTACATCACCGGGCGCTTCGGCTAGATGTCGACCGACGACTCACCCGTCCCCCTCCGGGCCGTCTTCCACGACGAGCTCGACCAGCTCCGGTTGCAGGTCGAGCTGATGGGTGTCCGCGTCGACCAGAACCTCGAGCGCATGCGCCAGGTGCTCGACGACGGCGACGAGAGCGGGACCCTGACCACCGCCGCGTTCGCCGCCGACGACGAGATCGACGACATGCACGTGTCGCTGGTCGAGCGGTGCTACGACCTGCTCAACCGCGAGGCGCCGATGGCGAGCGACCTGCGGTTCGTCGTCTCGGTGGTGCGGATCCTGTCCGACTTCGAGCGGGTCGGCGACCTGGCGCTGCGGGTGATCAAGCTGAGCCCCAACGTGGCCGAGCTGGCGCAGGCGGGGCCGGCCTGGGACATCGTCCGGACGCTGGTCGACGTCGGCGTCGAACAGTACCGGACCGCGCTGCGGGCCTGGTCGTCCCAGGACCTCGCCCTGGCCACCCAGCTCGTCGACGCCAGCCCCCGCCTCGATTCGTTCCACGAGCGGCTGGTCGCCGAGCTGCGCCAGCTCGACGGCCCCGATGCCCCGGCGATCGCCGTCCACCTGTTCGTGGCCGGCCAGGCCGCCGACCGCATCGCCGACCACGCCGCGATCATCGGTGCCCGCCTGCGCTACCTCCTCACCGGGGAGCCCGAGCACCTGACCGCCGAGGTCCGGTGACCTCCGGCGCGGGAGCACCCGAGGGTGCAGGACGATGTGGGATCGGCACGGTCACGGCACACTCGTGACCAGCGCCCGCCGGGGGCGCTCGCTCGACGACGCCGCGGAGGGCCTCCGATGAAGGTGCTGGTCACCAACGACGACGGGATCGAGTCGGCGGGGCTCCACGCCCTCGCCCGGGCCCTGGTCGAGGCCGGCTACGAGCCCCTCGTGGTGGCGTCGGACCGCGACATGAGCGGGTCCGGGGCCGCCATCGGCCAGATCCACGTCGACGAGCACATCGACGCCGACAAGGTCGAGCTGCCCGGCCTGCCGGGGGTGCCGGCCTACGCGGTCGACGGCCCGCCCGGCCTGTGCGTCCTGGCCGCCCGCCTGGGCGGGTTCGGCGACGCGCCCGACGTCGTCGTGTCGGGCGTCAACCCCGGCTGCAACACCGGCCGGGCCGTGCTCCACTCGGGCACCGTCGGCGCCGCCCTCACCGCCGCCAACTTCGGCGGCCGGGGCCTGGCCGTGAGCATCGACGTCGGCTCGACCCGGGTCCAGGAGCAGGGGACCGGCGGCCGCTCCGGCGGGCCGGTGGCGACGGCGAGCGGCCCCGACCACTGGGAGACGGCCGCCGAGGCGGCCGCCGCCGCCGTGGCGTGGCTGGCCGCCGCCCCGAAGGGGACGGTGCTGAACATCAACGTCCCGGACCGGGCGGCCGACGACCTGGCCGGGGCCCGGGCTGCGACGCTCGCACCGTTCGGCACCGTCCGGTCGTCGGTGGTCGAGTCGGCGGCCGACGGCGGCCGGCTGCAGGTGGAGCTGCGGCCGACCACCGTCGAGCTGCCGCCGGGCTGCGATACGGCGCTCGTGGCCGAGGGCTACGTCGCCGTGTCGGCCATCACCGGCATCCAGCTCGCCACCGACGTCGACCTCGGCGCCGTCCTCCGCGACGTCGTGCCGGGCGGACGGAGGACGGCATGACCCGCCGAGCCCGGGACGCGCCTCCGTGGTGATCGCCGTCGCCGCCCTCGTGCTGCTGCTGGTCGTCGCGCTGGCCGCCCTGGTGGCCGCGGCGGTGACCCGCCGGGCCGCGGCCCAGCGGGTGGCAGCCGCGATGCGCGACCTCGGCACCGCCCGGCCGGACCTCGACGACCGCCCGGCGCCGTCGCTCGACGACGCCCTCGACGGCCTCGAGCGGTGCGTCGCAGCCGAGCGGTCGCGCCGCAGCCGGGCCGCCAAGGCCGAGAACCGGCTGTCGTGGGCGCTCGGCGCGATCGCCAACGGGGTGGTGATCTTCGACGAGCGGGGCGAGATCGTCTACCGCAACGACCCGGCGGCGTCGTTCCTGGCCGCCCGGCACAGCGACGCCCTGGTCGAGGAGGCGATCACCTCGATGGCGTCCGACGCCCTCAGGGGCCGGGGAGCCGAGCGGGAGCTCGAGCTGTTCGGGCCGCCCCGGCGGGTGCTCAGCGTCCGGGCGACTCCCCTGGAGCACACGTCCCGGCCGTCCGGCGTGCTGGTGGTCGTCGAGGACACGTCCGAGCGTCGCCGGCTCGAGAACGTCCGCCGCGACTTCGTGGCCAACATCAGCCACGAGCTCAAGACGCCGGTGGGGGCGCTGGCCCTGCTGGCCGAGACGATGCTCGACGAGGACGACCCCGACGTGACCCGGCGGTTGGCCGAGCGGCTGGCGGCCGAGGCGTTCCGGGTCGGCAACACCATCGACGACCTGCTGGAGCTGTCGCGGCTGGAGGTGGCCACCGGCCTGGCCGCCGACCCCGTGTCGGTCGCCCAGTTCGTCGCCGACGCCGTCGAGCGGGTCCGGGGCGCGGCCGAGCAGCGCGGCATCGAGATCGAGGTCGAGGAGGCGCCGGTCCGGCTCACGGTCCTCGGCGACCGCCGCCAGCTGGTGTCGGCCGTGACCAACCTCGTCGACAACGCCGTCAAGTACAGCGAGCCCGGGTCGGCGGTGGCGGTCCGGGCCCGCACCGACGGCGTGTGGGTCGACGTCACCGTCCGCGACCACGGCATGGGCATCCCCCGCCGCGACCTCGAGCGGATCTTCGAGCGGTTCTACCGGGTCGACCGGGCCCGCAGCCGGGAGACCGGCGGCACCGGGCTGGGGTTGGCCATCGTCCGGCACGTCGCCTCTAACCACCGGGGCGAGGTACGGGTCGAGTCCCGCGAGGGCGTGGGCTCGACGTTCACCCTGCGGCTGCCCGCCGGACCGGGTCCGATCGCCGTCACCAAGGAGGCAGGATGACCACGCCCGACGCCACCGTGCTCCTCGTCGAGGACGAGGACAGCTTCGTCGAGGCGCTGACCGTGGGGCTCAAGCGGGAGGGCTTCCGGGTCCAGGTCGCGCAGGACGGGGCGGAGGCGCTGGAGCTGTTCGACGTCGTGAAGCCCGACCTGGTGCTGCTCGACGTCATGCTGCCCAAGATCTCGGGCGTCGACGTGTGCCGGGAGCTGCGCCGGCGCTCGTCGGTGCCGATCATCATGGTCACGGCCAAGGGGTCCGAGATCGACACGGTCGTCGGCCTGGAGGTCGGGGCCGACGACTACGTCACCAAGCCGTACCGCCTGCGGGAGCTGGTGGCCCGCATGCGGGCCGTGCTGCGCCGCCGCCCGGCCGACGGCCCGGTCCGGAATGCGTCGGGCGAGGCGATCGAGGTGGGCGACGTCCGCCTCGACCCTGAGCGCCACGAGGTCGAGATCCGGGGCGAGCAGGTGAAGCTGCCGCTCAAGGAGTTCGAGCTCCTGGAGATCCTGCTGTCCAACGCCGGCCGGGTGCTGCCCCGGGAGACGCTGATCGACCGGGTGTGGGGCACCGACTACGTCGGCGACACCAAGACCCTCGACGTCCACGTCAAGCGCCTGCGGGCCAAGGTGGAGCGCGACCCGTCGGTGCCGACCCGCATCGTCACGATCCGGGGCCTGGGCTACAAGTACGACACCCCGCGGCCCGCCCCCCCGGGCTGACCAGCCGCCGGGCGCCGGCCATGCGCCGAGGCGCCGCAAGCCCCCCACCTGCCCCACTCGGCCACCATGTCGACCCGGTGACGGCCTGCCGGGCCTGCACCTCCGGCATCCCGGTGGCCGGTACCCTCGCTGGGTGATGGCCACGAATGACGGGTGGCAGCCGTTGTCCGATCCCCGGAAGCGGGTCGGCGCCGCCGCGTTCGTCGTCACACCGTTCACCCGCCTGGCCCGCACCCACGCGGCCGCGGTCGCGGGCGACACGCTCATCGCCCTGGCGCTGGCGGGATCGCTGTTCTTCGACATGGACCCGAGCGCCGCCCGGTCGAAGGTGGCGCTGTACCTGGCGCTGACGATGGCGCCGTTCGCGGTGGTGGCGCCGCTGATCGGCCCGGCGCTCGACCGGGCCCGGGGCGGCCGGCGGCTCATGGTGATCGGAGCCAACGCCCTTCGGGCCGTCATCTGCGTGCTGATGATCGGCGACCTCGACAGCCTGGTGCTGTTTCCCGAGGCGTTCGCCGTGCTGGTGCTGTCCAAGAGCTACAGCGTGGCCAAGTCGGCCATCGTGCCGACGGTCGTCAGGTCGGACGACGAGCTGGTGGAGGCCAACTCGCGGCTGTCGTTCCTGTCGGGCGTCGCCGGGATCGCTGCCGCCCTGCCGGGCGGTCTGATGGCGGCCGTGGCCGGGAGCGAGGGGGTGCTGGTGCTGGCGGCCGGCGTGTTCGCGCTGGCGGCGGTGCTGGGCCTCCGGATCCCGGCGACCCGGGTGGCGCAGGACCAGACGTCGGAGACCGAGCGCAACGAGCTGCGGGGTGGCGGCATCCTGCTGGCCGCCTCGGCGATGGGCCTGCTCCGGGGGATCGTCGGCTTCCTGACGTTCCTGGTCGCCTTCGACCTGCGGACCGAGGGCGCCCCGACGTGGCAGTTCGGGGTGGTGCTGGCGGGCGCCGGGCTGGGGTCGCTACTGGGCTCGCTGCTCGCGCCCGTGCTGCGGCGCGGCGACATGAACGAGGAGCGCATCCTCCAGATCGTGCTGGGCGCTACCGCCCTCGCCGCCGTGCTGGCCGCGTGGGCCGGCGGCCTGGTGGCGGCAGTGCTCCTGGCCACGGGGGTGGGCGCGGCGGCAACGTGCGGGAAGCTGGCGTTCGACTCGGTCGTGCAGCGCGACGCCCCCGACGCCAACCGGGGCCGGTCGTTCGCCCGGTTCGAGACCCGCTTCCAGCTCCTCTGGGTGGCGGGCGCCTTCCTCCCGGTCGTGATCCCCATCCCGATGGAGATCGGGTTCCTGATCATCGCCGCGTGCGCCACGTTCGCGCTGGTGTCCTACCTGGCCGGCCTGCGAGCGCTCGACCGGGGCCAGATGCCGGTCCGCCGCAACCCGGCCGAGGCTCTCACCAGCCGCTTCCGGCGCCGCCGCCAGGGGTTCGCCACAGACCCCACCCCCGCGCCGGATGCGGACGACGCCGACGCGGGCGCGGGCGACCAGGTCATCGACGTGGCCGAGGCCGACGGCGAGCCGCCGCCTCCGACCCCGCCTCCGCCCCCGCCGCCGCCCCCGCCCCCGCCGCCGGACCCCGTCGACCACCGGGTGGTCATCGACCCGACGAACCTGTAGGGGCACGGGCCCGACCCTCACCCGAACTGGCGGCGCCTCGCGCTCATGGCTTCCCTGGTTCTCGAGGCGATAGTGGTCGGGGGCCGGACCTTATCGCCTCGGGTACAGGGGAACGACCCCTATTGCCTCGGGAAGAGCGCCGGGGCTACAGGTCGCCGGGGAGGTCGATGCGGGCGAGCCAGAGGCCGGGCGCGTCGACCTCGGGCGGGCTCGGGAGCATCGCGTCGCCCTCCCACAGCCGGGCGAGGCCGTCGCGGCCGGCCCGCTCGATGACGCCGTCGACGAACGCGGCGCCCCGGTCATAGACGCCCTGGGTCAGCTCCAGGCCGAGCAGCCGCTCCACGAACCGGTCGGCCTCCGCCGTCTCGACCCGGCGCCGCCGCAGGGCCTCGGTCAGCATCCCGTAGCTGGAGATGAGCTTGCTCCCGACCTCGTCCATCAGGTGGTCGACCACCCCCACGACGACCGCCACCAACGCCTCCAGCCGGGGGAGCAGCGCTCGCTGCTCGGGGGACTGGATGGCGCCGAGCAGGGCGCCCGGCTCGCCCAGCGCCTGCTGGATGCGGGCCATCGACTCAGGCCCGCCCGTGAGGTCGAGGTCGCCGAGGTGCTCCTCCAGCGCCCGGGGGTCGTTGCGGAACTTGGTGGTGTACTCGGTGAGCAGGGCCTCGAACCGGGCCCGCACGTGGGGGACGCCGAGCACCGCGTGGTGGGCGATCTCGTGGAGGCAGATCCACAGCCGCAGGTCGTCGGCCGGCAGGCTCCACTCGTTGCCGAACTCGTCCAGGTTGGGGACGAGGATCATCAGCTCGTCGGACGGAGGCCGCGGGATCGGCAGGTCGTAGTGCCCCAGCGCCCTCCTGGCCAGATGGCCGACCATCGAGCCGGCGGTCATCGCCACCATCATCGGCTGCATGGCCTGGATCATCGGGCCGAGCATGGCGGCGAACTGGTCCTCCGCGAGCGGGTAGAGCCCGAGATCGTCGTCCAGGTCGGTGGAGGCGTCGGCGTCGGCCGCGGCCAGCGACCCGGCCAGCGACTCGAGCAGCGGCCGGTAGTCCTCCAGGGTCCGCTGGGCCCACCGGCCCCGGTTGACCGGGAGGACGGTCAGCTCCCGGCCGGTGACCGTGGTCGACAGGCCGGTGACGTCGGCGACGTGCAGCTCGGCCACCCGGGCGAGCTGCTCGAGCCTGATCCGCTCGAGCGGATCGACGTTCGACTCGCTGGTGTTGTCGGTCGCGACCGCCAGGGCGAGGTTGCGGGCCGCGTCCCACGGGACGCCGCGGCCGCCCTGGCCGAACAGCTTGGCGAGGTCGCCGAAGAGGGGGAAGCCTTCGAACGGGTTGGGGGAGCCCGGCTCGTCGCTCACCCGGGCCACGCTACCGCCGGCTCACCCCCCGCCCACCGCGGCCCCCCGCCATCCGTCCGTGACCCGACAGTGTTTGGGCAGGTCGCCTCTGGCAAGGTTAGGGGCATGGGGTTCGTGGTCGTGACCGGGGTCGAGACAGCGCTGGGGCGCCGGGTGGCGCGCCGGTTGTCGGGTGACCCCGACGTCACGGTGGTCGGCCTGGCCGGGGGGCCGGTGGCGTCGCTGCCCGCCGAGGTCGAGGTCCGCCGGGTCGACCTCGCCGCCGACGACGTGAAGCCCCACCTCGAGGGCACCGCCGCCGTCCTCCACCTGGACGCCGGCACGCCCGCCACACCGGTGTCCGCCACCGACGACGTGGCGGTGGCCCGCCGGGTGCTCGACGCCGCGGGCGACGCCGGCGTCCCCCACGTGGTCGTGCTGTCGAGCGCCACGGTCTACGGCGCCTGGTCCGACAACCCGGTGCCGCTCACCGAGGCCGCCACCCTCCGCCCGAACCCGGGGGTGCCGTTCGCGGCCGAGCGGGCCGAGATCGAGCGGCTGACCGCCGAGTGGCGGGACGCCCACCCGGGCGCGACGGCGACGGTGCTCCGCCCGGCCCGGGCGGCCGCCGCCGACCACCGCGACTGGCTGGTCCGGGCGCTGCGGCCCGGCCCGGCCGTCCCCGAGGACGCCGACGAGCCGCCGGTGCAGTTCCTGGAGCTCGACGACCTGGCCGCCGCGGTCGACCTCGGCCGGCGGGCCCGGCTGGACGGGGCGTTCAACGTGGCGCCCGATGGGTCGATCCCCGGCCACGACGTCCGGTCGCTGACCGGGGCGCCGCCCAAGGTGCGGCTGCCGGCCCGAGTGGCCGGGCGCCTGGTCCGGTGGCGGTACCGGTGGGGCCTCGGTCCGACGCCGGCCGAGCTCATGCCCTACACCCTGCACCCCTGGGTGGTGGCGAGCGACCGGCTCAAGGCCGCGGGCTGGGCGGCGACGGTGTCGAATGAGGAGGCCTGCGTCGAGGCCCACGAGGTCGGCGCCTGGGCCACGCTCAGCCCCCGGCGGCGCCAGGAGGTGGCCCTCGGTGCGGCCGGCGTCGGCCTGGCCGGGCTCGCCGCGGGCGCGGTGGTTGCCGCCCGCCGCTGGCTCCGCCGGTAGCCGCTCTCCCTAGCCCGCCGGGCGGGCGTCGAGGGTGAGCACCAGGGTCGCGGACGAGCCGTCGGGCCGGGCGACGGTGACGTCGACCCGGTCGCCCGGCGACCGGGCCCGCATGACCAGCATGAGGTCGGGCATCCGCCGGACCGACCGGTCGTCGACCTCGGTCACCACGTCGCCGACCTCGAGACCGCCCAGGTCGGCGGGGCTGCCCGGCATGACCGACTCGACCAGCGCCCCCTCGGTGCCGTCGGAGCTGCTCTCCACCCCCAGCCAGCAGTGCTCGACCCGGCCGTCGGTCAGCAGGTCGTCGGTCACCTTGCGGGCGACGTCGATGGGGGCGACGTACCACGACCCGCCGTCGACCGCGGTGGTCACGCCGATCACCACGCCCCGCTGGTCGACCAGCGCGCCGCCGAGGCTCTCGGGCGACGCCGGGCCGGCGACCACGACGCCGTCGAGCGCGCCGCCGTCGGGTCCGACGAACCGGTGGGTCAGGCCGACGACCCCGCCGGCGGTGGTGGTCCGGCCGGCCGGACCGGCGCTGACTGCATACGCGGACTCGCCCTCGTCGAGGGCGCCGCCGGTGGCGAGGACGCTGGCGGCGTAGCCGACTCCCTCCAGGTCGAGCACCGACAGCCCGGTCACCGGGTCGCTGCCGACCGGCGCCGCGGCCACGGTGCGGCCGTCGGGCAGGCTCACCGACAGCTCGCCGCCCGCAGGCGACAGTGCGGCGCTGGTCACGACGATGCCGTCGTCGCGGACGACCACCCCCGACCCGACGACCTCTGTGCCCGTGCCCGTCGCCCCCGGTCCCTCGATGCCGACGACCGCGGGCGTCACCTTCTGCCGGGCCGACACCGCCGGCACGCCGTCGACCAGGGGCGACACGGTGTTGAGCGCCACCCGCTCGACCACTTCCCGCTCGACCACCCGCTCGCCGACGCCGAACAGCGCGACCCCGGCACCCGCCAGCACCGCGCCGGTGGTGCCGGCGGCGACGATCGCGCCCCAGGGCCGGCGGTGCCGGGGGGCCGGAGGAGTCGGCACCAGGTCGGGCCCCGCGGGCGCGACGATCGGGACGATCGGGTGGGACCGTAGCTCGGACGGATGGCGCCACAGCCGATCGTCGGGGTGAGGCGGCGGGCTGTACCCCGAGGAGCCCTCCTCTTCGGCGTGGTCGTCGAAGGGCACTGCCGGAGGATAACGGCGGGTCGCCGCCACCGGGCCGCGGCGTTGGCTCTCGTCGGCGTCGGCGCCCACGTAGCATGAGGGGCTGATGAGCACGTCGCGACCCGTCCCCGCCGTGACGGCCGAGCCAGTCGTCCCCCCCGACGGCGACACGTGGCTGGGCCTGTCCGCGGCGCCGCTGCCGGTTGGCGCGGCGGTCGAGTGGGCGGTCCGCCCCGACTGCGGGGGCCTGGTGCTGTTCTCCGGCACGGCCCGTGACCACGCCGAGGGCCGGCCCGGGGTCGAGCGCCTGGAGTACGAAGCCTACGAATCCCAGGTCGTGCCCAAGTTGGCCGAGCTCGAGGCCGAGCTGCGGGCCCGGTGGCCGACCGTCGGGCGGTTGGCTCTGCTGCACCGGGTCGGGGTGCTGGAGGTGGGCGAGAGCGCGGTCGTGGTCGTTGTGTCGGCGCCCCACCGGGACGAGGCCTTCGCCGCCGCCAGGTTCGGCATCGACGCGCTCAAGCGGTCCGTCCCCATCTGGAAGCGAGAGATCTGGTCCGGGGGCGAGAGTTGGGGGCTCGAAGCACAGCACATCGTCGACGCAGGAGCCGGATGACACCGTGGGCGCCGTCGCGTTCCTCATGATCGCCGTGGTCATCTCCGTCGTCGGCGGCCTGGTGCTCTACGTCCGCAACCGGCCGCCGTCGTCGCTGGAGGCCGGCATCGACAACTTCCGGCGCGAGATGCAGGCGCTGGCGCCGCGAGACGAACAGGTGCAGGCCCGGCGCTGGTGGAAGCGCTGAGCCGGTGGCCCGCGACCTCGCCATCGACCTCGGAACCGCCAACACCCTCGTCTACGAGCGGGGGCGGGGGATCGTGCTCAACGAGCCGACCGTCATCGCCCTCAACACCCGCACCCGCGAGGTGCTGGCCATGGGGCACGACGCCTGGCAGATGATCGGCCGGACGCCGTCCGACATCGTGGCCGAGCGGCCGCTCCGGAAGGGGGCGATCACCGACTTCGACGTCACGCAGCGGATGATCCGGCTGCTGCTGCACCGGGTTCGGGTCGGGCGGTTCAACCGGCCCCGGGTGGTGGTCTGCGTGCCGTCGGCGATCACCGAGGTCGAGCGCCGGGCGGTGGCCGAGGCGGCCCGCCGGGCGGGCGCGACCGACGCATTCCTCATCGACCAACCGATGGCGGCGGCCATCGGGTCGGGTCTGCCGATCCACGAGCCGGTGGCCAACCTGGTCATCGACGTGGGCGGTGGGACGACCGAGACCGCGCTCATCTCCCTCGGCGGGGTGGTTGGGCTCGACGCCGTCCGGGTGGGCAGCTTCGACATCGACGCCGCCATCCAGTCCTACGTCCGGCGGGAGTACGGCATCGCGGTGGGGGAGCGGACGGCCGAGGAGATCAAGGTGGCCATCGGGTCGGCGTGGCCGGTGCGCGACGAGCTGAAGGCCGAGGTCAGGGGTCGCGACCTGGCGTCCGGGCTGCCGAAGACCGTCATCCTGACGCCGGCCGAGATCCGGGCCGCGATCGACGACGTGATCACCGAGATCGTCGAGTCGGTCATCGCGTGCCTGGGCAGTGCCCCGCCGGAGCTGGCGCACGACCTCATCTCCCAGGGGATGGTGCTGGTGGGCGGGGGCGGGATGCTGGCCGGGCTCGACCAGCGGATCGCGCACGAGACCGAGATCGATGTCCACCTGGTCGAGAACGCGCTGGAGTCGGTGGTGCTGGGCGCGGGCCGCTGCATCGAGGACCCGGCCGCGCTGCGGGTGGCGTTCCAGGCCAGCCGCTGACGTCTCCTGGCCTCGTTCCCGGGTGGGGAGGCCCTGACACGGCACTAGCGTCTCGGCCGTGCCCGACCCCGTCGCCTCCGGTCCCGATCTGATCGCCGCCGCCCGCCGGGCCCTGCTGGACGATCGCCGCCAGCTCACCCTCGACGAGCTCGCCGCCCTGTCCGCGCTGCCCGACGGCGACGTGCCCGCGCTGGCCGACGCCGCCCACGCGGTGCGGGTGGCCTGGTGCGGCGACATGGTGGAGATCGAGGGCATCCTGTCGGCCAAGACCGGCGGCTGCCCGGAGGACTGCCAGTTCTGCTCCCAATCGTCCCGGTACGACACCCCGGTGAAGGCGGTGCCGCTCCTGTCCCACGACGAGGTGCTGGCGGCGGCGCAGGAGACGGCCGAGCTCGGGGCGAGCGAGTTCTGCCTGGTGTACGCCGTCCGGGGCCCGGACGAACGGCTGATGGCCCACCTCGAGGAGGTGGTGCCGCTGGTCGGTCGGGAGACGGGGCTCCAGGTTGCGGTGAGCGCCGGGATCCTCGACGGCGGCCAGGCCGCCCGGCTGGCGTCCGCCGGCACCCACCGCTACAACCACAACCTGGAGACGGCCCGGTCGCACTTCCCGTCGATCGTGAGCACCCACAGCTGGGAGGAGCGGGCCGACACCTGCGCGCTGGTCCGCCGGCACGGCATGGAGCTGTGCTGTGGCGTGCTGCTGGGCATGGGCGAGACCGACGACCAGCGCATCGAGCTGCTCGGCCAGCTGCGGGAGGTCGACCCGGCCGAGGTGCCGGTCAACTTCCTCGACCCCCGGCCGGGCACACCTCTGGCCGGACGGCCGCTGGTGGCGGCGCTGGAGGCGATCCGCTGGATCGCCCTGTTCCGCCTGGCGCTGCCCTCGGTGATCCTCCGCTACGCCGGGGGGCGGGAGGTGACCCTGGGCGACCTGCAGGAGATGGGGATGACGTCGGGCATCAACGCCCTGATCACCGGCAACTACCTGACCACCCTCGGCCGGTCGCCCCGGGAGGACGTCGTCATGCTGAAGGGGCTGAAGATGCCGATCGGGTCGCTGTCGAAGGTGATCTGACGTGGCTGTCCCGCCGGTGGCCCCAGGTGGGAGCGGCCACTGCACGGGCTGCGGCCGCCCGGCGGCGGAGTGCCCCGGCTGCGGCGGGCCGTCCGACCCGTGGCGCTACTGCCCCGACTGCGGCGGGTGGCTGGCGGTCCAGGTCACCCCGGCCGGTTGGCGGTCGACGTGCCGCCGCTGCGGCGCCGCCCACCGGGCCACCCACTAGCCCCGCTCATTCCTCGTCGGCGTCGGCCGGTCCGCCGACGTCCTCGGCGGCCTGGCGGACCTGGGAGAGGTCGGGCGCGTGGTCCGTGAGCGGCGTCGGGACGCAGATCAGGATCACGTCGGCGTCCGCAAGTGTGGCCGAGTCCGTCGAGAACCCGCCGTGCTCGACGCTCGCCACGTCGGAATCGGTGACGTCGACGATGTAGGAGCGGCCCTCGCGCAGCAGCGCGACCTTCTCGGTGTCGGCGTCGAACCCGAGGGTCGGGAAGCCCGCGTCCGCCACGGACACGAGCAGCGGGAGTCCCACGTAGCCGAGACCGACCACCGCGACCCGGTCCTGACGCGCGCGGATGCGGTCGGCAAGCTCCGTCAGCGGGTCGAGCCCGAGTTCGAGGGACATGTGGCTCCGTGTGTCCGGTGGCGGGGGAAGGGGCGCAACATGGTAGGCAGCGGCCTCAGACCAGGTCAACCA